>NZ_JAAKRF010000001.1:0-523765 GCF_049173005.1 Aeromonas sp. 602658 | reverse complement strand
GAAGGATTCGAACCTTCGAAGGCAGAGCCGTCAGATTTACAGTCTGATCCCTTTGGCCGCTCGGGAACCCCTCCACAAGTGCGAGGCGCATACTAACAGATCTTCCGGTTTTGTGAACCCCTAAGCAGGATTTTTCCATTAAAAGAATTGGATTTGTGGCCGATAACCAGTGAAATCGCCATTTTCGAGAGTTATCTCATGCTGCCCAGTTCAATCCGTAATCACCTGCTCGTCGATGAGGGTCAGTTGGGGCAGCGCCTCAACCGTGACCTGCAGCATGGCGATCGCGCTGATTTCCGGTTGCATCTGGCCCTGCTGACCGATGCGGTGGAGGAGCAGCCCTGGTTTGATGCCAAACCGGCGGCCACTCCCCAGAGCCGTGACTGGCGTCTGCACTTTGACCTGAGACCGGCAGAGGTGCTGGTGGCTGAAGGGGCGGGGAGTGATTGCAGTGCCATCAATGAGCGGCTGCAACAGGGGGGAAGCATGGTGGATGTGCGGCTCTGGCTGGCGCTGCACACGCCGCCGCTGGCGGTCAAACAGCCGCTGCTCGATGAGGCTGTCTACGACAACCTGTCGCCGCTGGCGCGGGAGCGGTTGCAAGGAAAGCTGGCCGATGTGCCGAGGCAGGAGGATCCGCTGGTATTGCTACCGATCCTCGATCGTTTGCAAGAGGGGGTGGATACCCGGTTGCACTGGCTCAGTTGATGGCGCCTGTTCACTGGTGTAGCGCGATGCTTGTCGGCAAATCACAGGCAACA
This sequence comes from Aeromonas sp. 602658, assembly GCF_049173005.1. Lineage (NCBI taxonomy): Bacteria > Pseudomonadati > Pseudomonadota > Gammaproteobacteria > Aeromonadales > Aeromonadaceae > Aeromonas > Aeromonas sp. 602658. The sequence continues at coordinate 523,004 of NZ_JAAKRF010000001.1, read as the reverse complement.
AAAAGGCGGGTGACCCCGCCTTTATGCTCTTTGGAATTTTTAGCCTTGCGGCATGCAATCAAGCGTCAGCTTCATCCGGTTGCGGCTGCTCTTTGAGCGCTGAATTGGCACGACGGGCAATCGGCTTTTCGGTGTGACGGTTGAGTTGGCGCTCCAGTTTTTGCCCCAGTTCGTTGATGGCGGCGTAGAGATCCTCATGCTCTGCCTGGGCAAACAGTTTGCCGTTGGGGATGCCAGCACTGGCTTCGACAGTGAACATCAGACGCTCTTTGGAAACAATCACATGGGGTGTGATGAGAGGCACCTGAAGACGTTCGAGCTTTTCAAAACGGGATTCGATGCGCTCGCGGATAGCCGGGGTGATGTCGATGATTTTGCTGGTAATTTCGATTTTCATATTGGCCCCCTTCGGGTCGTCTTGCTTGTGTCTTCACCTTCAGATTACTCATTGGTAAAGATTGAAATGTGATCCATGTCACATAACCTTCCCTTGGCTATTCAGCAACTTATAAATTGTGATCTTTTCCGGTTTCGTGCCAAAAACAGCTTGAGCTCCATGAAACTGGCAGGCAGTATGACGGGAATAGGATCGTTTCTGTCCCTTCTTGGCAGCACTTCGTGTCGACCTCATGTCCGGTTTCCACTGCTTGATATCGCATGTTTGTACTCCTCCCGCGTATCTCTAGATCTCATGAGCGGATGCAGGAGGTGTTGCTGTACCCGACGGGACATCAAACGTGGTTGGTTGTTGTGTTGGAGTGGTAAATGAAGCAGCAAGCCACGCAAGTCATGTGGTTTTTCGATCGGCAGCATGATCAGTGGAGTCTCTCTGATCAGGGGGCATACCAGCAGTGGCAAGGGGAGGGCAATCATCCCTGGGCTACTCGCTTGTTACCGGAAGATGAGGCCGGTTTTGCCGACTTTCTCGTCCGGCTTCATGAATCACATCTGCCCGAGCAGTTTATCGGCCATTTGAAAGATGAACGGGGGCAGCTCAACCATGTACTCTGGAGCGGCCAGTTTGTGCCCACCCAGCAGATCTGCTGTGGCTGGCTGGCCCCGCTCGACAGTGCCAACAGCGCAGTATCCTCCCTCAACCTCTCGCTGCCCTTGTTGCAAACCTCCCTGCTTACCCAGTTGGCGCAGGCGCTCTCTGCCCGTACCGGGCTCGATTTCTTCAATACCCTGGTCAGTCAGCTGGCCCATATTCTCAAGGTGGATGCGGTCTGGGTGGGGGAACTGTGCGGTGCCGACCGGGTCAGGGTGCTGGCCGCCGACGGGCTGGCGTTCAAGGATTACCCGCTGGCGGGTTCCCCTTGTCAGGAGCTCTACAGACAAGGAGCCATCTGCTTCGAGGTGATCGACGAGTCGCAGGAGTATCAACCCTGGCTGGCAGCCGGGCAGACTTACTACGGTCAGCCGCTATTTGATGCCAGAGGCCAGTTGCTCGGTCATCTGGCGTTACTCTATTCGGCTCCGGCGGATACCAGCAACCTCACCTCGGTGCTCAATACCTTCTCGGTACGGATGGTTGCCGAGCTGGAGCGGCTGCAATCCGATGCCCAGATGCGACTATCTGCGGTGGCGTTTGAAACTCATGAAGGGATCATCATCACGGATCCCGGGTTCAAGATCCTGCGGGTCAACAATGCCTTCAGCCAGATCACCGGTTTTGACAATCACTCTGTACTGGGCCTGCATCTGGAAGAAGACCTCTGGCCCAATCTGGGGGGGCTGGGTTACGAGCTCAACCCTCTCAACCGCTGGCAGGGGGAGACCCTGCGGCGCCATGCCGATGGTCACACCTATCCCCAGTGGGAGATAGTGACGCCGGTGCAGGATGAAAAAGGGGTGATCAGCCATTTTGTCATCTGCTTCGAGGATATCTCCGAGCGCAAGGCGGCCGAGCGACGCATTCAGGATCTCGCCTATTACGATGAGCTGACCGGATTGCCCAATCGTCGTCAGCTCCACGAGACCCTGGTGCAGACCTTCAACGAGGCGACCCGCGATGGCCTGATCGGCGCCTTGCTCTTTATCGATCTCGATCACTTCAAGACCATCAACGACTCCCTCGGCCACGCCACCGGCGACTGGCTGCTCAAGGAGGTTGCCGCCCGCCTCAAACGGCTGGTGCGACAGGGGGATTGTCTGGCCCGCCTCGGTGGTGACGAGTTTGTACTGCTGCTGCCATCGCTCTCGGCCAGCCCGCCCCAGGCGGAGATGCAGGCCGATATCATTGCCGAGCGGCTCATCACCGAGATTGCAGCTCCATATACCCATGGGGGACAGGTGCTGCACATCGGCGCCAGCGTTGGCATTACCCTGTTTCCGGATCGGGAGCAGGGGGTAGATGATCTGCTCAAGCAGGCGGATACCGCCATGTATCAGGCCAAGTCCGCTGGCCGCAAGACCCGTCGCTTCTTCGATGCCTCGATGCAGCAACAGGCGGATCGTCGTCTGCTTATTCACAATGAGCTGCGCAATGCTCTCAATCAGCAGGAGCTCACTCTCCATTATCAGCCTCAGCACATGGTGGATGGAGGGGATATCATAGGTGTCGAGGCGCTGATCCGCTGGCAGCCAGCCGGTCGCTCGCTGGTCTCGCCGGCCGAATTTATTCCCATCGCCGAGGAGACGGACCTGATTGTTGATATCGGCAACTGGGTGCTTTATGAGGCCTGTGCCCAGTATGTGCTGTGGGAAGAGAATGGCATCCACATTCCGCAGATCTCGGTTAACGTCAGTGCCAAGCAGTTCCATGCCACCGATTTTGTCGAGCGGATCCACGATGTGTTGGCGCAAACCGGCATGGATCCGGCCTGCCTCAATCTGGAGATCACCGAATCCGTGGTGCTGGGTCATGCCGAGGACACCATCAGCAAGATGACCGAGCTCAAGGAGCTCGGCATCAGCTTTGCCATCGACGATTTTGGCGCCGGTTACTCTTCCCTGAGCTACCTCAAGCGGCTGCCTGCCGATGAGCTCAAGATCGACCGCTCCTTCATTCAGGACATCCCGAAAGATGGTGACAACATGGCCATCGTCGAGGCGGTGATCGCCATGGCGCGACATATGGGGTTCAACGTCACGGCGGAAGGGGTGGAATCCCGCCAGCAACTGGAGTTTCTCAAGGCACAGGGGTGCAGTTTCTATCAGGGCTATCTCGCTTCCAAGCCGCTGCCGGTGCCCTATCTGGAGAAATATGTACAGCGGCTGACCAGACCGGAGCAACTGCGTGAAATGCAGCTGAGCGAGTCAGAAAAATAGTCCCTGTTCCCCGCTGTAGCGCTGCCCGGCAACGGGTAGAATGAGAGGCAGTAGACCCACCGCCACCGGGCGGTGTATTGCCCTCAATGGAGATGTTCAGTGAAAGCTGTATGGGGAATTGTTTTGTCGGCGCTGTTTGTGCCGACCCTGATGGCGCAGACTGCCGACCAGACGCTCTACCGTCAGGCGTATGACGCCGTACGGGCCAATGATCAGGCCCGTTTCCAGCAAATTCGTGCCCGTTTGACCCATTATCCCCTGTTGCCCTATCTCGATTACTATCAGCTCGCCTTTCGTCCGGGGGCGGCCGATTACAACGATGTGACCCGCTTTATCCGCCAGCATGGGGATACCCCCCAGTCCAACCGGCTGGAGCGCAGCTATCTGACCTATCTGGCCCAGAGCCAGCAGTGGTCGCAGTTCCTGCGCTTCTATCCGGCCAAGCCGAGCTCCACCGATCTGCTCTGCATGCACTATCAGGCGCTCTATTACACCGGCAAGCCGAAAGAGGCGTTGCAGGGGGCTGGCAAGATCTGGATGAGCGGCCAATCCCGTCCCGATGCCTGCTCCCCGCTATTCCAGCTGTGGCAGGCATCCGGTCAGAGAACCCAGGAGAAGATCTGGCAGCGGATGACGCTGGCGTTCGAGGCGGAAAACCCCAATCTGATCCGCCATCTTGGCGCGACCCTGGGTAGCGGCTTGCAGAGCTATGGCGATCAGATGGTGACCCTGTTCGAGCAGCCCGCCAAGGCGATGAACCCAGCCTATTTCAGCAGCAATCCTTATTCCCGCAAGCTGCTCTCCCTCGGTTTGACCCGCTATGCCAATCAGGAGCCGGAGTCGGTGCTGCGCCAGCTTGCGCTGTTTCGCAGCCGTTTCGGCCTGACCCAGGCCGAGGTGAAACCGGTAGAGCGTGCGATTGCCCGCCGCCTGCTGCTGGATCGCTCCATAGCCCAGCGCAGCTGGGTCGACAGCACGGTGAAAAAGCTGGCGGATCCCGATATCACCGAGCTGCGGGCACGACTGGCCATCTGGGAGCAGGATTGGCGTGGCCTCTCCGGCTGGGTGAAGATGATGCCGATGGCCCGTCAGAAAGAGGATCGCTGGCGCTACTGGATGGCGCGCTCCCTTGAAGTGCAGGGGCAGCAAAAACCGGCGCGGGATCTCTATCTGGAGACTGCCAACCTGCGCGGTTTCTACGGCTTTATGGCCGCCCAGCGCACCGGGGTGCCTTATCGCATCAAGAACCAGAGCGTCAAGCATGTACCGGACTGGCGCACGGCCAGCCAGCGCTGGCCCTTCCTGTTGCGGGTGCGCGAATTGCTCTCGATGAACGAGATTGCGGCGGCCCGCTCGGAGTGGATCCACAACATGGATCGCAATCCGGTGGCCCAGCGCATCGAGTTTGGTCATATCGCCCTCAATCAGGGGTGGCACGAGCTGGCCATTCTCGCCAGCATTCGCGCCGAGGCGTGGGATGCCCTCGACCTGCGCTTCCCGCTGCCGCTCAAGCGCACCTTCTCCCAGATGGCGCAAGAGCGCACCATGAACACCAGTTTGCTCTATGCCATCTCCCGTCAGGAGAGTGCCCTCTATCCGCTGGCCCAGTCGCCGGTGGGGGCGCGCGGTCTGATGCAGTTGATGCCTGCTACTGCCAAAGAGACTGCCGGCAAGCTGGGGGTGCCCTATCGCAACGAGCAGCAACTGTTTGATCCGACGATGAATATTCGTCTGGGGAGCGCCTATCTCAAGCGCTTGCTGGATGTCTATGATGGCAACCGGATCCTGGCGGCCGCCGCCTACAACGCCGGGCCGGGACGGGTAAAACGCTGGCGAGAGCAGAGTGACAACAAGCCGATGGACGTGTGGGTCGAGAGCATCCCCTACAAGGAGACCCGCAACTACGTACAAAACGTGTTGTCGTTCGATCTCATTTATCAGCACAAGCTGCAGCAGCCGCTGCGCTTCATGTCGGAGCGGGAGCTCAATCACGCCTATTGAGTCGGGGGCCGCCAGCCGGCCCCTGTTTTCAAATTTCCCTGCTGCCGGGTATCATCGGGTAAGGTTTTGTTACCAAAGGAAACATGCCTGGTGACCTGGCTCCGGGAATTGCATCAGGCCGCAGGGTATACTCGGGCGTCGGCATCGACAGGTTCCCCCACAATAAAGGAATGGATAGTGGCAACGATTAAAGACGTTTCTCAGCTGGCAAATGTGTCTATCTCCACCGTGTCGCGGGTTATCAACAACACGGCACAGGTAGCACCGGAAAAGCGTGAGGCCGTACTGGCGGCCATGAAGGAACTGAATTTTCGACCCAACAGTTTTGCCCAGGCACTGGTCAGCAAGCGTTCCAACTGCATTGGCGTGCTGGTTGGCGACCTCTGCGGCGGCCCCTTCTTTGCCCAGATGATGCGTGGCATCGAAACCATGGTCGATCAGGCCAACAAGTTCACCATCGTCATGTCTGGCAACCACGATATCGCGCGCGAGCGTCACGCCATTCAGGCGCTGCTGCAGCGCCAGTGCGATGCGCTGATCCTCCACAGCAAGGCGCTCCCGGACGAGGAGCTGAGCGAGCTGGCGGCTGGCTCTACCCCCATCGTGTTCATCAACCGTCAGGTGCCGGGCTTTGAGGATCGCTGCGTCTGGCTCGATAACCAGGCGGGGATCACCACCGCGTGCCAGCACTTGCTGGATGCTGGTCATCGCAACATCGCCTTTATCACCTCCGATGATGAAGAGTTTGTCGATGGTCAGCAGCGGATGGCCGGTTACACCCAGACCCTGGCCAGAGCCGGGATCGCCTTTGATCCTGCACTCGTCAGCCGCGCCTATGCCGACGAGAATGGCGGCTATGTGGCGATGAGTGAATTGCTGGCCCGTGGTGTCGAGTTCACTGCCGTGCTCGGTTTCAACGACGGCATGGTGGCCGGCGCCATCTCTTGCCTGCTGGAGCGGGGTTACAAGATCCCGCAGCAGGTGTCGGTGGTGGGGTTTGACGATATCCCTTACGCCCGCTACATCTATCCCAAGCTCACCACGGTGCGCTACCCCATCGAGGAGATGGGCAGCCGCGCCGCCGAGCTGGCGCTGCGTCTGCTCGATCACAAGCCGGTGGACGGCCTGGCGCTCAAGTTTGAAGCCCAGCTGGTGGAGCGTGAGTCAGTCGCCTGACGAGCGTCAGACAGCGAACAACAAGGTGGCCCCATGGGGCCACACTCTTTTCTGCGTTATCTCTCTAATCCGCCATTTATCCCGCCAGGGCGACCCGCTGCTGACGGCGCGCCTCTACCCCTTCTGCCACCATATCGAGCAGTTGCCTTGTCTGTTCCCAGCCGATGCAGCTATCGGTGATCGACTGGCCGTAGCGTAGCGGTTTGCTGCCGATATCCTGACGCCCTTCGCAGATAAAACTTTCCACCATGATGGCGGCGATGGCATGGCTACCAGCGCCCAGCTGGTCGGCGATATCTCGGGCAACCAGCAGCTGGCGGGCATGCTGCTTCTGGCTGTTGCCGTGGCTGCAATCGATCATCAGCCGGGGTGACAGATGATGCTGGCGCAGCAAGTCGCCAGCCTCTGCAACATGACAGCTCTGATAGTTGGGCTGCTGGCCACCGCGCAGGATCAGGTGGCAGTCGGGGTTGCCATGGCTGCGCACCAGTGCCAGCTGGCCATCACCGGAAGGCTGGGTATAGAGGTGGGCTGCCCGGCTGGCGAGGATCGCCTCGACCGCGATCCGGATATTGCCGTCGGTACCGTTTTTAAAACCCATGGGGCAGGGAAGGGCCGAGGCCAGTTGGCGGTGGAGCTGGGATTCGGTGGTGCGGGCGCCGATGGCACCCCAGCTGATGAGATCCCCCAGATAGAGCATGCTGGTGAGATCGAGAAATTCGGTGGCACAGGCGAGCCCTTTCTGTCCAAGGGCCAGAAGTAACTCTCGGGCCTGGGATAGGCCCTTTTCCAGTCGATCGCTGCCATCGAGGTCGGGATCGAAGATAAATCCTTTCCAGCCGAGCGTCGTGCGCGGCTTTTCGAAATAGGTGCGCATCACCAGTTGCAGCTGCTCCCCGTATTGGCCCTGCAGTTCAGCGAGCCGGCCACCATAGTCGCGGGCGGCTGCCGGATCGTGAATGGAGCAGGGGCCGATCACCAGCAGCAGGCGGTCGTCCTCTCCCTGCAGAATATGGCGGGCTTGCTGGCGGCTGTGTGCGATTTGGCGAGCGAGCCGTGCCGGACAGGGTCTGGCCTTTAACATCTCGTCAGGGGTGGGCAGGGTGGCAAGGGGTGAAGCATTCAGAAGTGAGGTGAACATGAGCGATCCTGATGACAAATGGAAATCTGCATGCTCTTTGCTGTCCAGTGGGGATCCTCCCCTTATTCTCTTGGTTAACAGAGCGCGGGCATGGGCCCGCGCTCTGTTATATCGGCCTTGGCTACCTTAGAAGCGGGCTGAGCCGCTGACGTAGTAGCTGCGACCCGGTTCGACGTTCTGGAAGACGGTGTCTTTCTCTTGCAGGCGCACGTCGGTCAGGTTGTTGATCCCCAGTCGCAGGTCAAAGTTCTCGGTGACCTTGAAGCCGGTGCCGAGATCGAAGGTCTGATAGCTGGGCAGCTTGTGCAGTACGACAACCTTGTTAACGGTCTGCTCGGCAAACTGGGTGCCGGTGTAGGTGGTGCCGACAAAGGCATTGACCCGCTCGGTGGCCTGCCAGGTGATCTTGGCGTTGGCCTTGTGCTCCGGCCGCTCGGGCAGAGCCTGACCCTGATCGCCTTCCGCCTTGAGGTAGGTGTAGTTGGCTCCAAGGTTGATATTGTCGGTCAGATCGAGCTTGCCGGTCAGCTCCAACCCCTTGGTGGTGGCTTTCTCCAGGTTGTACCAGGTGCGGTCAGTGGAGTTCGGCAGCTGTTTGAAGGTGAGCATGTCGTCGATGTCGGAGTAGAACAGGGTGGCGCTGGTTTCCCAGATCCTTTCTCCTGCGATGACACCCAGCTCGTAGTTGGTGCTGGTTTCCGGCTTGACCTTGTCACTGCCATAGATGCGGCAGCTGCCGCCGCAGCTCTCGATGCTGTAACCGTTGGAGTACTGGTGTGGTGCCGGTGCCTTGAAGGCCTGGCTGACACCGCCTTTCACTGTCACCACATCGTTCATCTCATAGACCAGATAGCCGCGCGGGGTGAAGTGGCTGCCGTAGATCTCGTGGTGATCGTAACGGCCGCCCAGCGTGAAGGTCAGGCTGTCGGTCAGGCCAATTTCATCCTGGGCGAACAGCGCCTCCTGAGAGTGACTCTCCTTGCCGCCGATATCCTTGTAGCTCACCGCATCCACCAGCTCCCGGTCCAGATATTCACCACCCAGGGTCAGGTAGTGGTTGGCCAGCGCCAGGTTGGTATAGCCCTTGAGGGTCAGGGTGTTCTCTTCCAGCTCCCGCTGCTGTGGGGCAGAGTAGCTGGTGTTGAAGTCGTCTATCTGGGAGCTCTCGTAGTTGGCCATGACGGTGGTGTCACCCCAGCTCCAGTTCCCCTTGTGAGTCAGACCAAACAGGTTGCGATCGTTTTGCTGCTGGCGGCTGTGCACCTTGTTGCCGGTTTTGCGGAAGATATCGAGAGGCCGCTCATCCTGGTTGTAGAGGTAATCCAGCTCGAAGCGCTGCTGCTCATCCACCAGCCAGCTGAGGGTGGAGGCGAAGTTGCGGGTCTGTTTGGCTTCGATAAGGGGGATGCCGTCAGCAGCTTCGGTGGGGGTCCAGGCTTGACGGTCATACACCTCGCCGTTCATCCGGATCAGCAGGTTGTCGGTCAGCGGGCCGGTAAAGCCCAGGTTGGTTCTGTGCTGATCGCCGCCATCCTTGCCCTCGATGGCTTTGAAGTCGGCATCAGCCGCCCCTTGCCAGGTTTTGCCCGGCTGTTTGGTGATGATGTTGATGACACCACCGATGGCATCGGAGCCATAAAGTGCCGACATGGGGCCACGGATCACCTCGACCCGCTGGATCATGCCAAGGGGCACGGGAGTGTTGTCGAAGTTGCCGCCGCGCCACAGGGCATTGGAGGAGGAGAGGCGTTTGCCATCCACCAGCACTAGCGTGTACTTGCCGGACATGCCGCGAATACCGATATCGCTGCGGCCATTGGTGTCAGCTTCAGCCTGAATGCCCACTTCGTGGCGCAGCAGGTCGGCAAGGTCATTGACGGGCGCGGCGGCGATCTGTTCGGCCGTGATGACAGAGATAGAGGCCGGTGCCGAGCGGGTATTGTGCGCCGTTGTGGTGACGGTGATCACTTCATCTGCTTGAGGGGCGTTGCTGGCGGCGATCGCTTGCTGGGTCAGCAGAGTGACGATGGTGGTGGCCAGCAGACTGGGAGCAATAAAACGGGAGGTTGAGGATTTCATTATTTACATCTTCCATAATATACAAATGATAAGCGTTATCATTATCAAGTTGAATGTGCTCCGATCGCAACTCTTTTTTATCGGCGAAGTTCAGTTTCGTTCGTCACCTGTTTTTGACTAAAAAGAAGTTAATGAAATTGCTTCTCATTTGTATTGATCGTTTTTTCGCTCCTTGTTAGGATGCCGTTCACCCTGACATCTGGTGAGTCAAATGACTCACTTTAAGTCGTGTCAGGCAGTGATTCATTCCAAGGAGTAGCACCGTCATGTGTGACCATGCACTGGAAGGAGAGTGGCCCGCCACAGCGGTCGGGCTGGATAAAGTGTGCTGTTTTGCCAGCGGTGACAGGGTTCTGGTCGCCTCCGGTATCCACGACAGTTTTACCGGCATCCCGCCGGAGAAGCTGCTCGCCCATCTGCGTCAGTTGCGCCATCAGGGGATGGTCAATCCCATCGCCATCGGCGCCATTCCGTTTGATACCCAATCCCCCTGGCATCTGGTGATCCCGGCGCAATCGCAGTGGGTCAAACGGGATGCGTTGTTACCCGCCCGCTGCTGCCAGCTCCATGGCGAGGTGAGCGAAGTGACCGGCTCTGCCCACTATCAGGGGGCGGTGCGGGCGGCGTTGCAGCAGTTCAGTGAGGGCCAGCTCGAGAAGGTGGTGTTGTCGCGCGCCATCGACGTGCAGAGCGCAGAGCAGACCTCCCCCGCACACGCCTATGGCTCTCTGCTGGCCCAGAATCCGGGCGCCTATGTGTTCCAGATCCCGCTGCCGGAGGGGGAGACCCTGCTTGGCGCCAGCCCCGAGCTGCTGGTATCGCGCAGCGAGATGGCGGTGGTGAGCAATCCGCTGGCGGGCTCCCGTCCGCGCCACGCTTTTCCTGATCAACATGCGGCCAGTGCCGAACTGCTGGGGGCGCAGAAGGATCGCTATGAACATGCGCTGGTGGCCGATGCGGTCGCCGCCGCCCTCGCTCCCTTCTGCCGCGAGCTGGACGTCCCTCTGGAGCCGCAGGTGATCGCGACCCCTACCATGTGGCACCTCTCGACCCGCATCGCCGGGCGGCTCCATGAGCCCTCTCCCGTTCTGGCACTGGCGCTGGCACTGCACCCGACACCGGCGGTATGCGGCACGCCGCTCTCGGCAGCACGTCAGGCCATCGCCCGGCTCGAGGGGTACGAGCGCCGCTTCTACTGTGGCGCCGTCGGTTGGATGGATGCCGATGGCAATGGCGAGTGGGTTGTCACCATTCGCTGTGGCGTGCTGGCCGGTAGGCAACTGCGACTCTATGCTGGCGCCGGGGTGGTGGTGGGCTCTTCGCCGGAAGCGGAGTGGCAGGAGACCGCCGCCAAGCTTGGCACCATGCTGCGGGCGTTTGGCCTAGAGAGCCGGGAGCCGGAGGTAACTGTATGAAGCCGCTGGTGCCCTTTACCCCCTGGCCCGCCGAGCTGGCTGCCCACTACCGGGCACAAGGTTGGTGGCGCGGGCAACCGCTCACCGCCCTGCTCGATGAATCTGCAGAACGGTATCCCGAGCGCACGGCCCTGATCTGTGGCGAGCGCACCCTCAGTTATGGCCGGTTAAAGCGTGAGGTTGATGCGCTGGCGGCGCGGCTGGCGGCGCGCGGGCTGGGCCACGGCGATACAGCGCTGGTGCAGTTGCCCAACTGCGCCGAGTTCTATATCTGCTGGTTTGCCCTGATCCGCTGCGGCGTAGTGGCGGTGCATGCCCTCTACAGCCATCAGCGGCGCGAGCTGGTGGCCTTTGCCCGCCAGATTGAGCCCGCCTTGCTGGTACTCAGCCCCTCCCATACCGGCTTTGCCGGTGAAGCGGGGAGCCTCGCGGCCCTTGATGAGCGGGTATCGCCTTCTTGCCAGACACTGCTGTTCGAGCAGGCAGAAGGCTCCGATCTTCAGTCAGGATTTGCATGGCGTCAGTCTGAAACCATGGCCTGTGCTGATGGTTTTGTGCAGGTGGCCACAGCGCCTACACCAACCCCGGCCGATCAAGTCGCTTTTTTCCAGCTCTCCGGCGGCAGCACCGGCACCCCCAAACTGATCCCCCGTACCCACGATGACTATGGCTACAGCGTGTGCCAGAGCGTAGCGGTGTGCGGCTGGGATGAGCGGGTGATCTATCTCTGTGCCCTGCCTGCGCCCCACAATTTTCCCCTGAGCTCCCCCGGCGCACTCGGGGTGTTTTATGCCGGTGGCTGCGTGGTGCTGGCAAAGGATCCTTCCGCAGCAACCTGTCTGCCGCTGGTGCAGCGCCATCAGGTCAACTGGGCGGCATTGGTGCCACCGGCTCTGGCGCTCTGGCTGGAGGCGGCCAGCCACTATTCGCAGACCTCTCTGGAGTGTGTGCAGGTGGGCGGTGCGCGCCTCAGCCCGGCTCATGCCGAGGCGGTGGCGAGCCGCCTTGGTTGCCGCTTGCAGCAGGTGTTCGGCATGGCCGAGGGGCTGGTCAACTACACCCGCATCGAGGATGACCAGTGGCACATCGTCAATACCCAGGGCCGTCCAATGAGCCCGGGTGACGAGGTGGAGGTGCGAGGCAGCGACGGGCGCCCCTTGCCCGATGGCGAGTGCGGCGAGCTCTGGACGCGTGGCCCCTACACCTTTCGCGGCTACTTCAAGGCTGATGCCCACAATCAGCGTGCCTTCGACCGGGACGGTTTCTACTGCACCGGCGATCTGGTCTGCCGCTTGCCCGGTGGCCATCTGATGGTGGTGGGACGCAACAAGGATCAGATCAACCGGGGCGGAGAGAAGATCGACGCCCTCGAGATTGAAGAGCTGTTGCTGACCCACCCGGAAGTGCGGCAGGCAGCGCTGGTCGCCATGCCTGATCCCATGCTCGGGGAGCGCAGCTGCGCCTTTCTGATGTGCCGCGAGCCCCTCAATCTGCCCCGCTTGCGCCGTTTCCTGCGCGAGCAGGGGGTGGCCGATTACAAACTGCCCGATCGCCTGGTGCTGGTGGAGCAATTGCCCCACACCCCGGTCGGCAAGATAGACAAACAGACGCTGCGCGAGCAGCTCGCCAAGGAGTGTGCATGACCATTCAATCCCTCGCCGCCTATCCGCTGCCTATCGCAGAGGAGCTGCCCACCGGGCGGGTGAACTGGCCCTTCGAACCGGGCCGCGCCGCCTTGCTGGTCCACGATATGCAGCACTATTTCGTCGACTTCTACGGGGCGGGCAATCCTCTGATCAATCAGGTCATCGACCATATCGCCACCCTGATCCGTCAGGCGCGTGCCCTCGGCATGCCGGTGGTCTACACCGCCCAGCCCGCCGAGCAGAGTCAGGCCGATCGGGCGCTGCTCAATGACATGTGGGGGCCGGGGTTGACCCGAGCGCCGGAGCGTCAGCCGATTGTTTCGGCGCTGGCGCCCGAGCCGCAGGATACGGTGCTGACCAAGTGGCGCTACAGCGCTTTTTGCCGCTCACCGCTGGCAGAGCTGATGGCCGAATGGGGGCGGGATCAGCTGGTGATCTGCGGCATATACGGCCATATCGGAGTGATGCAGACAGCGGTCGATGCTTTTATGCGCGATATCCGCCCCTTCCTGGTGGCTGATGCCATCGCCGACTTCTCCCGCGAGGATCATCTGCTGGCGCTATCCTACGTCAGCCGCAATGCCGGTCGGGTGATTACCGTGGCCGAGGTGATGGCGGCCAGCAAACGCCCTCTGACTCGCGAGTCACTGCGTGATCTGGTGTTGGCGCGGCTGCCCGCCGAGATGCAGCATGAGCTGCCCACCGAGGATGACAACCTGCTCGACTACGGTCTCGACTCGCTGGCGGTGATGGGGCTGGTGGAAGAGTGGCGCCAGCAGGGGCTGGTGGTGGAGCTGGCCGAGCTGGCCCGCACGCCGACCCTGGCTCACTGGTGGGCGCTCCTCTCCCGTCAGCTTAATGTCAGTCAGGCCACGGCTTATCAGGTCAACGAAGAGCACGTCAGCGAACCGGAGTGCACCCCATGAGCGAGTGGCAAGGCAGAACCGTCTGGGTGACCGGCGCGGCGCAGGGAATTGGCCATGCGGTGGCACGCACCTTTGCAGAGGCAGGGGCCAGCGTGGTGTCGTTCGATCTGCAACTGGCCGAGGCGCTGCCCGGCAACGTGAAGGGAGTGGTGATCGATGTCAGCGACAGCGAGGCCGTGACCCGCTGCTGCGAACAGCTGCTCGACGAGGGGCTGGGGCCCGATGTGCTGGTCAATGTCGCGGGCGTACTGGCGACCGGCAAGCTCGATGAGGTGGATGACGCCCTCTTGCAGCGCACCTTCGCCATCAACACCTTCGCCCCCTTCTATCTGATGCGGGTCCTGACCCCCTGGTTTCAGGAACGGCGCAGGGGCGCCATCGTCAATGTCTCTTCCAATGCCGGTCGGGTACCGCGAGTGGGGATGGGCATCTATGGCGCCTCCAAGGCGGCGCTGACCAGCCTCACCCAAACGGCTGGGTTGGAGCTTGCCCCCTATGGGGTGCGCTGCAATCTGGTGTCGCCGGGCTCGACCCGTACCCCCATGCTGTACGGCATGTGGCAGGAGGGGGAGGCGGCGCAGCAGGAAGGAGAGCTGCGTACCATCGCGGGTCTGCCCGGGCAGTTCAAGCTGGGGATCCCCCTTGGCAAACTTGGGACCCCCGACGAGGTTGCCGCCAGCGTGCTGTTTCTCGCCTCCGATGCCGCCAGCCATATCACCCTGCAGGATCTGGTGGTTGATGGCGGTGCCACTCTGGGGGTCTAGCCCGCGCGCAGCCGATCTGGCAGGTGTGACACTCTACTTTATGGAGGAGGCCTGGCCTCCTCGCTTTTCAGCCATGCGGGCAGGAGCAACTCACTGCCCGCTCGATGTTTGCGCAAGGACATTTCCATGGAACAGACAATGGCGATGCGCGCCACCCATCAGCGTGGGGAGCCGCCGCGCTGGTCGCTTACCACCGCTCAGGCGGGCATATGGTTTGCCCAGCAAAAATATCCGCAGAGCCCCGCCTGCAATACCGGCGAGTACTGGCTGCTGGAGGGGGCGCTGGCACCCCATCACTTCACCCGCGCGGTGCGCCAGACTATCGACGAGATCCCCTGTCTGCACTGTGCCTTTGTGGCTACTGCCGATGGCCCGCAGATGGTGGCCAACCCCGCGTGCTGGCAGCTGAGCGAACGGGATCTGCGCAGCGAAGCCGATCCGCTTGCCGCCGCGCAGGCCGAGATGCGTGCGCAGCTGGCCGTCCCCTTCAATCTGGCCGGGGGGCCACTGTTTGCCACTACCCTCTATCGCCTTGGTGAGGAGCAGTGGGCCTGGTTTATCGCCGTGCACCATATCGCCATTGACGGCTTTGGCCTGAGCCTGCTCTGCCAGCGGGTGGCGAGCTGGTATGAGGCGCTCTGCATTGGCCAGCAGCCAGCCCCCTGTCGTTATGCGACCCAGCAGGAGTTGCTGGCCGAGGAGGTGGCCTATCAGGATTCGCCGCGCGCCGCGCGGGATCGCGATTTCTTCGTGCAGCAGCTGGCCGGGGTGGAGAGCCCTGCGTCGCTCTCCCGCCGTCCGGCGCAAGGGCCGGGCCCCACATATCGTCTTGAGCAGCGGCTTGCTGGCCGCCAGTGGCAGGCTTTGGTGGCACGGGCGAGTCGTTCGGCCTGTCACCCCTACAGCCTG
Organism: Aeromonas sp. 602658; assembly: GCF_049173005.1. Taxonomy (NCBI): domain Bacteria; kingdom Pseudomonadati; phylum Pseudomonadota; class Gammaproteobacteria; order Aeromonadales; family Aeromonadaceae; genus Aeromonas; species Aeromonas sp. 602658. Next base: position 507,677 of record NZ_JAAKRF010000001.1, on the reverse strand, counting down.
CTGCTGGCGGCGGTGGCCAGCTATGTGCAGCGGATGAGCGGCGCTGGCGAGGTGGTGCTGGGTATTCCGCTGATGGGGCGGCTGGGCTCAGTGGCGGCCGATACCCCCTGCATGAAGGTCAATGTGGTGCCCCTGCGCATCGAGCTGAGCGGCACCAGCCGGGTAGGGGAGTTGCTGGCACAGGTCGAGCGGCAATTTGCCGCCCTGCGCCGTCATCAGGGCTGCCGTCAGGAGTGGTTGCAACAGCGCCAGCCGGGTCAGCCGCTGTTTGGCCCTCAGGTCAACCTGATGCCCTTTGCCCGTACCCTCAGCGTTGGTGAAGGTCACAACCAGGTTCGTGGCGAGGTGCAGGTGCTGGCGGCGGGGCCGGTGGAGGAGTGCGCCTTCTATTTTGCCGAGGAGGCAGGCGCTATGACCCTGACCCTCGAAGCACATCAGGGGCGCTTCAGCCAACAGGAGAGCGAACGTCATCTGGCCCGGCTGGTAGCCTATCTGGCGGCCTGGAGTGAGGCGGATGACGAGACCCTGGCGGTGCGCTTGCCGCTGCTGCTGCCCTGCGAGCAGGCTGAGCTGGCGCGCTGGAACCAAACCGACCATCCGTTGCCGACCACCACCCTGAGCGCACTGCTGGCCGAGGGGCTGGCGGCGGCAGATCAGAGCGCCATCGCGCTGGAGTGTGGCGCCGAGCGCTGGAGTGTGGACGAGTTGCGCCAGCGTACCCGCCAGCTAACCTGCTATCTGGCGGGGAGGGGCGTGGGCCCAGGTTGCCGGGTGGCGGTGGTGATCCCGCGCTCTCCCGAGCTTATTCTCGCCCAGCAGGCCATCATGGCGGTAGGTGCCGTCTACGTGCCCGTTGACCCGGACTATCCGGCGGAGCGGATCGGCTACATTCTCGCCAGCAGCGAGCCTGCGCTTGTGCTGACCAGCCATACGCTTCAGATGCCGCTCGACGTGGTCGCGCCACTTGTCTGCCTCGATGCCCCCGGTGTGGCAGAGCAGCTGGCGGCGGTAGAGTTGGCAACGACAGCACCTTGTGAGCTGCCAGCTCCCGGGCCGGAAGATGCGGCCTATATCATCTACACCTCCGGTTCGACCGGTCGGCCCAAAGGGGTAGTGGTGAGCCATGGTGCCATCGTCAACCGGCTGCTCTGGATGCAGCACATGTATCCCATCGGCCCGGCGGATCGGGTGCTGCAAAAGACCCCGGCCGGTTTCGATGTCTCCATCTGGGAGTTCTTCTGGCCCTTTATGACAGGTGCGCGGCTTGTGCTCGCCAAACCGGGTGGCCACAAGGATCCCGCCTACCTTGCCGAGCTGATTGAGCAGGCCGGGATCACCACCTTGCACTTTGTCCCCTCCATGCTGCAGATCTTTGTCACTCAGGCCGAGCCTGCGCGTTGCCGCGCCCTGCGCCAGGTATTCTGCTCCGGCGAGGCGCTGCCCGCGGATCTGGTGCAGCGCTGGTATGGGACATTCTCAGCCCCCCTGCACAACCTCTATGGCCCGACCGAGGCGGCGGTGGATGTCACCTGGTATCCCTGCCGGGCAGACGAGGCGGTGACCAGCGTGCCCATCGGCTATCCGGTCTGGAATACCTGCATCCACATTCTCGACCCCTGGTTGCAGCCTGTGCCGCCCGGTGTAGCGGGGGAGCTCTGGATTGGCGGCGTACAGGTGGCGGATGGCTACTTTGGTCAGCCCGAGCTCACTGCCGAGCGCTTTATTGCCAATCCCTTCGGGACGGGACGGCTCTATCGCAGCGGCGATCTGGCTGCCTGGCGCGAGGATGGCGCCATCGAGTATCTGGGGCGCCTCGATTTTCAGGTGAAGATCCGTGGCCAGCGCATCGAGCTGGAGGAGATCGAGCAGGTGCTGCTGCGCCACCCCCGGGTGGTGCAGGCGGTGGTGCTGGCCCCCGAATTTGCCCCCGGCGATCGCCGTCTGGTGGCCTATGTGGTAGCCGCAGATAGCAGAGATCTGACGCTGGCCGAGCTGGTACCCACCCTTGGCGCTTCCTTGCCTGACTACATGGTGCCGGGGCTCTTGGTAAACTTGGCCGAGCTGCCGCTTACCCCCAATGGCAAGCTGGATCGCAAGGGGTTGCCGCTGCCCGATATGGCGTTGGCGGTGGGTCAGGCGCTGCCGAAAACCCTGCTGGAGGAGCGGCTCTGTCGCCTCTTCGCCGAGATACTGGGGCTGGCGCGGGTCGGCGCCGACGATAACTTCTTTGCCCTCGGTGGTCACTCCCTGCTGGCGGCGCAGCTGGTGGTGCGCATTGAAGAGTCGACCGGACAGGCGCTCACTCTGGCCAGCCTGTTCGAAGCGCCGAGCCCTGCCCAGCTGGCGCGCCGTCTTGGCGGCGAACGGGAGGCAATGCCCATGCTGTTGCCCCTGCGAGCGTCCGGTGCGCAGGCGGGTACATCGGGCCCCACCCTCTTTTGCGTCCATCCCGCCGGCGGGCTCGGCTGGTGTTATGCGCCATTGGTGCCCCATCTGCCGACCGACATGGCCGTCTATGCCCTGCAGGCACGGGCGCTCTGCCAGCCGGATGCACCGCTGCCCGCCAGCTTTGACGAGCTGGCCCTCGACTATGTGACTGAGCTGCGTCGTCAGCAGAGCGAGGGGCCCTACTGGCTGCTCGGCTGGTCGCTCGGGGGCATGCTGGTGCACCGGATGGCCGCCATGTTGCAAGAGCAGGGACAGGAGGTGGCCATGGTGCTGCTGCTCGATGCCTACCCCTGTCAGCAGTGGCAGACCCAGCCGTTGCCCGACGAGCAGCGGATGCTCGATGCGCTGCTGCGGATGGGGGGGATTGCGGTTGCGGACGAGGCGCTCGACTCCCTTACTCGGGGCGACGTGGTGGCCAGGCTGGGAGCGGAGGGGAGTGCGCTGGCCATGCTCGACGAGCAGGTGGTGAGCGCCATGATTGAGCTGGTGGGCCACAACAACCGGCTGATCCGTCAGCCGGTCGACTACTGCTACCACGGGGAGGTGATCTTTATCGAGGCGTCAGCTTCCCGCCAGCCCTGGCTGGATGGACGTGGCTGGGAGCCGCTGACAAAAGGCGAAATCCGCTATGAGCGCTTCCCCTGTCTGCATCAGGAGATGGAGCATCCCGACTGGTTGGCGAAGATCGGCGCTTTTATTTGTGAGCGGGTCGATGGGGTCGGGCAACAACCGCACATCCGGCAGGAAGGGGATGCATGACCCCGGTTGCCGCCATCCGGGAAGCCTTGCAGGCGGGCAAGCTGGTGGGGCTGGGGGAGCCGCACTGGCACCCGGATTTTATCCGGCGCCAGCACGCCTGGCTGTGTGATCCGGCGCTCTGGGGAATCATGACCGATCTGGTGCTGGAGTGCGGCAACCGCCGCCATCAAGGCTTGCTCGATGCCTGGCTGGCGGGTGAGGTGCGCTGGCAAGGGGAGCCGCTGACGCTGGCGCGGCTCTATCCGGTCTGGCTCGACTCCTGTGCCTTTCCCGCTTGGATGGCCCCCGAGTTTCCGGCTCTCTTTTCCGCTCTGCGCCAGAGCAATCTGGCGCGCCCTGCACATATGCGGCTGCGGGTGCATCTCTGCGAGCCCTTATTCGAGTGGCAGGAGATGAGCTCGGAGCGCTGGCAGCAGCACAACAGGGAGCGGGATCAGGCGCTGGCCGACTATCTTCTAACACTTCCCCCGCGCGGCGTGGTGGTGCTGGCAGGGGCGCGCCATCTGCTCAAAGCTGCAGGGGATCCCCACTTTGCTCAGCCGACGCTGGGCCAGTTGCTGGAGGCCGCACGGCCGGGTTGGCTGCAGGTGCTTCACCCCTGGCCAATGGCTGATGGAAAGGGAGATGGGGAAGAGGAGCGAGTGTGCGAGCTGGCCGGGATCGCGACTGCCGACCTCTATCCCCACTGGCCGGTGCATCCGCCGCTGGAGACTCTTATCGACAGGTTGGTGCGCGTGGCTGATGGGGGACGGGAGATGCGAATTTGCCCCACCTTGCTGGCCGAGCCCTGGTGCAGCCACTTGCTAAGCCGTGCTCACTTGCTGCCAGTTGGCATGGCCCGCCAACTGCAACAGTGGTTGGCGTAACTGCTGGTTGGCGTAACGGCTGACTGAAGTAACTCAATGGGGGAGCAAGGCTCCCCTTTTTCACATTTTGCATCCTGCATTCAGCGCTGCAAAGTTGCACCATTTACGGCATACCTTCCCACTCATCGCCGAAAATTCAGCTCCTTCGCTACTTTAAAGAAGTTTCGACTGGTCTTACCTGAGCAAATCTCTTTGCTTTTTATTTAACAAGGTATTTACATCTAGGTGTCACCAGCATCGGTGACGCTCACAACGGCAAGGAGCCAGTTATGACCCATGTCGACATCCCTTTCCTTCGTTACCTCGATGCGGAAGGGTGCCCGGTCGCCACCTTACCGACCTGGCTGGACAAGGCGATACTGCACACCTTCTACCGCAATATGGTGATGGTGCGCAGCTATGACAAAAAAGCGATTGCGCTGCAACGAACCGGCAAACTCGGTACTTTTCCCTCCCATCTCGGCGCAGAAGCCGTGGGGATTGGCATTGGTCTGGCCATGCAGCCGCAGGATGTCTACGTTCCCTACTATCGGGACATGCCCACCCTCTATGTGCGGGGCGTGCCGATGGAGAAGAACCTGCAATATTGGGGTGGTGACGAGCGGGGCAGTTATTTTCTCAAACCCGATGGGACCCCCTCTGAAGATCTCCCCATCTGCGTCCCCATCGCCACCCAGATCACCCACGCTTGCGGTATTGCGTCTGCCTTCAAACTGCGTAATCAACCGCGCGTCGCCGTAGTCACTATCGGCGACGGCGGTACCTCCAAGGGTGATTTTCTGGAGGGGCTCAACTGCGCCGGGGTCTGGCATCTGCCGATGGTCATCATCGTCAACAACAACCAGTGGGCCATCTCGGTGCCGCGCAAGCTGCAATCGAGCGCTCCTACGCTGGCCCAGAAGGGGATTGGCGCCGGGGTGCGCAGTCTGCAGGTGGATGGCAATGATGTGGTGGCGGTCTACGATGCCGCCCGCAGTGCCGTCGAACGGGCCCGCAGCGGCAAGGGGCCGACCCTGATAGAAGCGGTCAGTTATCGCCTCGGCGATCACACCACGGCCGACGATGCCACTCGTTATCGCGATGGGGCCGAGGTCGAGGCCGCCTGGGCGAAAGAGCCGGTCAAGCGGCTACGCCAGTTTATGCATAGCAAAGGGTGGTGGGATGAGGAGCAGGAGCAGAGTCTGCTGGCGGACGCCGCCCGAGAGGTAGAACAGGCGGTTGCCCGTTATGAGGCGATGGCGCCCCAGCCGCCGGAGGCGATGCTCGATTATCACTACGCCAGCCTGCCCGCCGAACTCGTGCCCCAGCGCGAGCGAGTGATTGCCAAGGGGATGAAGCAGGAGGTTGGCCATGAGTGAGATCAGTTTGCTGGAAGCGGTCAACATGGCCCTTCACTACGAGATGGAACACGACCCGGATGTGGTGGTGTTGGGCGAGGATGTGGGGGTCAACGGCGGGGTGTTTCGCGCCACGGTTGGCCTGCGCGACAAGTTCGGTTTCAAGCGGGTGATCGACACGCCGCTGGCCGAGGGGCTGATCGCCGGGGTGGCGGTCGGCATGGCCACCCAGGGGCTCAAGCCGGTGGCTGAGTTCCAGTTTCAAGGCTTCATCTTCCCCGGGATGGAGCAGATCATCTGTCAGGCGGCGCGGATGCGAAACCGCACCCGTGGCCGCCTCTCCTGTCCCCTCGTCTATCGCTCCCCGTATGGCGCGGGCATTCATTCGCCTGAACATCACAGCGAGAGCGTCGAGGCGCTGTTTGCCCATATTCCGGGGCTACGGGTGGTGATCCCCTCCAGCCCGAGGCGCGCTTATGGTTTGCTGCTCTCGGCCATCCGCGATCCGGATCCCGTGATGTTTTTCGAACCGGATCGCATCTATCGCTCGATGAAATCCGAGGTGGTGGATGACGGTGTCGGCTTGCCGCTGGATGTCTGTTTCACCCTGCGCCCGGGCCGGGATATCACGATAGTGGCTTGGGGGGCCTGCATTCAGGAGGTGATGCGGGCGGCGAACCTGCTGGCCGAGCAGGATATCCAGTGCGAGGTGCTGGATCTGGCCACCATCAAGCCGCTGGATATGGAGACCATCCTCACCTCGGTACGCAAGACCGGCCGCTTGCTGGTGGTACACGAGGCGTGTGGCAGCTTCGGGGTCGGGGCCGAAATTGTGGCACGGGTGACCGAACAGGCGCTTCCCAGCCTCAAGGCGCCGCCCAAGCGGCTGACCGGGGTGGATGCCGCCGTCCCCTACTATCGCAACGAAGCGTATTACCTCATCACCGAGCAGGATATCGCCGATGCGGCTCACCAGCTGATGGAGAACCAGTGGCTATGAAATTTTTCAAATTACCGGATCTGGGTGAAGGGTTGGCCGAAGCCGAGATCGTCGAATGGAAGGTGAGTGCCGGTGATACCGTCGCGGTCGATCAGGTGCTCTTGTCGGTGGAAACTGCCAAGGCGCTGGTGGACGTCCCCTCTCCGGTAGCCGGGGTGATTGCCCGTCTCTGCGGCGCCGAGGGAGATATCCTCCATATCGGTGCGCCGCTGGTGGAGTTTGAGGGGGGGGAGGATGATGGCACCGTGGTGGGCAAGGTGAGCGCCCATCAGCAGCATATCGAGGATCACTTCGTGGTGGGGGCCATTGCCCCGGGTGGCGCGCTGGTGCAAGCCATGCCTGCCGTGCGTCTGCTGGCACAAAAACTGGGTCTGGAAATCGACCGGATCAAGGGAAGTGGCAGCGGCGGCATGGTGACCGAGCTGGATGTGCAGCAGGCATTCGAGGCCCAGCAGAGCAGTGGCAACGAATTCCTCAAAGGGTCGCGCAGGGCCATGGCCAAGGCGATGGAGCTCTCTCATCAGACTGTGGTGCCGGTCAGCATCACCGACGAGGTGGATTTGCGTCACTGGCGGCCTGATGAGGATGTGACGGTGCGCCTTATCAAGGCCATTGGCGTGGCGTGCCGCGCCGAGCCCTCGATGAATGCCTGGTTTGATGGCGGCACCCTGTCACGGCGGCTGTTTAAAGAGGTCAATGTAGCCATTGCAGTGGATTCAAAGCATGGCCTCTATGTGCCGGTGATGGAGAACGTGGCCGAGCGGGAGGGGGCGGATATCCGGCAGGGGCTGGATCGGATGATCGCCGATGTGAAAGCGCGCGCCGTGCCGCGCGAGATGTTGCAGGGGGCGACCATTACGCTCACCAACTTCGGCGCCATCGCAGGCCGCTATGCCAGCCCTATCGTTACGCCGCCGCAGGTGGCCATCATAGGGGCAGGCAAATTGTTCGAAAAAGTGGTGTTCATCCATGGTGAAGCGCGTCCCGTCAGGGCATTGCCGCTGTCGATGACATTTGACCACAGAGCCTGTACTGGCGGGGAGGCGGCTCGTTTTCTCAGAGCACTGGTGGAAGCGTTGGAAGCGGCCACCTTATAACGGTTTGTGCCCTGTCGTTGGCAGGGCACAAATTTGTTTGCGTAATCTACAAAGCCACGTATAATCCAAACCAGCTTGAAAGGGCGATAGTTATGTCAATGAATACGATGTTTCACATCTTGTCCTGTTGTTCATAAGTTAATCCCGTTTTTTGAGCTTTACCCGCTGAAAAGCATAAGTAATTATTTTGAATACAGGTTTAAAAGATATGTCTAACATGATCACCGGTACCGTTAAGTTTTTCAACGAAACCAAAGGTTTTGGCTTCATCCAGCAAGAAAACGGCCCGGACGTTTTCGTTCACTTCAGCGCCATTCAAGGTAACGGTTTCCGTACCCTGGCTGAAGGTCAGCGCGTACAGTTCTCTGTGACCCAAGGTCAGAAAGGCCCGCAGGCTGAGAACGTAACCGCTCTGTAATTCTTACAGAATTTAAGAAAGCCGTGGTACCTCTGGTGCCACGGCTTTTTGTTTATCTGGCTTCTGCTACTGACTCCCATGTGCTGAATCATGCTGTTATCGCTCCTGCTTGCTGCCACCTTGACTCTGACGTCCGATGCGCCGGTACCGGTTCAATCCGCGATGGAAGCGCAGGTGATCTGCCAGCAATTCGTCCAGGTCCGGATGGGCACTGCACAGCAACCCGATGAGGTGAATGCGCGACTGGTGCCTGAAAGGGAGGGGGGAGTGGCTGGTGGATGGCAAAGTAAAAGGACCCGAAGGTCCTTTGCTGTTTGCCTGTCATCTTCACCAAGGGGAGCGCTGGGAGCTACTCAACTTTTCGCTCTGGGCACCACAGCCGGTCAAAGCGGTTTGAGTGCAACCAGCAGATGTTGCAGGTGTTCAACCATGGTCATGCCAAACGGGGTGAGATAGCCGCCATCTTCTGCGCTGATGAGCCCCTGTTGGTGCAGACGGGCTGCCGCCTGGCACAACTCTTCAGACATATCGCTGCGTAATTTAATCCCTAGGCTCATGTTGGCCGGATCAAAGCATGCCAGTATTTTCAAATCGTTCACGAATTCGTTAGAAACCTGGTCGATCCCAATCATGGATTTACTCCTTACGCTAAAGATGTATGCAAACTAGCATCCCCGGATCCACTTTAGTGGGCGCTGGCTCAAATTATTGATCTTTGGCTGGATGCTGCGTTTCAAATGCTGTTTTTTTCGGCGTAATCAGATGGTTGGCTGACAGCTTCGCCAAGGGCCGAGCCGGACCAAACGTGGTAGGATAGGGGAATTCTTTATATCGGACGGTCCATTGGCGGCTGTTCGCCCAGTCCAAGGTATTGCTCATGGTCAAGATCACGCTGGTATCCCTGCTGCATTCACACACCGCCACTTTCCCTGTTTACCCAGTCTCCTTGCTGACCTCCTTGTTGGAGGGCCATGAGGGAGAGGTGTGGCTACCTACCCGCAAGGGGGGCGACATTACCCATCTTCGCAAACATGCTAAAGGGGCTCGCGCCCGCGAGCTGGCAAATCTCGATGCCGGTTGGTGCGATTTTATATCTGGTCAGGAAGGGGCGACTGCGGAGCTGGATGCGCTGGCCAACTACGACACCGAGATGATGGACAACTTGCAGATGTACTGGCATAGCGCGGGCAAGATCAACAGCCCGATCACAGATAATTTGTTCGAACTTCGTCGCGAAGTGGTGGATGAGGCCCATGGCGAAAAGCTTGCCGCTCTCTGGGAGCAACAACAACAGCAGCGATTTGAGCAGTTGATGAAAAGTGCGGCTGACGGTCGGGATCAACTCTGTTTCGTCGAAGTAGAGTCTGCCTACTGGCTGCGACAGAAGTTGAGCGAGCAACCTGATGTAGAGCTGATCACCCCGACCTTTTAATCAGGTCTGGAAGGTGGGTGAGACGTTTTATTCGCCGCCCTGCTCTATCCTTATGAGCGTTGCTGTTTCCCCGACGGGAGTCAGGAGGCGGCAAGCTGGACAAGCTGACCACAAGATGTGAACATGGCGCCCTTTATCGAGAGAGAGACTTGGCCAATGAGCTATGAACTGAGCGACACCGAGCGCAATGCCGCGCTGCAACTGAACGCTGACTACCGTTACGATCACTTCATCAGCAAGCTGGTCGAGCATGAAGAGCTGTTCGTCCTGACTGACGAGCATGGCGTCATGATGCTGACCACCGACGATGAAGATTGCATCCCGGTATGGCCGCACCCGGAGTACGCCAAGGCGTGGGCCGAAGGTGAGTGGGCAGATTGCAAACCACAGTCCATCACCCTCAAGGTGTGGCTGGAGCGGTGGATTGACGGCATGGAGCAGGATGAACTCTGTGTAGCCGTGTTCCCGACTCCGGATCAGGAAGGTATCGTGCTGGAGCCGGCCGATGTGGCTGATGCCATCGCCCAGAAGCAGGCCAAGCGCGGCTGATCACCGAGCTATTCGCAACACCGGTTGCCAACAAAGACCCCGCTATCTGGCGGGGTCTTTTGTTTTAAGGACTTTTGCCGATGGGCTGATGCAATCAGGGCTGGCGATAAGTGGTGTCGATGATGGGCTCGGCCGGGAAGATCTTGCCACTCTTGATGGCTGCCCTGGTCTCGGATTTTAGCTCTTCATCAATCCATAGCAGACCGCCATAGCTGTAACCGCTGTTGTCGCCACCGAGGGGCCAGTAAAGTTGCTCGCTCTTGGGGGTTGCAGGTACTTTTGGCAGTTTGATCCAGCGCCATGCGCCTTCCCGGGTGTAGGGCACCTGATACGCAGGCACGAAGCTGGCCAGTTCATAGAGCCGCTGCTGGATCTGCCGTGACAGGGCCGCCTTTTTGGCAAAGTCGAACTCCTTGTCATACTGCTCCACCAAGGCTGTGATGGCGTCGTCATCGATGTTCATGATGTTGTTGGTCTGGGGTTTGTTGGCGTTGATCTTGTGGAAGAACTCCCAATAGGCGGGATAGCGGCTGCCCGCCCAGGCCATCCAGGCGCTCTGGTGCTTTTTCTCCAGCATCGATTTGAAACCGGCCGATGCATCCATCAGGTTGAGCTCCAGATTAAGCCCCGCCTTCTTGGCCTCTTCCCGCAACAGCGTGAGCCGCTGGGCGTGCTCCGCCGTGGTGTAGGTGATAGCGAGGGTAAGTGACTGCCCCTTGTCGTTTTGCAAAATTCCCTGCGGCCCCACTTTGTTGAAACCGGCTTTGGCAAAGTATTCCCGTGCCAGTTTGGGAGCGAACGGACGGGCCTTGATCTCGCTGTTGGTAAACTCACCCTGACCTGAGCCATAACTGTTGAGTCGCTGGTAATCCCCCCGCAGCAGGGTGGTGAGCATCTTGTCGAGGTTGAGGGCATGCTGGATCCCGAGCCGCACATCGAGATTATTCAGCAGCGGATCGGCGGTGTTGAGATAGAGCCCCATCGGCGATTGCGGAGTCTGGTTGTAGAACCAGGTGCGCCCGATATAACCCTTCTCGAACTCTGCAGTTTTGGTCTTGTCGTGCCACCAGTTGGGCATCACCAGCGGGAAGGTGTCGAGATCGCCGCGCAGGAAGTGCTGCCAGGCGATGTTCAGATCCCTGAGCACCTTGATCTCGATCCGCGCAGGATTGAAGCGATGCTGGAAGTAGCGCTCGTCATCCCCCCACCAGTTTTCAATCCGCTTGAAGGTGACCGATTTACCCTTTTTCACCTGATCGATCTGATAGGGGCCGGTGACTGGCAACACCTTCCAGTTGTACTCCTTGACCCAGTTGGCGGTGAGCTTGATGGCGTGGCTCGGCTCCGGGCTGATGGGCAGTGATTCGAGCAGATCCTGGCGGCTCTTTTCGGTGCCGCTGGTGATGGCCAGGGTGTGATCATCAAACTTGGTGATATCGGCTATCTGGGTGCTGTAGTAGTTGTTGTACCAGGGGTCGTTGATCTCTTTGCTGCGCATCATCTTGAGGGTAAAGAGCCAGTCATCGGCGGTGACCGGTTGGCCATCTGACCAGCGCGCCTTGGGATTGATGCGAAAATAGAGGGTCTTGTTGTCGGCGCCGAAGGCCCACTCGTTTGCCAGCATCGGCATGGGGTTGCCGGTGACGGGATGAGTGCTCAGCAGTGGCAGGTTGGTTTCCCGCACGTAACCGGCAAAGCCCCCGTTGGAGTCGGGGCCATATTTGCGCAGGGTCAGGGGGAAGCTGGTCATAAAGGTGCGAAAGGTGCCGCCGCGCTTGGCGGCCGGATCGGCATAGAGAGGATCCTGGTTGTTGCTCTCCCACTTCAAGTCGGCAGGCAGCGTGGCACTCCAGCCAAACGGGCTCCAGCACAGGGTCAGGGTGATGGCGGTGGCGCGAATGATAGGGGAGAGTCGGCGCTCCCCGGCTGTGATGGTCGATGGCATGTCCTTGCTCTCCTGAAGTCTGCTTCCTGCAGATCACACACTGGTGATGTCAGTCCCGATGGGGACTGGCTCATCATGGAAATTTTATCCTGTCAGGTCAATGAAATAGCGTAAATGGGCAGGCGCTCATCATGTCGCTCTCTGTGGTTTGAACCAGCGCAGTCGGCTACCCAGCAGATGGACCACAAAGCCGAGCAGCACCAGAGCTGAGCCCAGCCACTGCAAGGGTGTTGGATGTTCATCGAGCAGCAGCGCTGCCGTGACCATGCCGACACAGGGGATCAGCAGGGAGAGCGGTGCCACCTGCGCCACCGGATAGCGCATCAGCAGTCGTCCCCACAGGCCGTAACCCAGCCAGGTCGCGACATACGAGAGATAGAGCACGCACAGCAATCCCTGCCAGCTGAAGTCGCGCAGGCTGCTGGCCATCAGCTCCGGCCCTTCGAACAGCCAGGAGAGGGCGAAAAATGGCAGGATGGGCACCAGACCGCCCCAGGCGATCAGGCTCGGCAGCGTGGTCTGGTAGCGCAGACCAATCTGGCGATTGATGACGTTGCCAAGGCCCCAACAGGCGGCGGCACACAGCGTCAGGACAAACCCTAACAGGGTCAGGTTGCCTTCACCGTGAGTGGCGATGAGATAGAGGCCGAATCCCGCCAAGGGCAGCGCCACCCAGTGGTGGGATTGCCAGCGCTCCCCCAGCCAGATCATTGCAAAAAGCAGGGTGAATACCACCTGGGATTGCAGCACCAGCGAGGCCATACCTGCGGGCATGCCGAATTTCATGGCACTGAACAAAAATGCGAATTGACCGAGGCTGATGGCGCCGCCATAGGCCAGCAGCCAGCGCCAGGGCATGGCGGGTTTGGGTACCAGCAAGATGGCGGGGAAGACCACGCCGATAAAGCGCAGCGCACCCAGCAGCAGTGGGGGGCTCCCCTCCAGCCCCCACTTGATGGCCACGAAGTTAAGCCCCCAGCAGAGGATGACCAGAGCGGCCAAAAACTTGTCTTTGGTGTGCATGCGGTGTCCTTCGGTCTGTGGCCTCTGCCATGAGAGGCCAAAAGAGGACGAGCATACCCCCGCCAGGGTGGGCGCCGTCAAGCCGACCGGCGGGGGAGCAACCCGGCAGCGGGGGCCAGGTGCGATTCAGGCAGAGACGCAGTGCACTGTGATGCCGCGTGCGGCCAGGGTGGCCCGCATGGGGGCGGGCAGGGCATCATCGGTAACCAGCACGTTGATCTGGCCCGGCGCGCCAAGCTGACTCGGGTGGATGGCGCCAAATTTGCTGCTGTCGGTGATCACCACATTGGTCATCCCCTTGGCCAGCACGCTGTTGACCACGTCGGCCCGCATCATGTCGCGGCCGGTGAAACCCATCTCGGGATGAAAGCCATCCACCCCGATAAAGGCCTTGGAGAAGTGCACCTGCTCGATGCAGAGGCGAGTGAGCGGCCCTACCACGCTCTCGCTCTGATGCTGGAACAGCCCGCCGAGCAGCACCACCTGAGCCGGGGTGTCTTTGAGCAGATGGGCGATATAGCTGCTGATGGTGATAATGGTGACCCGTTTGTGCAGGGCCAGATGGCGCGCCAGCATGGCGTTGGCGCTGCCCCCTTCGATAAAGACCGTTTCGCCATCTTTCACTAGCTGGGCGGCCCGCTCGGCGAGGCGCTCCTTGAGCAGGTAATTGATATTCATCCGGGCATCCGGGTCATCGGTCTCCAGCGCCATGGCCGAGCCGTGTACCCGTCTGAGCAGTCCCTGCTTCTCCAGCGCGGTGAGGTCGTTGCGCACCGTCACCTCAGACACGCCGGTGTGTCGGGAGAGTTCACTCACGCTCATCTTGCGAGCCTGATGGACCAGAGTGAGGATCAGTTGGTGGCGTGGATTCATGGTGCGCTCACATAGAAGGTGTTGGATAGCGGCAAGCCACCCATGGGGTGGCTTGCCAATCATATGACGTCACAGGCGCCATGGGGAGCGCCCCGTCAGAGACTGTGCTCGGTGCGGGCGATGATATCATCTTGCGCATCCGGGGATAAGGCGGTGAAGAAGGCCGAATAGCCCGCCACCCGTACCACCAGATCCCGGTATTGATCCGGATGGGCCTTGGCCGCCAGCAGGGTTTCCCGCGAGACGATGTTGTACTGCACGTGCCACCCCTTGTGCACCTCGAAGAAGGTGCGCAGCAGACTCATCAGCTTGGCCTTGTCCCGCTCGCTCTCGAGGCTGGCCGGGCTCAGCTTCTGGTTGAGCAGCACCCCGCCGAGAATGGCCGCCGTGGGCAGCTTGCCGATGGAGTTGAATACCGCTGTCGGGCCGAGACGATCCGAACCCGACGAGGGGCTGGCCCCTTCTGCCAGCGGCGTGCGGGCACGGCGACCATCCGGGGTGGCCATGGTGGCGGCACCGAAGGGCACGTTGGCGGAGATGGAGGAGGTGCCGGCATAGTAGGTGCCGCCGATGGGGCCGCGGCCGAAGCGGGTGTTGTGCAACCCCTTGAGCTCGTCGATGTAGCTCTGGTAGGCCTGCACCAGTAGCAGGTCAACCTCGTCCAGATCGTTGCCATATTTGGGGGCGGCGTTGGTGAGGCGCTGGCGCAACTGCTCCCCTGCCAGCCCGGCAAAGTCTTGCTCCAGTGCTTCGGCCAGCTCTTGCTGATCCACAATCCCTTGCTCGAACACCAGTTTCTTCAGGGCCGACAGACTGTTGCCGAGGTTGGCAATCCCCACCTGCAGACCTGAGACCCAGTCATAGACGGCGCCCCCCTCCTTGATGGTCTTGCCGCGCTCGATACAGTCATCTACCAGGGTGCTGCAGAGGATATCGTGGGCTTGAGCCTCCAGCACGCTGTCGACCACGCAGTCGATCTCGATGGATTTGCGGGTGAAGTAGCGTACCTGCTCATCCCAGCGGGCCATCACCTCGTCAAAGTTGCCAAAGCTCCCGTCTCGCAGCGACTGGGGCTGGGGCAGGAAGACCTTGCCGGTGGTGGCATCGCGGCCGCCATCGAGGGAGGCCAGCAGGATGCGGGCGAAGTTGATGAAGCTCATGCCGGTGCAGCGGTAGCCCCATTTACCTGGCACTGCGGTCTCGATGCAGCCGATGGCGGCGTAATGGTGGGCATCCTCCACGCTTACCCCGAGCTTGATGAACTCGGGGATCACCACCTCGTCGTTGTTGAAGGCGGGCATGCCAAAGCCGCAGCGGATCACCTGAATGCAGGCGTCGAGGAAATCCTCGCTCATCCCGGCATGGTAGCGCACCGAGAGGTTGGGCTGGGTGGATCTCAGCTGGCCGCAGGATTCCAGAATCGCGTAGGAGAGGCCATTGATCGCGTCATGTGCAGTGCCATCCCGCCAGTTCTGGCCGCCGATGGTGACGTTTTGATAGAGCGGGCTGCCGGCGGAGGCCTTGGAGTGGGTGCCGGAGCGGATCTTGTTTACCTCCAGCAACTTGAGCCAGCACCCTTGCAGCAGTTCGATGGCGCGCGTCCGAGGCAGGGATTCCGACAATTCCACCTCGCGGCGATACCAGGGGTAGAGGTATTGATCCATCCGGCCAAACGACACCGAGTGACCGTTGGATTCGATCTGCAGGATGAGCTGGATAAAGTAGCAGAGCTGCAGCGCCTGCCAGAAGGTCTCGGGGGGCAGGTGGGCGATGTGGGCGCAGTTGAGCTCGATGGTCTCAAGCTCGTTTCGGCGCTCGGGGTGAGATTCTTGTGCTGCCATATCATGGGCAAGTGCGGCGTAGCGCGAGATGTGAGCGCTGACCGCATCCAGAGTGATGGCGACGGCGTGCAGGAACTGCTCGCGCTGCAGATCGGCCCAATCAGCTAAATCCAGCCGACTGCGGCGCTCGGCCACCTTGGCCTTGAAGCCATCGAGACCCAGAGTGAGCAGCTCCTCATAGTTGACCGCGAGGTGGGCATCCCCCGAGGTCATGTTGCCCTCGGCCTTGATGATGCCGCTCTCCAGCAGCGCTTTCTGCTCGTCGGTAAAGAGGCCGAAGCAGCGATCCTGCACCGTCTGGCCGCGCCAGAAGGGGGTGAGGGCGTGGATGATCTCCTTGTCGGTTTCGCTGACTGCAAAACCGGCGCCGGGACGGTCTGCCAGCTCGTCGATCTCCTTCTCAATCCAGCTCACCGTGTATTCGGGAAACAGCGGCGCCGCCCGCACCTGACTGGCCTGATTGCCGACGATCAGCTCGTCGTGCTTGATCCAGATGGTGCGCTCCTTGAGGTGATGAGCCAGCGCAAGAGCGCGGCGCACCGGCAGCGGCTGGGCGAGATGAGCCTGATAGGCCTCGGTGTAGTGGCGGGCACGCTCGGTGCAGACCGGTGGCTGAACGATGTGGATCAGGCTCTCTTTGTGGGCGCGGATCCGCGGGCTGAGGGTATTGAGGTCGAGCTGGGTCATGATCTTATCCTCTGGTCACAGGGGTCAGCCCCTGACGTTGGGCGTATGCGTGGGCAAAGCGGAGTAAATCGGGGTCGTCGAGCGGTGTCTCTGGCGCCTGATAGGGCAGATCCAGCAGGGCATATTTGCCCATCCCCAGGGTGTGGTAGGGGAGGAAGTGGATCTCCTGCACCGTGCCGAGGCTGGCGGCGGTGTCGGTGATGGCTTCGATCGATGCGCGGTCGGCATTGAAGCCGGGAATGAGCGGCACCCGGATCTGCATCGGCACGCCGTGCTCGGCGAGGCGTTTGAGGTTCGCAATGGGCAGCTCCACCTTGCCGCGGGTCCAGTGGAAGAAGCGTTCTTTATCAACGTGTTTGAGATCCGCCAGCAGCAGATCCAGTGAGGGGAGGCTTGGCTCAATCTGGTGCCAAGGCACATGGAGGCAGCTCTCGACTGCGGTGTGCAGCCCTTCGGCCTTGCAGCGGGCGAGCAGGGACGCGGCAAAGTCGGGCTGCATAAACGGTTCGCCACCGGAGAGGGTGACGCCACCGCCGCTGCGCTCGAAGAAGGGGCGATCCCGCAAGATGGTGTCCATCAGGGTGTCCAGGGTTTCATCGCGGCCGCACACCTGCAGCGCTTCGCTTGGGCAGAGGCCGCGCAGCCGTTCCATATCATCGGCCTTGAGGGCAGAACGGCTGAGCTGGATGCCCTCGCTGTCACGCAAGATTGCCGGACAAGCCTGGCTGCAGAGCTGGCATCCCTCGATGCACTGGCGCCGGTCGAGTAGTATGTCCGGCTTGGGAGAGCGGCTTTCCGGGTTTTGACACCAGCGACAGACCAGCGAGCACCCCTTGAGAAACACCAGGGTGCGAATGCCGGGGCCATCGTGAGTTGAATAGCGTTGCAGGTCGAAAATCATACCGCCTCCTTTTGTATTTGCATTCTATTTGCTTTCATTCGAAAGTTGATTTGATTTCGATCAAGCTGTTTGCAGATGTTTTCTCGCTAGAATGGCGACATATTGAACATCCCGTTAAGGAGTTAGAGATGGAGCTGTATCTCGATACCGCCGATGTGGCGGCAGTGCGTCGCTGGTCACGGATCCTGCCGTTGGCCGGTGTCACCACCAATCCTTCCATTACCGCCGCCGGGGGATTGCCGCTCTGTGAGCTGCTGCCCGCCTTGCGCGATGTGCTGGGGCCCAAGGCGCGCCTGTTTGCCCAGGTGATGGCCAAAACCGAAACCGAGATGGTGCGCGAGGCGTTCGCTCTGCGTGAGCTGGACTCGGATCTGGTGATCAAAATCCCGGTATGCGCAGAGGGGCTGGCGGCCATCAAGAGCCTGACCGCCAACGGTGTGCCGACTTTGGGCACCGCTGTCTATACCCCGCTGCAGGGTTGGCTGGCGGCGGTGGCGGGGGCAGAGTACGTGGCACCCTACGTCAACCGGCTGGATGCCCAGGGGGGTGACGGCATCGCCACCGTGCAGGAGCTGCAACAGCTGCTTGCGCTGCACGCGCCGAACAGCAAGGTGCTGGCGGCATCGTTCCGTACCCCGCGCCAGGCGCTCGACTGCCTGCTGGTGGGTTGCCAGTCCATCACTCTGCCGCTCGATGTGGCGGAGCAGCTGATGAACGTGCCAGCGGTGGATGCGGCGCTGGTGAAGTTCGATCAGGATTGGCAGCGCGCTTTCGGTCGCTGATTGCCTGATTGCAGTGACAGATGGGGGAGGGTGAGGAGACGCAGGAGGGGATTGGGATTGACCGACTAGACTTGTAATAGGCAGTCAGATGCGCTGGCTGCCTTGCGATCTACCGGAGGTATCCCATGAGCGACCATCTGCTGCTCCCCCATGGTGAAGATCTGCGACGTGCGGTGCGCTGGCTCAGTGAGCACCACCAGTACGATATCGCCGCCATCGAAGAGGCCAGCCTGCGTTTCGATCTCTCGCCGTTGGATGAGGAGTTTCTGATCCGGCACTGGCTCGATAGCCAGCGCCAGTCGTGAGGACAGAGTTAGAAGAAGTTGGTGAGGTTGATGCCAAACTCTTTGGGGTCGACCGTGCACTCGATGCTCTCCTTCACACTCGATCTGGCCAGATCCAGCCACTGCACATCGAGGTAGTGGCGCTGGGAAGCGTGATAGATCACCTTGACCACCGGCTTGAGCGGCTGCTGCTCGTTGCGCTGCATCACGATGGCCAACCGCTGGTTTGAAAGCTGTACCAGCGTTCCCACCGGATAGACCCCCATGCACTTGATGAACTTGGTGACCAGTTCGGCATCGAAGTGCTGGTTGACTCCCTTTAGCAGAATGCGAAAGGCCTGGGTGGGTTGCATGCCAGCCTTGTAGACTCTGTCGGCAGTTACTGCGTCATAGACATCGACAATACCGCTCATGCGGGTATAGAGGGAGAGTTCATCCCCCTTCAGCCGCTGCGGGTAGCCAGTACCATCGAGCCGCTCGTGGTGGTTGGCGGCTACTTCCAGCATGGTTGGGGTGATGCCGGGGGTATTGCGGAGAATGTCGTAGCTATGCACCACATGCTGGCGCATGATGGCAAACTCCTCGTCGGTCAGCTTGCCCGGTTTGTTGAGCACCTCGTCCGGCGTCATGATCTTGCCCACGTCGTGCAACAGCCCTCCCAGAGTCAACTCCTTGAGCACGCTGCGCTCCAGCCCCAGATAACGGCCGAAGTTGGCCAGCAGGATGGCCACGTTCATGGAGTGCTCCATCAGATAGGCATCCTTGGCACGAATACGGGCCAGGCAGAGCATGGCATCGCCATGGGTGAACATGGTGTCCACCATCTCCTCGGCGACTTCGGCGAGCGGAGTGATGTCGATGGGCTCACCCGCTTTGAGGTGGCGAATGAACTTGCCTTGCAGCTCGCGCGCTTCCTGATAGAGGCGGCGGATTTTAAGCTCCCGTCCTTCGCCGTTGGCACTGGCCCGGCGCCCTACCTGGGCGCTGTTGGCATTGAGATCGGGGGAGGTAACGGCGTCACTCTCGGTACTGCCCAGCTTGCTGCGGGCCAGATCGATGCGTACCGTGAGCACCCCCTGACGCACCAGATTGGCAATTTGCGCCACGCTGGTCACCAAGCCCATCTGGGCGATCTCCATCCCACCTGTCTGGCTGGCGATAGCAATGACATACATGCCGGGTTTCAGCTGGTTGACGGGAATGACGGGATAGGATGCTTGAGACTTCATGAGGGCTTCCTGACTCTTATTATTATGAGTATCGTGCGGATGGATCACACCGGAGAAGTGTAACATCGGATGACCAGTTCGTCATAATTGGCAACCCCTTAACAGTGGCGTTGTCGCCCCCGCCCGATATAATGACGCCCCTTTACTTGTTGGACTCCGAGGTTGTGAATGCGGCTTGATAAATTTCTGTGCGATTGTTCCGATTTGACCCGCTCGCTGGCAGGCAAACTGATCCGTCAGGGCGAGGTCATGGTGGATGGTATTGTGGTCAAGCAGCCCGCCTTCCATATCAATGAGCAGAGCCAGATCGAGTTTGACGGCGTGCTGCTGACGCTGGAGCAGCGCAACCGCTATTTCATGCTGCACAAGCCGGAAGGGTATGTCTGCTCCAACGAGGATCCGGATCACCCGACCGTCTTCTTCCTGATGGATGAACCGGCGATGGGCAAGCTGCACGTAGTGGGTCGCCTCGACCTCGATACCACGGGTCTGGTGCTGGTGACCGATGACGGTCAATGGTCCCACCGCATCACCTCGCCGCGCCACGAGTGTGCCAAGACCTATCACGTCTGGCTGGCCGATCCGGTGAGCCCGGATGCAATCGAGCTGTTCGCCGAAGGGGTCTACCTGCGTAACGAGACCGATAAAACCCGTCCTGCCCAGCTGGAAATTCTCGGCGAGTGCGAGGCCCGCCTGACCATCCACGAAGGCAAGTACCATCAGGTCAAGCGGATGTTTGCCTCCATCGGCAACAAGGTCGTTGGCTTGCATCGCGAGCGGGTGGGCGGTTTGACGCTGGATGAAGATCTGGCACCCGGTGAATACCGCGAGCTGACCGCTGAGGAGATTGCCCTGTTCTGATCAGGGGGGGCCGGGTGTCAGTGAGTGCTGAAACCCAGCACCAGCGCGGTGCCCAGGGTGGCAATCAGTGCCCCCGCCCAGGCGGCAATGGATGGCCGCTCCCCCGAGTGCCACCACAACAGCGGCAGCAGCAGTACCGGTGTGGTAGAGGAGAGAATGGCCACCATGCCCACCTCGCCCTGCCGCAGCGCCATCAGGATCAGCGTCATCCCCAGCCCCATCGCCAGAAAACCGTTGGTGGCAATCATGGCGAGGATATGGCGATTGACCGGTTTGAGCGGCATGGCCAGCGGCAAGCGCCCCAGCCGAAGGACGCAATGGGCCAGCAGGGCACTGCCCATCCGGATACCCGATGCACTCACCGCATCCACCTCACCACTCATCATCACCGGTTTGGCGATGATGGCTCCCACGCTCTGACACAGTGCCGCCGTCAGGCCAAGGCCAATTCCCAGCGCCAGATTGCCACGGATCTGCTCCCACTCGTTGCTGCTACTGCGTCTGCCAAACAGGATCGCCAGCATTACGCCGGCAAAGACCAGCATGGCCCCCAGCAGTCGCCAGCCCGTCAGCTGTTCATTAAAGAGCCAGAGTCCAAGCAGGGCGGAAAACAGCGCATGGCAGGAGAAGAGCAGGGCACTGCGTCTTGGCCCCAACCGGTTCATGCAGGCAAACAGCGCCGTATCGCCCACGAAGATGCCGATCAGCCCCGAGATGGCGAGCAGGGGCAGGGCGCTTGCGGTGAGGGTTTGCCAGCCACCGGTGAGCAGACTCATAGTGCCGAGCATCAGGCTGACCAGAAACATGCGCCAGCGGCTGTAGGCAAATGCGCCGAGATGACGGGCCGGTTTGACCGAAATTAGCGCTGCAATTGCCCATAAACTGGCCGATGCGAGGGCCAGCCACTCATAACCCATAAAAACTCCTGAAAAAATTAACCCGAAAGACTCCATCTCCCGGGCAAGCCCGATACAATACGGGGCGTTTTCGGGGATAACAAGAGCGGCATCCGGCATTCATCAGGCGCGCCGTCGGCCTTCCCCTCCTGCAGTGGTGTTATTCGAGGTTTTGTCATGAGGTATGGTTTCTTCCCCAAGCTGGCGCAACGCTGGCTCTCCCCGCTATTACTTGCCGTGCTGGCAGGGCCCCTGGCCCATGCCACCACCGTTGAGCAGCAGCCTCTGCTTGCCGAGCGGCAAACCCTGGTAAAGGGCAACGGTGCCGAGCCGGAGTCGCTGGATCCGGCGCTGGTGCGCTCCGGTTTTCCGGGGGAGGCCGTGCTGGTCGATCTGTTTGAAGGGCTGGTCAGTGATGATGGGCAGGGGAATATCGTCCCTGCTCAGGCACAGCGCTGGGAGGTGAGTGAAGATGGGCTGGAGTGGCGATTCTTCCTGCGCCCTCAACTGAAATGGTCCAATGGCGAGCCGCTGGTGGCCGCTGATTTCGTCTATGCATGGCGCCGTCTGCTCGATCCGGCCATCAACTCCCCTTCTGCCGGATTGCTGCTGGCGACGGGGATCAACAATGCGCAATCCATCTATGCCGGTGCGCTGGAGCTCGGCAATCTTGGCATTGAAGCGCAAAGCGATCAGATCCTGAAAATCACTCTGGAGCGGCCGGCTCCCTATTTCCTGCAGCTCATCAGTCAGCGCCCCTTTGTGCCAGTCAATCAGAAGGCGATAGCCAAATTTGGCAAGCAGTGGACCGAGCCCGGCAAGCTGGTGAGCAATGGTGCTTATCGGTTGGCAAGCTGGACGCCAAACGAGCGGATCGAAGCCGAGCGCAATATCCACTACTGGGATGACCTTCACACCCGTATCGGACGGGTCACCTATCTGCCTATCACCTCGCAACATGCCGAACGGCTGCGCTATGAGGCTGGTGAAATCCAGCTCACCAACAAGGTCTCCCTCGGCTATTACCAGAAGATGAAGCGCGAATCTCCGGAGCGGCTCTGGGGCTTGCCGCTGTTTGGCACCTATATCTATGCGTTCAATTTGAAGCGCCCCGAACTGCAGGATGCACGGGTGCGTCAGGCACTCTCCATGGCGGTTGATCGACAGCAGCTTATTGAATCGGTGAGCGGTCAGGATGAACAGGCGGCATGGTCGCTGTTGCCGGAGATGCCGGGTTACCCCCGGGTGATATTGCCTGTGGCGCTTGAAGATATGCCAACCCGCCAGGCCAAAGCGGCAGCGTTGCTGTCAGCGGCCGGGTATAACAGTGCCAATCCACTCAAGCTGAGCATTACCTACAACAGCGCAGAAACCCACAAACAGATGGCGATGGCGATTGCCGCCATGTGGCAGAAGCTGGGGGTGCAGGTCACCCTCAACAGTCTGGAGTGGGGCGCCTATCAGGTGGTTAAGGATAGCGGTGATTTTCAGGTGGCCAGAAGCTTCCTGTTTGGCGATTACGTGGAGCCGTCTGCCATGCTGGGCAGCTTCCGTTGTCAGGATCTGCGCAACGAGAGCGGCTACTGCAATCCCGACTTTGATCTGCTGCTGGAGCAGGCAGCCAATACGCTGGACAGCGCGAGTCGGGTTGAACTCTACCGGCATGCCGAACAGTTGCTGCTTGAAGAGGCGCCGATCCTCCCCGTGTATCATTACAATCAGATGAGACTGGTTGACCCCACCCTGCGGGGACTACCCAGCCAGAATTTGAAAGGGACGATTGCCACCAAGGATCTCTATTTCAGCCCGCAGTGAGGAGCATTTCATGAAACTTGCCATCATTTCCGACATCCACGGTAGCATCATTGCGCTGGAGCGGGTGTTGACCCGACTTGACTCCTGGCAGCCGGATCACTATCTGCTGCTCGGCGATCTGCTCAACCATGGCCCGCGTAATCCTCTGCCGGAAGGGTATAACCCGGCGGCAGTGGCTGACAGGCTCAACGAGCTTGCGCCACAGATCATCGCGGTGCGGGGCAATTGCGATTCCGAAGTGGATCAGATGCTGTTGCGCTTTCCCATCACCGCCCCCTACAACCAGTTGCTGATCGATGAGCGGCGCTGGTTTGTCAGCCACGGTCATCTTTATCGCCCGGACGAGGTACAGCTACCGGCGGGTAGTCTGTTCCTGAGCGGCCACACCCATGTACCTGTGCTGGAGTGGCAGGGGGAACGGATATTGATGAACCCGGGGTCAATCTGTTTCCCGCGCGGCGAGCTGCCAGCCAGTTATGGAAGCTATGAGGATGGGGTACTGCGCGTCAACGCGTGTGAGGATGGGCGGGAGTTGTTGCGCCTTGCGCTTTAAAACGGAGAGCAAAAATGCAAGGCCTGATAAGAGATGTCAGGCCTTGATACCGTAGGAGCGGGTGCCAGAGCGAGTATTGCCTTTGGCGTCATAGGTCAGGCTGTTGCGATCACGCAACTGACTCAGAAAGGTTGCCAGACGACGGTTGGAGACGATGCTCAATTCAAGCAAGCGACCGTTGATATCATTTTGTGCCTGGCAGGCATCCAGTTTTGCACGAAGCTGCTCCATCTCGTCGGGATAGGCTGCTAGCTGCAGTGCCAGTTCCGGCATATCTGCCAGTGTCTTGTCCAGAGTTTCTATCGCAGCAAGCAACTGCTGTTTGCGCTCGGTCAGTGCAGGCAGGGCCAGTGCCTGATGCTGCTCGAGCAAGCTGAACTCCTCTTCCAGAATGCCTTGCATCTGGCTGAGGTAATCATCTTGGGTGTGCAGTAACGAAGGTAAGTCCATCATCCCAGAACTTTGTCCAGATTGGCCTCGAAACTGAACATCTTCTTGGCTACAGCGTCGCTGTTAACCTGATATTCGCCACTCGCGACGGCTTTTTTCAGTCGTTCAACCTTGCTCTCGTTGCCGGTTGAGGCGGTATTGAGGTTCTGTTGCATTTTTTGCAATTGTTGCGCCTCACTGGTCAAGGAGACGGAGTCCAGCTTGACAGTGGTCGCTTTGTTTTCGGGCGATGAGGTGACTGACTTGCTGCCTGTCCCTTGGCTATTAGCGGTATTTTGCAACCGATTATTCGCCAAGTTGTTGATATTGTTGATGGCCATTTTAGTTACCTTCGTCTGCTTTAAGGTTTGCTTACCTGTTTATCGGTGCGGCAGCTCAAAACTTTAGAAAAAAAATTGTTCAGGCTCCGGATATCAAAAAGTGACCGATGCGGCACCGACTGCTGTGACTTTACCTTCCACCGTTTTGCCGGAGCGAATATTGACGAGTTTGATGATCTCTCCGAAACTGCCATCTTGCAAGGCTCGGGCCATGGTTTTGATCTGGAAGTTGCTGTTTTCGGCAGTCAGGGTGACCTGATCCCCTTTACATATCACGCAAACCTGGCTCAAGCGGATGGGCTGTCCCGGTTTGATCTCCCGCTTGCTGCGTACCCCAATCAGAGGGGCCGGGTTGGTCAGATAGTCACCACGGATCAGGGTTTGATCCTGAAACGCCACTACCAGCTTGCTTTCATTCAGCAGATCCCCTTTGGCAATGGGGTCGGTGACAGTAACAAAGGGTTTTTGAATACTGACCCTTACCGGCAAGTAGACATCCCAGGGTTTTTCTTCCTCACACTTCATGTAAACAGTTGTATTACGACGAATTTCCATTTTTGCTGGCAAGCTGATGGTCAACAGATCATCGCAACGGGTTAGCGGGAGTCTCTCATCAAGGGTCGCGGCAGTGACCTCTGCTCTGGCATCCAGCGGCAGATCGAGTTGACCATAAACGAACTCTTGTGCTTGCTCTCTCAGATAGGTTGTGACATCCGAGGCATGGCTCGAGGATATGCTGCCAAAAAAGAGGCTGATGAGTAAAAGTCGGTTAATCATTTTCGCTCGTCGGTCGATAAGTTGTTCACGCATATCACCATATTTAACTATGATTGCTTCAGAATCTGTTTGTTGTCACATCGATAGTCTGACGCAATCCATCACGCATGCATGATTAATGCCAAGCGTTTTTAGGGAGTGTTTATGGCCAGTATCCTGGACTCGGTCAACCAACGTACCCAGCTAGTGGGGCAAAACCGGCTGGAATTGTTGTTGTTTCGTCTCAATGGACGTCAAAGATTTGGCATCAACGTATTCAAAGTGCGTGAAGTGTTGCAGTGCCCCCCCTTGACCGTGATGCCCAAGTTGAACTCCTGTATTCGCGGAGTGGCTCATATTCGTGGCCAGACTATCTCGGTCATCGATCTCAGCATGGCAATGGGCAAGCGCCCCATTGAAGATTTGAGCAAGTGCTTCATTATCATCTCCGAGTACAACCGCTCCATTCAGGGTTTTTTGGTGCACTCGGTCGAGCGCATCATCAATATGAACTGGGAATCTATCCTTCCTCCCCCCAAGGGGGCTGGTCGCATCAACTATATGACGGCGGTTACCGAGGTTGATGGCGAGTTGGTCGAGATCCTCGACGTTGAACGTATTCTCAACGAAATATCTCCGGTTTCTACTGAGGTCAGCCAGGAGCTGGTGGAGGCCAGTGTCGAGCATCCGACCTTGGGACGTCCCGTATTGGTTGCTGACGACTCTTCGGTTGCGCGCAAACAGGTACAGCGTGCGCTGGAGGCGATCGGAGTTGAATGCGTGCTGGCAAAAGATGGCCGCGAAGCATTGAACATGCTGCTGGAGATGACCAAAAATGGCCCTATCAAGGATCAGATTGCGCTGGTGATTTCCGATATCGAAATGCCCGAGATGGATGGCTATACATTCACTGCCGAGATCCGGAATAATCCCAATCTCAAAGATTTGCATGTTATTCTGCATACCTCGCTCAGTGGTGTATTTAACCAGGCTATGGTGCAAAAAGTTGGTGCAAACAACTTTATTGCCAAGTTCCAGCCTGATGAATTGGCCAAAGCCGTACAAAACGCACTCTAATTTAAAGAAGAACAGCTGCATGAAGACACTTTCGGATGACTTATACAAACAGTTCAGCAACTTTCTTGCGGTTCAGAGCGGGATCGTGCTGGGTGATAACAAACAGTATCTGGTGAAGAGCCGTCTTTCACCTTTGATGGCACAGTTTGGCATCGAGAGTCTGTCTGAACTGGTCACCCGTGCAATGAGTGTACGAGAGCGTGACCTGAAAATGGCGGTTGTTGATGCGATGACCACTAACGAGACCCTCTGGTTTCGTGATACATATCCGTTCCAGCTGCTGACCGACAAGATTTTTCCTGAATTGGGCAAAAGTGGTCGCCCTGTCAAGATTTGGTCTGCTGCCTCATCTTCGGGACAGGAGCCATATTCTATCGCCATGACGGCGCTGGAGCAGCAGATGAAGAAGCCGGGTACCTTGCCCGGTGGAGTGCAGATTGTCGGGACAGACATATCGACTACCATGCTGAATCAGTGCAAGGAAGGGGTATATGACAGTCTGGCTTTGGCACGCGGATTGTCGCCAGAGCGCAAGAAGATGTTTTTTGAGCCCTATGGTGACAACAAAATGCGGGTGGTAGAGCGAGTCAGAAAATTGACCACCTTCCGGCCGCTCAATCTGCTGGAGAGTTATAGTCTGCTCGGTAAATTTGACATCATTTTTTGCCGTAACGTGCTTATCTACTTTGCACCGGAAGTGAAGTCAAAAATCCTCAACCAGTTTGCATCCAGCCTCAATCCTGGTGGATACCTGATGCTGGGAGCGTCGGAATCGCTGGCGGGTTTGACTGACCGATTCGAGATGATTCGGTGCAATCCCGGAATTGTTTACAAGGTCAAATAACGTTGCAGCCCATGGTATTCAATGAGTTGTGATTGGTGACATTGTTATAAGAGAAGGAGGCACAGTGCCTCCTTCTCTCTTTATGGCTCCATTCTTATAGCTCCATTCGTGATGGCATTGCACCATGTTCCTATCTATCGCGCAGCAGATCCTTGCACTCCGTCTAAAGGCTTTCATAGCTAGGCTCGACAATCTGGCAACATTTTGAAAATCGTCTGGCACATCTCTTGCAAGCAAAATATACCAAGTAGGAGGTGTGCTATGGCTTTTTCATTCGACAAGGCATTTGGTATCCATCAATACACGCTGGGTGTTCGCGCCAAGCGTGCCGAGGTGTTGTCCAGCAATATTGCCAATGCGGACACGCCAGGTTTTAAAGCAAGGGATATCAACTTTGCACAGGCATTGCAGGATGCCCAGCATAAACAGGGTTTTGGCCTGGTAACAACCAGTGAAAAGCACTTTGCCTTGAATATGGATGCCCCCGGTACTGTTCAATACCGCAATCCGTTGCAGCCTGATACGGGTGATGGCAACACGGTGGATGTGCAGCAGGAACGGAGCGAGTTCTTGCGCAACAGTCTGGAGTACCAAACCTCCCTAGAATTTATGAATCGCAAGATCAGTGGCCTGCTTAAAGCCCTGAAAGGAGAGCAGTGATGAGTTTGTTCAAGGTCTTTGATATTGCCGGCTCGGCCATGAGTGCGCAGTCCGTGCGCCTCAATACGGTTGCCAGCAATATGGCCAACGCGGACAGCGTAAGCTCCAGCGTGGAAAACACTTACCACGCCAGGCGGCCAGTTTTTGCCGCTCAGCTCGATCAGGCCATGTCAGATAAGCAGGGATCGGTCGGCGTTGAGGTGAAGGGCATTGTCGAGAGCAAGGCTCCACTGCTCAAGGAGTACAACCCTAACCATCCGATGGCGGACAAGGATGGCTTTATCTTCAAACCGAACGTCAACATGGTTGAAGAGATGGCTGACATGATCAATGCCTCGCGCAGCTACCAGACCAATGTACAGGTTGCAGATTCGGCCAAGAAGATGCTGCAGCAGACGCTCCAGCTTGGCAAATCCTGATAGGAGGGATGCAACATGGTCGACACCACAAACAGTGTGAACGGCATTGGCCGTACCACGACCCAGACCACAGGCACCACAACGACGCCGAAGAAAGAGCTGGATCAGGCTTCGTTTATGAAACTGCTGACCATGCAACTGTCATATCAGGATCCCTTCAAGCCGGTGGACAATGCCCAGATGCTCTCCCAGATGGCTTCCATGTCTACCTCGGAGGGGATCAGCAGTCTGTCTACCCAGATGGGCAAGCTCAATGAGCAGATGATCTCCAGCCAGGCTCTGCAAGCATCTTCTCTGGTTGGCCAGAATGTACTCTTGCCCAGCAATGTGGGCTATCTGGACAAGGAGGGCCCAGTCTCCGGTGTCGTTCAGGTTGGCACGACCAATCAATACACGGGTGTCAAGATTATCGTTGAAGACGAGGCGGGTCAGGTCATCAAGGAATTTAGCCTGGAAGGAGAACAGAAGGGCAATGTGGAGATCGCCTGGGATGGCACTGACAAGGCGGGCAACCGGGTCAAACCAGGCAAATACGTGATCAAGGCCAGTGGCAGTGCGGATGGCAAGGCAGAAACTATTCCCACATACGCTTATGGCAAGGTCGATAGCGTTGCACTGGGGAATGCAACAAACCCCACAATGCTTAATTTGAAGGGACTGGGTAGCACCCTGCTGAGTTCCGTCCTGCAAATATCAGGCACCAATCCAAACCAGACGGCTACTCCGTCAAAAACCACGTCGACAGCATCGATCTAAGGAGCTGGATATGTCATTTAACAATGCCTTGAGCGGTGTCAACGCGGCACAAAAAGACTTGAACGTCACCGCTAACAACATTGCGAACGTCAATACAATGGGCTTTAAAGAGTCCCGTGCCGAGTTTGCGGATGTCTACGCCAACTCCATCTTTGTCAATGCCAAGACTCAGGTCGGTAACGGTGTGGCGACCGGTGCTGTTGCCCAGCAGTTCCATCAGGGGGCGCTGCAATTTACCAATAACGCGCTGGATTTGGCCATTCAGGGGAACGGCTTCTTTGTCACCTCTGATGGTTTGACCAACCTGGATCGCACCTACACCCGTGCCGGTGCATTCAAGCTCAATGAAAACAGCTATATGGTCAACAATCAGGGCCACTATCTACAAGGCTACGAGATCAACTCCGATGGCACACCCAAGGCGGTCAGTATCAATGCGACCAAGCCGATCCAGATCCCTGATCGGGCGGGTGAGCCGATCAAAACCAGCAAGATTGATGCAAGTTTCAACTTGCCTTCCACCGCATCGCCCCTGCCCGCAGGTAATGGTGCGGGGGATGCCTCCACCTTTGACCCTAAGGATTCCAAAACGTACTCCTCATCCACCTCAGTGGTGATTTATGACTCGCTCGGTGAACCTCACACTATCACCCAGTATTTTGTCAAAGAAGCAGATCCAGCAGACCTGACCAAGCCAGCTAGCCCGACAGCTTGGCGCATGTATCTTTATCAAGGTGACAAGCCGGTCGATATCGTCGGAGGGGTGACGCCAACAATGTCCACAGGGTTGAATCCTGCACCTGCCGGTGCCCGGATTACCTTTGGTGCCGATGGTAAAATGATTACTCCGACCACACCGGCAAACATCCAAACTGAGCAGTTGGGTGCAGCAGGAGCGGGGATTATTACCAATGGTGCGGACCCTACCCAGCAGGTAGATATCACGTTCGGCACTGTGACCCAATATGCCTCACCGTTTGAAGTCAACAAGTTGTCACAGGATGGTTCCACTGTCGGCCGGTTGACCAAGGTCGAGATCACGCCGGATGGGATTGTCTCTGCAACCTACAGCAATGCCACCACCATCAAGGTAGCCATGGTGGCCATGGCCAAATTTGCCAACTCGCAAGGGCTGACCCAGGTGGGTGATACTTCCTGGCGGCAATCCCTGCTCTCCGGCGAGGCTTTGCCGGGAACGCCCAATTCAGGCACCTTCGGTACCATCAAATCGTCGGCGCTGGAGCAATCCAACGTGGATTTGACCTCCGAACTGGTTGATCTGATCACTGCCCAGCGTAACTTCCAGGCGAACTCCCGATCTCTGGAGGTCAACAGTTCGCTGCAGCAGACCATCTTGCAGATCCGTTAATTCCTCTCAGGCGACGGGGCACCTTGGGTGCCCCGTTTTTTTATCGTTCTCTACTGTCGAATGGCGTGGCATTCCCCTTCTGTTGGCATCCAAATTGCAGTTCTGCTGTCAGAGTCATCTGTTTGACGGAGAATCCCATGGATCACCTGCTTTATATCGCCATGTCCGGGGCCAAAGAGAACATGAACAGCCTGGCTGTTCGCGGTAATAACCTCGCCAATGCCAATACCACCGGCTTTAAATCCGATTTCGAGCAGGCCCGCAGCATGCAGGCCTTTGGTGAGGGGCTGCCCAGTCGGGTATTTGCCATGACGGAACGTCCCGGCCAAAACCTGCAGCATGGCATGTTGATGACCACGGGGAGGGATCTTGACGTGGCGGTGGATGGTCCCGGCTGGATTGCGGTGCAAGATCCGAAGGGGGGGGAGGCCTATACCCGTATGGGAAATCTGCAGGTCAATGCGACTGGCAACCTGCAGACCTCTACCGGCTTGAACGTCGTGGATGACGGTGGTCAACCCATCGTGCTGCCAATGCCGATGGAGAAGCTGGAGATTAACCGGGATGGCACCATCAGTGGCCGTCCTGAAGGGGCCGCCGCGAATTTGTCGGAAGATTTTCAGCGGATCAAACTGGTTAACCCGGCCGCCGATGCGGTAGAGAAGGGCCAGGATGGGCTTTTTCGGCGCAAAGATGGCCAGAATGAGCCTGCCTCTGCCAACGTTGGCCTGATCGCCGGCTCCCTGGAGGGGAGCAATGTCAATGTGGTGGATGAGATGACCAACCTGCTCCGGTTACAACGACAGTTTGAAACCCAGGTCAAGATGATGAAAACGGCCGAAGAGAATGACGAGGCCCAAACCCAGTTGCTGCGTATCAGCTAATCAAGGAGTTACCTATGAATCCTGCACTCTGGATCAGCAAGACCGGGTTGGATGCTCAGCAGACCAATATTTCGGTCACCTCGAACAACCTGGCGAACGCCAGCACCGTTGGTTTCAAGAAATCGCGGGCCATTTTCGAGGATCTGCTCTATCAAAACATCAATCAGCCCGGCGGCCGTTCGTCGGCGGATACCGAGTTGCCCTCTGGCTTAATGCTTGGCGCGGGCGCCAAGGTGGTGGCTACCCAGAAAAACCACAGTCAGGGCAACGTACAGACTACGGATAATTCGCTGGATCTGATGATCAGTGGTCGTGGCTACTTTGAAATTCAATTGCCCGACGGCAGCCTGGCCTATACCCGTAATGGGCAATTCACCCTTAACAGTGAAGGCACCATAGTGACGCCGGGTAACGGTTATCCCCTGCAGCCAGAAATCCAGATCCCGGAAAATGCCCAGAGTGTCACTGTCGGCACTGATGGTCAGGTCTCGGTACAGTTGAAGGGAGATGGTGCTTCTCAAGTGGTCGGACAGATCACCCTGTCAGACTTTGTCAATGCCAGTGGTCTGCAGCCGATGGGTGAGAACATGTTTCTGGAAACCCAGTCCAGCGGTGCAGCCATTCAGGGAACTGCCGGGGCGGATGGCATGGGGGTCTTGAAGCAAGGGATGCTGGAAAGCTCCAACGTTAACGTCACCGAAGAGCTGGTGAATCTGATCCAGGCTCAGCGGGTCTACGAGATGAACTCTAAAGTCCTCTCTGCGGTGGATGGCATGATGTCCTTCCTGATCCAGCGGACCTAATGGGGAGAGCCATGATGAAAAGCGTATGGATGCTGGGGTTGCTGGTGTTGGGGGGGTGTAGCAGTACTCCCAATACACCCAGGCCTGATGACCCCGAGTTTTCCCCCGTATACGGGGAGTCGGAGCCAGTCTCGGTGAGACCGACGGGTGCTATTTTTCAGCCGGATCAGGTTAATGGCATCTATTCGGATATCAAGGCGCACAAGGTGGGTGACATCATCACCATCGAGCTGGCCGAGTCCACTTCCGCCTCGAAGAAGGCAAATACCCAGAGTGGCAAGGATAACAAGTTCAATCTGGATCCGGTGACGCTGGGGGGCGTGCCTGTCACTGCCAGCCCCTATGATCTCTCCGCATCCATCGCTCAAAACAGTGCCTTCAAGGGGCAGGCCAAGGCGGATCAGAGCAACAGCCTGCAGGGCAATATTTCGGTCAGTGTGGCCAAGGTACTGCCCAATGGCAATCTGCTGGTACGGGGCGAGAAGTGGATCATGCTCAACAATGGCAATGAGTATATCCGTATCACAGGTCTGATTAGACCGGAGGATGTCACCTCGGATAACAGCGTGTCATCCCAGAAAGTGGCGAATGCCCGTATCTACTATGGTGGTACCGGCGATCTTGCCAATACCCAGGAACAGGGATGGCTTACCAGCTTTTTCAATGGTCCCTGGTGGCCGCTCTAGGAGATGTTATGAAGTCACTCCGTTTGGTTACTCTGCTCTGCTGTCTGCTGCCTTTGGGGATGGCGAATTCCGCCCGGATAAAGGACATCAGCTCGGTAGAGGGGGTGCGTAGCAACCAGTTGATCGGCTACGGTCTGGTCGTGGGTCTACCCGGTACCGGCGAGAAGAACAACGCCTTTACCGAACAGACCTTCCGCACCATGCTCAACAACTTTGGTATCAAGGTACCGGACAACATCAAACCCAAGATCAAGGATGTGGCGCCGGTGGCAATTCATGCAGATTTGCCGCCGTTTGCCAAGCCGGGCCAGACCATAGACGTCACTGTTTCTGCCATCGGTGAGGCCAAGAGCCTGCGCGGTGGTACGCTGCTGCAGAGTTTCCTGAAAGGGCTGGATGGGCGGGTCTATGCAGTCGCGCAGGGCAGCCTGGTGGTCGGCGGGTTGGGTGCCGAGGGGGCTGATGGCTCCAAGGTGGTGGTCAATACTCCGACCGTCGGCCGCATTGCCAATGGTGCCACTGTAGAGCGAGAGGTGCCCAATGCCTTCAGCCAGGGTGACACCATCACCTTCAATCTCAATCGCCCCGATTTTACCACCGCGCGTCGGTTGGCCGATGTGGTCAACGATCTGGTGGGGCCCAATACTGCGCAGGCACTCGATGCCACTTCGGTCAAGGTTTATGCCCCACGAGATCCGGGTCAACGGGTCTCCTATCTGGCGACCATCGAGAACCTGGAGGTGGATCCGGCCAACGAGGCGGCCAAGATCATCGTCAACTCCCGCACCGGCACCATCGTTATCGGCAGTCAGGTGAAGCTCAAACCGGCGGCCATCAGCCACGGAGGCCTGACGGTGACCATAGCCGAAAACCAGCAGGTCTCTCAACCCAACCCGCTGGCAGGGGGCGAGACCACGGTCACCAACAACTCGACCATCAATGTCCAGCAGGAGCCCGGGCGGATGTTCAAGTTTGATACCGGTGCGACTCTGGACGATCTGGTCCGAGCGGTCAATCAGGTCGGGGTCGCCCCCGGTGATTTGATGGCTATCCTTGAGGCGCTGCAGCAGGCAGGTGCCATCGAGGGGCAACTGGTCATATTGTAACTGGCGGCAAGTGATTGCCACGGGTGGCAATGAGGTAAGCAAAATGGCGGAGTTTGACACCAACAGCGGCATGAATCTCGGGGTGGTGCAGGATATCAAGAACCTGGACCGTCTGCGCCAGATGAGCCACAGCAAAGAGGGACAGGCCGAGGCACTGCAGGGGGCTGCGCGCCAGTTCGAGTCAATCTTTACCCAGATGTTGTTTCAGAGCATGCGTCAGGCCAACGGGGTGTTGACTCAGGACAACCCGATGAACAGCAGCTATACCCAGTTCTATGAAGGGATGCTGGATGAACAGCGAGTGGCCGACATGTCCAGCAAGGGAGGGCTTGGCTTGGCTGATATGGTGGCCAGGCAGCTCTCACCGGCGACATTTGTCCATCAGGATGGCCGGGTGCTCAAGATGCCGCAACGGACGGAACGGGTCTATAAACCCTACGAGCCACCCAAGACGGCTGCCACTGATTTGATCTCGGCATCAAAAGTTGGCAAAGATTTTGCTGAAAAAGAGATGGCCGAGGGGGTCAAGGAGAGCCACGCACTCACTATGCCCCGTCGACCGCACCGCAGCATTCCGCCCATGGGACGCATGGCCAGCGAAGAGGGCAGTGCCGCCAGTAGTGGGGGCAAAGAGTTCGATACGCCGGAAGAGTTCGTTAATCGCCTGATGCCGCTGGCCAAGAAAGCGGCCGACAAGTTGGGGTTAAGCCCGGCGGTACTGGTCGCTCAGGCGGCATTGGAGAGCGGCTGGGGCAAACGGGTGATCAAGGATGGTGAAGGGCAGATGACCCATAACCTGTTTGGCATCAAGGCCGATCCTCGCTGGGAAGGGCCCAAGGCGGTAGTCAGCACCCTGGAATATGAAGAGGGAGTGGCGTCCCGCCAGAAAGCGGCGTTTCGTTCCTATGGCTCGTTTGAAGAGAGCTTCAACGACTATGTGGACTTTCTCACCTCCGGTTCCCGCTACAAGGGGGCCCTGGCCAGAGTGGACAGTCCGGATCGCTACTTCGAGGCGCTGCAACAGGCGGGTTATGCCACCGACCCGCACTATGCCAGAAAACTGAAACAGGTATTGCGCAGTGATGCCATTGCCCGATACAACGAGATGGAGCTGTAACATATGGCAAGCGATCTGCTTGGAATTGGTACATCGGGCGTGCTGGCACAGCAGCGCCTGCTGCAGAGCACCAGTAACAATATCGTAAACGTCAATAGCCAGGGCTATGTGCGTGAGCGTACGCTGGTGTTTACCAATGCCATCGGTCTTGGCACCGGTGACATCAGGACCGAGCGGGTAATCAACAGCTATATGCAGGGAGAAGTGCGTCGCGATACCTCTGCCTTTTACGCATCCCTGACTCATTACGAGCAGCTTGCCGGCGTGGATCGCCTGCTGGGAGACAGCAGCAATAGCGTAGGGGAGACCATCACCTCTTATTTCAAGTCCTTTCATTCGGCAAATGAATCACCCGCCGAGATCGGTGGCCGCAAGGTAGTGATGACGGAGCTGAGCGGTATGGTGAACCGCTTTCACACACTCTCGGCCCAGCTCGACAAGCAGAGCGATACCCTCAACACCCGTATTGAAGATGAGACCAAGCAGGTCAACAGTCTGCTCACCAGCATCAATGATCTCAACCAGGCGATCATCCGTACTCAGGGGTCTCCCGAAGAGAACCTGATGCTGTTTGATCAGCGTGACGAGGCGATCAGGCAGCTCTCCGAGAAGATGGATATCCGTACCGTAACCCAGGCTAACGGCAGCGTATTGGTCAATATGAGCACTGGTCATTCGCTGATCCTGGATGGGGGCGTTGCCCAGTTCAAGGTGGTGGCGGGCGATCCCGATTCCCGTGATCAGGAGTTGCAGCTGACTCTTGGCGACAATCAGGCTCTCATCGATCACGATACCTTCGGGGGGGCCATGGGAGGGCTGTTCAAGGCGCGTACCGACCTGGAGCCGACCAAGCGTGAACTGGGCCAGCTGGCCGTTGCGATGGCGGATGCCATGAACCAGCAAAACCGTCTCGGGATGGATCTGGACAACGAGTTGGGCAGCGATATTTTCACCCTGCCAACCAGCAAGGGATTGCCTTATGGCGACAACACAGGGTCGGTCGGAGCGAATGTCAGCTTTGTACCCGGCAAAGGAAGCTCTGTAACCCCCTTCGACTATGAAGTGCGCTTTAGCAGTGCGACCGGATATGAAGTGTTCTCGCTGGACAAATCTGGTAATCGCACCTCTGTGGCGACGGGCACCACGCCGCCAGCAACGTTTGAACTGGCTGGCCACGGGATCTCGATCGATCTCACCGGTACGCCAGCGGCAGGAGACAAGCTGCTGCTGCAACCAACCAAGGGGGCTGCTGCCGGGCTGGCTCAGCAGATCAACCGGCCGGAAGACCTGGCCTTGGCTGCACCTCTCAAAGTACAGAAGACTACCAACAACATCGGCAGTGCAGACATCAAGCTCGATGGCATCTTCAATACCGGAACGGGTTCCGGTTTTGGTACCAACAGCCTGGATCCCGCCGCTCCCCAGATCGTCAAGATCGGCAATAACGGCAATTATGAGGTGTATGCCGGTGATGGCACTACCTTGATCGGTGTCGCGCCGGCAGCCAGCAAAGGGCAGAATTTGATGGCCTCGATAGTAAACCCCTTTCCGGGTGGGCCTGCGGTCTACAGCAACCCGAAACAGAGCCCGGGCTACGAGTTCAGCATTACCGGCACGGTAGAACAAACCGACAGCTTCCAGCTTAGTTACAACACCAATGGTTTTGCTGATAACAGCAATGGTCTGGCAATGGCTGAGTTGCAGAACAAGGATCTGGTACGCAAAAGCACCAATGGTGGTACCACCAACGACAAGATGACCTTTAACCAGGCTTACTCCGGGTTGGTGATGGAAGTGGGTAACAATACCAGTCAGGCAAAAACCCTGCTCAAGGCTAATGAATCCAAGCTGATCCAGAGTA
The DNA here is from genome assembly GCF_049173005.1 of Aeromonas sp. 602658. NCBI lineage: Bacteria > Pseudomonadati > Pseudomonadota > Gammaproteobacteria > Aeromonadales > Aeromonadaceae > Aeromonas > Aeromonas sp. 602658. Next base: position 470,973 of record NZ_JAAKRF010000001.1, on the reverse strand, counting down.
CCGGGATCTACGAGAGCGTCTCCGGGGTCAATCTGGAGGAGGAAGCGGCCAATCTGATCCGTTTCCAGCAATCTTACGCGGCATCCGCGCAGGTGGTCAGTACGGCCAAAACCATCTTCGATACACTGCTTTCGTCCGTGAGGTAACGTCATGCGCATCACTACAAACATGATCTACGATCGGAATCTTTACTCCCTCACCAATACCAACGAGCGACTGGACAAGGCCTATCAGCAGCTGCAAACCGGCAACAAGTTTCAGAGCGCCGGTGAGGATCCGGCAGGCATGAGCCAGAAGATGGCGCTGACCAAAGAGATTGAACTGTTTAAACAGTACGGGGTGAATGGCAGTTTGCTGCAGAACAGTCTGGGGCATGAAGAGACGGTATTGGACTCTCTCAATACTGCGATGCTCAGTGCCCAGACCCTGATCCAGAAATCCAATAATGGTGCCATTAGCCTGGATGACCGAAAGGCCATTGCCAGTGAACTGGAAGGGTTGCAGCAGCAAATGTTTGACCTGATGAACAGCAAGAACTCATCGGGTGAATTTATTTTCGGGGGCAATCAGAGCAAGACCCAGCCCTATGTGAAAGATGCCAACGGTAAATACATCTATCAGGGAGATCCTGGCCAGCGAAATATTCAGGTATCGCCCACAGTGCAAATTGCTGCCAATGACTCCGGACAGGATCTGTTTGAAATCGTAGCAACCAGAAGAACCGCCAGTGCCACCAGTGCGAATATCAAGGTAGGGGTCGGGGATCAGGGGGATTTTGATAATTTCTATAAATCCAGTTACGACCCGGCACTGCCCAGCAACACCTACACAGTCTCCACCACAATTGGCCCGCCCGATACCTATGATATCAAGGATGCGGGTGGCAATACCCTGCAGACAGGTAATTACACTCCCGGTACCAAAATACCGTTCAATGGTCTCGAACTGACACTGGATCAGCCTGCAGGTGGTGCAGCACAGCAGTTTGCTCTCAATCCTCCCAAGAATGACAACGTGTTGAACGGGATGTCAGACTTCATTACGGCTCTGCGTGATCCCAATATTTCAGCCGAGAGTTTTGAGCAAAAAGTGGCCGATGCCACCGTTCATATGAAAAATGCCCGTTTGAACATTGATCATGGGCTGGGTGAACTGGGTGGCCGGATGAACAGTCTGGAGCAGGTGATGGGTTCCAACGAGGGGTTGAGCACCCTCAATGCCGAGGCGAGAGCCAAGGTGTCGGAAGCCGATCTCTATGAGGTAATTTCAGCACTGTCAAAAGAGGATGCGGCATTGAGTGCCTCGCAGCTCTCGTTCAGCAAAATAAGTCGTCTGACGCTATTTGACTATATTCGCTAAGAAAAGGCCCCTATGGGGCCTTTTTGCTATGCATCCCCGGCAGAGTTCCCCTGATATGTTCCGACAATTGTAACAAGCTGTTGCCATACCCTGTTTCCTGGTTGAGGCGGGGTTGACCTCCCTGCGGGATTGGATAATCATGCCGCCCGCACAACAGAGGGTTGTGCATATTATTTGCAGCATCTCGTTAGGCGAGGCTCCTGTATAAACACAGGCCACTGATCTCACGACGTCCAGAGACGCCCAAGATCAGGACAGTTTTCATCGGATTAAGGTGTAAACCCAAGTGGCTTCCGGCATGCCGGATACGTTATGCAGTGCTAAAGCTGGTACGTGGGGATGATGACACGCCGAACGGCGTCATTTCCTGCCTATTACTCGTCAATCAAATTGCTGTTTTCTTTCAGACAGCGAACGGTCTCCGCTCGCGCTCAGGCTTGCCTGAAATCACATGAGGTTCTTTGTGATGAAGAAAACACACACCATTCTCAACCGTCATCAACTGCTCGATCTCGCCAGCCTGCAAGGCTGGCTGGAACACAATCTGGATCCGGTTCAGCGCGCCGATCAGCTGCTGACCCTGCGTCCGGAAGAGCTCAACTGCATCTTTGACACCTTGCCTGCGTCAGAAGGGGCAGAACTGATCGCTTCTCTCTCCGCAGAGAGTGCCGGTCGCCTTTTGTTGCGGCTGCATGGCAGCATCGTCAGCGTGTTGCAGGAGGCTATTCCCCGTCGCGAAATGGTGGCTATCCTGCGCAAACTGAGTCGTCAGGATCGCACCATGTTGCTGGCTCGCTTCCCGACCCAGGCGCAGGCCATCTACTACTCACTGCTGGATTGGCCGCCTGAGTCCGTCGGGGCCAATATGCGCCACGAGTATCTGGCAGTGAGCGAACAGGATTCCGTCGGCAAGGCCAAGCAGCTGATACACGATGCCTGGGACAATGCCCAGCTGTTCCGCCATATCTATGTGGTCAACGTGGATGGCCGTCTACAGGGGAGTATCTCGCTCAAGAGCTTGCTGATCGCCGACCCGCTGGCCAGTGTTGCGACCCTGATGGATCGGGAGACGGTACGGATCAACGCCCGTGCGGATCAGGAGTTGGCAGCGCGCCTGCTGATCGACCGCGACCTGTCGGTATTGCCGGTCGAGGATCAGGGGCGACTGGTCGGTATTTTCCACGTCGATGATGCGGCGGATATTCTGGAGCTCGAATCCACCGAGGATGCCGAGATGCAGGGGGGCTCCTCGCCACTCGATACTCCCTATCTGCAGGCGACTCCCTGGCAGCTGTGGCGCAAACGGGTGGGCTGGCTGCTCATCCTGTTTGTGGCAGAAGCCTACACCGGCACCGTGCTGCGGGCATTCGAGGAGCAGCTGGAAGCCGCCATCGCGCTGGCCTTCTTTATCCCCTTGCTGATCGGTACTGGTGGTAACAGCGGCACCCAGATCACCACCACCATAGTACGTGCCATGGCGGTCGGGGAGGTGAGTCTGCGCAATCTCGGCACAGTGCTGAAAAAGGAGCTCTCCACCGGTCTGCTCATCTCGGGGGCCATTGCCATGGCGGCCTGGGTACGGGCATGGAGCCTCGGCGTCGGTCCCCAGATTGGCATGGTGGTGACCTTTACCATCATCGCCATCGTGCTCTGGAGCGCCACGGTCGCATCCATTATTCCCATGGTGCTGCGTCGTTTCCGCATCGATCCGGCGGTGGTCTCTGCACCCTTCATCGCGACGCTGGTGGATGGTACCGGTCTTATCATCTACTTCGAAATGGCCAAGTTGCTGCTGCCCGAGTTGCAGTAACCGGGAGATTGAGATGCAAAAGGCAGCCAGTGGGCTGCCTTTTGCATTTATCTTTCCGGTTTAGCCGAGCTGGAACAACAGTGGCCAGCCCTGCTCCTGGCAATAACGATGCTCTTTCTCCAGATTCTGCATCAGGAGACGGTTCTCCTCGCACCAGTCAATCGGCAGGGTCACGACCAGCTGATCCCCTTGTACCGCGACTTTCCACTCGGGCAGCAGGTTGTCCTGGCGCTTGTGGTGAGCGGCGACTGCGAGGCGCAAGATGCGGATGCAACGCAGCACCGTTTGCATGTCGTGGTTGGGCAGGGGAGGCAGCTCGGAGAGCTTGAGCCCCTTGCGCTGGAATCGTACCAGCGCTGCCAGCAGGGCCTGATCGTCCTGGTTGAAGCCAGGCAGGTCGGTGTGTTGCAGGATATAGGCTGAGTGGCGATGAATGCCGCTGTAGTTGATGGCTAGGCCGATTTCGTGCAGCCGCGCTGCCCAGCCGAGGATGGCGCGATAGGGCTCAATCTCCATCTGCCAGGGCTCTTGCAGGGCATCAAACAGGGTCTGCACGCTCTGCTCAACCCGGGCTGCTTGTTTGCGGTCCATCCGGTAGTGGGTGCCGAGCGCCTGCGCGGTACGCTCGCGAATATCGTGGTGCTGCAAGCGTTCCTCGAATTCATAAAGCAACCCTTCGCGCAGCGCACCATCGGAGTAGTCGAGCCGCTCTATGGGCAGCGAGGTAAACAGCCCGAGCAGGATGGCGACCGCAGCGGCAAACACCTCCTGACGCTCCTCGGTAAGCCCGACCAGTTTGAGGTTATCGACTCGCTTGCGCTCAATCATCAGCGCCTTGAGCCGCTCCAGCCCCTCCAGCGTAATGCTGCCGTCAGTCAGCCCTTCCCCCTGCAGCACGTCGCGCACGGTACGAATGGAGCCTGAGCTGCCAAGGCAGCTCTGCCAGCCCAGCTTGCGGTACTGGTTGACGATGGGGGCGAGTTGGTGCTGCGCCTCTAGCACGGCATTGGTGAAGTGTTTGTCGCTCAGCTTGCCGCTGGCGAAGAAGCTTTGGGTAAAGCTGACGCAGCCCATCTTGCGACTGGTGAGGGCCTTGTGTTCAAAGCCTTCACCGATGATGAGTTCGGTGCTGCCGCCGCCGATATCGATGACCAGTACCTGACCCTCGATATGCTGGGTATGGGCGACACCCTGATAGATGAGGCGTGCTTCTTCCTGTCCGCTGATGATCTCGATGGGGTGGTTGAGCACCTTGGCAGCTTCACTCACAAATTCGCGGGCATTGCTGGCGCGGCGCAGGGTATAGGTACCGGCGATGCGGATCTGATCCGGCTTGATATTGGTGAGGCGCTCGGCAAACAGCGAGAGGCAGGCGAGGCCGCGTTCCATCGCCTCCGGGCTCATGCGCTTTTGCTCATCCATCCCTTCCGCCAGCCGCACCCGCTCCTTGATGCGATCGACGATGCGAAAACGCCCTTCGCTCAGATGGGCGATCACCATATGAAAACTGTTGGAGCCGAGATCCACGGCGGCATAGAGACTATTGTCCATTGTTTGACTCGATACGTTTGAGATAGTCGTAAATCGCCACCTGAGAGCGGATCTTGCGGCGGTTTCCCCGCTTCACATATTCGTTCTGCTGGTCGGCATCGATGACCCGCGCCTTGCAGGTATCACTCAGTTGTAGTTCGAGAATGTCCATGATGCGCTGCTTGAGTCGCTCATCATAAATGGGGGTGCCCACCTCAATACGGCCGTCGATATTGCGGCTCATCCAGTCGGCACTGGAGATATAGAGCTGGGGGGTGCCCTTGTTGTGGAACACCATCACCCGCGGGTGCTCGAGGAAGCGGTCGATGATGCTGATCACCTTGATGTTGTCACTGAGACCTGGCACACCGGGGCGCAGGGCGCACATGCCACGGATGATCATCTGGATCGGTACTCCCGCCTGCCCGGCGGCATAGAGGCGGTTGATGAGATCCTTGTCCACCAGATTGTTGATCTTGAGGATGATGCCGCTCGGCTGGCCCGCCTTGGCGTTGGAGAGCTCGTTGTCGATGAGGCGATAGAGCTGACGGCGGCTGTTGATGGGGGAGACCAGCAGGTGGTTGAACTTGTAGCGCCGATAGGGGTACTCGATGTATTCAAACACCCCTTCCACTTCGGCGGTGATATCCGGATTGCGGGTCAGCAGCGAGAAGTCGGTGTAGATCTTGGCGGTCTTCTCGTTGAAGTTTCCGGTGCCGATATGGGCATAGCGCACCGGCTCGCCATTTTCGTGACGGGTGATGAGGCAGAGCTTGGAGTGGATCTTGAGGCTCGGTACCCCGAACACCACCTTGACTCCGGCATCGGTAAGGATGTTGGCCCAGTCGATGTTGGCCGCCTCGTCGAAACGGGCGCGCAGCTCGACCACCACGGTCACCTTCTTGCCGTTGTTGGCGGCATCGATAAGGGAGTGGATGATCCGCGACTTCTTGGCCACCCGATAAATGTTGATGCGAATGGCGCTGACTGCCGGATCGAACGCCGCCTGGCGCACCAGTTCGGTGAAGTGGTGGAACTTGTGGTACGGGTAGTAGAGCAGGATATCCTGCTTGGTAATCGCATCGAAGGCGTTGACGAAGCCGTCAAAATCGCGGCAATCCAGGGCCGGCAGCTTGGGGTTTTCCAGATAGTCACGGCCCACGTTGGGGAAGCCGATGAAATCCTTGAAGTTGTGATAGCGCCCGCCCGGCATGATGGCATCGTAGGAGCTGATCTGCAGCTTGAGCTTGAGGAAGCTTATCATGGCAGCGGGCATCTCCCGCTCGTAGACGAAGCGCACTGGCATAGCGGTGAGGCGCTGCTTCAAGCCGTCACTCATCTTGTCCACCAGGCTCAAGTCCAGCTGGTCGGAGAGATCATATTCGGCATCCCGGGTCAGCTTCACCGCATAGGCGGCAATCTCGTCGTAGTCGAAGAAGCCTTTGAAGATCTCGTCGAGGCAGAAGCGGATGACGTTATCCAGAATGATGATCTGCTTCTTGCGGCGGGTCCCTTCCGGCGGCAGCTGGAAGAAGCGGGGCAGGTCGTCGGTCGGCACTTCCACCAGGGCGTACTGGATCACCTGACCATTCTTCTTCATCTCGATGGCCAGATAGGTGTACTCATCCTTGAGGAATTTGACCGGATTGACCTCCTTATTAAGCAGGATCGGGATGATGTGACGCAGCACCTTCTCCTTAAAGAAGACCCGCAGCCACTTCTGAATGGCATCGGAGAGCTGGTTCTCGTTGACCAGGAAGATGTTGTGGCGAGCGAGCGCAATCAACAGCTCTTTATAGGTGTTGTCGAACGCTTCACCGAGCGCCATCACCTTCTGCTGGATGGCGCGCAGCAGCACTTTCGCTTCATCGTCGCCACCATGTACTTCATTGATGAGGATGCGGCGCTTGACGTCCGATACCCGTACCTTGAAGAACTCATCCTGGTTGGAGGAGAAGATCCCCAGAAAACGAACCCGCTCGATGAGGGGCACCGTCTTGTCCATTGCCTCTTGCAACACCCGTTCATTGAATGAGAGCCAGCTCAGCTCTTTCTCTTCATACTGCTTGTCGGTGCTCATCTTGTGCCTCTGTTTCAGGTCGCGTCTGCGCGGCAGTTATGGCGTTAATATATGACAAATAAATGACAGTATTGTTACTGCTCGCTGAACCCTTCGTCGATGTCGACCACCAGATCGTCGGAGAGGGATTCCAGCGCGGTGATCAGCTTATCCATCGCGAGCCCGTCGGGCAGGGCAACCAGCGCATGGGCATAGAAGAGCGGGGCGCCGGAGTGGGGAGCCGGTTCACAGCCGGTGGTGAGATCGGCCACGTTGATCTCGAGCTGGCGCAGGATGCTGGCTACTTCATGGACGATGCCGGGGCGGTCGTTGCCGGTCACTGTCATCATGATTTGATGGGCTGGCTCGGCGGTAGGTGTCCCTTCGGCAAAGCTGATGGTCAGACCCGGTAGCAGGGCCAGTGCTTCGCACAGGCTGCGATAGTGCTCATCGGGGACAGAGACATGGAGGATACCGGCAAACTGTCCCGCCAGTTCGCTCATGGCGCTGCCCAGCCAGTTGCCCTGCTCGCTGCTGATGACTGCAGCCAGACTCTCGACGATCCCGGGTTTGTCTGCACCGATCACGGTGACCACCAATTGCTTTTGCATCCTGCTCTCCTTGAAATGGGATTTCTTGCTCTATCCCTATTGTGCCTGCTGGGGCTGGTCATATGAACCCCCGCCCATGAGCAAATAGATAAAAAGCAGGGACTTTTACACTTCCCATACGCTTGTCTGCTGCCTCGCCCGGTAGCGGCTGTGGTAAAGTGGGGCCCCTTTCGTGTTGTGAACTGGATCGTGCTCTCATGAATACCCTTGTCCTATCGGGATTGTTGTTGCTGGCTCTGCTTGTGCTGGCGATCTTCTGGAGCAGAGGCAGACAGCAAAAGCGCCTGCCCTATGATGTGCAGGAGACCCTGTTCAGTCCCGCCGAACGATCGTTCCTCGGGGTGCTGGATCTGGCGGTAGGTGACAAGGCCCGGGTCTTTGCCAAGGTGCGGGTGGCTGATGTGCTGACGCCGCAGGCCGGGATCGGCAAAAGCAAATGGCAGCAGTACTTCAACAAGATCAGCGCCAAGCATTTCGACTATCTGCTTTGCCACCCCGCGGATCTCTCCTTTATCTGCGCCATCGAACTCGATGACAGCTCCCATCGTCACCAGAAGCGCAAGGCGCGGGATCTCTTTCTGAAAACCGCCTGCGACAGCGCCGGTCTGCCGTTGCTGCAGATCCCGGCAAGTGCCAGCTATCTGGTGGAAGAGCTGCGCGAACAGATCCTGCCGCTGCTGGTCAAAACCAGCGAACCCTTGATTGACGATTTGCCGCACGGGGCGCGCCGCGAGCCGACGTTCAACCCTCTGCTGCTGGACGGCGTGGATGTCGGTGCCGGGATGCGTGGCCGCACTGCCCATGCCGAGGCTGTCTCGCCCTCGTCGCTCCACGAACCTGCCATCCGGGCCAAGGGGATGGTGGAGACACCACAGAGTGAGGGTGAGCTGGTCGATGGACTGTTCGCCGATGTAGAGGAGGACGAGGAGCTCGAGGTGCAGCATTGCCCCCGTTGCGATGCGCCGCTGGTGGAGCGGGAGGCGAAAAAAGGCCCCCACGCCGGTCGACTCTTCCTGGCCTGTAGTCGTTTTCCCGAGTGTCGTTATGCGGCGCCGCATCACCACCACAGCCACTGAGTTCATCTGACCGTGCTGCATGCTGCCCTCTGACGAGGGCAGTTTTCTTTCCGCCATTGGCGGCGTTTGCTAGCGGCGCCAATGCAGAAAATTCCTCGGCAAAATTTATCTAATCTCCCGTTTCTATCGATACACTTAGCCTGAATACGACAATTTTTGACAATGTGTCGGTTTTTTGGCACTTTGTGTGCCTGCAAAAAGACAGTCAGTAGCTGTTTTATTACTAAATAAAACAATAAGTTAGTTCTGGATATCGCGAGGGATGGATATGGTGGAGATGGGCGTGTTGATTGTTGATGCCGATGCGCAGCGGCGCCAGCAGTTGGGAACCGTGCTCTCGTTTATGGGGATCCTGTGGCAGGATGTCGCAGAAGGGGACCTGGATGTCGCCATCGAATCTTCTGGTCCACTGCAAGGGGTGCTGGTGGGTGAACTGGCAGGTCGCACCTTGCCCGAGTTACTTGCCGCTTTCCCTCGTACCCCCTTTATCTCGCTGGTTGAGGCGGAACTGCCCAACAGCAACTTTATCGGTGTTGCCCAGGCCCCCTTTACCTATGAGTCGCTGACTCGTCACCTGCACTTCTGTCAGGCTTTTGTCTCTCTCCATCCCCGTCAACAGACCCACGACAAGGGGCAGACGTTGCTGCGTTTGCTGGTGGGCAAAGGGAAGGGGATCCAGGAGGTTCGCCGCCTCATCAGCCAGGTGGCCGAGACCGATGCCAACGTGCTGATCCTTGGTGAATCGGGAACCGGCAAAGAAGTGGTGGCCCGTGCCATTCACGAACTCTCGGCCCGCAGTAGTGGCCCCTTTGTGCCTATCAACTGTGGTGCCATTCCTGCCGAGTTGCTTGAGAGCGAACTGTTCGGTCACGAGAAGGGAGCCTTTACCGGCGCCATCGCAGCTCGTCGCGGTCGTTTCGAGCTGGCGCAGGGGGGCACTCTGTTCCTCGACGAGATTGGCGACATGCCGATGCCGATGCAGGTCAAACTGCTGCGGGTATTGCAGGAGCGGCTGTTCGACAGGGTCGGTGGTGGCAAGCCCATTCAGGCCGATGTGCGCATCATTGCGGCGACCCATCGGGATCTGGAGGCATTGATCCGCAGTCAGGGTTTTCGTGAAGATCTCTACTACCGCCTCAACGTGTTCCCCATTGAGACCCCGCCACTGCGGGATCGCATCGATGACATTCCGCTGCTGCTGCAGGAGTTGCTCAACCGTCACGCGGAGCAGCACCACAGTGTGATCCGTCTGACCCAGCGGGCGCTGGAGTCGCTGATGCAGTACCCCTGGCCGGGCAATGTGCGCGAGCTTTCCAACCTGCTGGAGCGGCTGCTTATCCTCTACCCGCAACAGATCGTCGATGTGGCGGATCTGCCGAGTCGTTATCGTCTGTTGCCGAGCGAGCCGCGGGATGAGCGGCTGACCGAGATGGATGAGCGGGATGCGCTGGCGGCGGTGTTCCAGGAGCCGCCGGAGCTGGATCACCCCCTCGCCTCTGCCCGCACCATGCAACTGCCGGAGGAGGGGGTCAATCTCAAGGAGATGCTGGCCGACCTTGAAGTGGAGCTGATCCGCCAGGCGCTGGAGTCGCAGGACGGGGTGGTGGCCCGCGCCGCCGATCTGCTCGGTATGCGCCGTACCACCCTGGTAGAGAAGATGAAAAAGTACGGGATGAGCAAGGACGTTTAAGGGTCAAAGCCTTGACGTTAACATGCAATCTATTGCTTTAATTGAAATAATTTAGTGGCATGGAAATTGAATAACCTGACCCAATAGCCAGTTTGAGGTCAGGTTTATGACGATCCAGCAGCAGGACATGCCACTCCAGTCCCACGAAGTGAGCCAGCTCTATGCCATCTTCAAGGCGCTCCCCACCGGGGTGTTGCTGCTTGACGGGGCTGGGGTGGTCACCCGCGCGAATCCGGCAGCCATCTCCCTGCTGGGGGAGCCGTTGGAAGGAGAGCTCTGGCGCCGCATCATTGCCCGCTGTTTTGAACCACGTGAGGATGATGGCCACGAGATCTCCCTGCGCGATGGACGACGGGTCCAGCTTTCTACCCAGCCGCTGCCGGATCAGAGCGGCCAGCTGGTCTTTATCAATGACCTCACTGAAACCCGCAAGCTTCAGGATCGCATCAACCACATGAAGCGGCTGTCGGCGCTGGGCAATATGGCGGCTTCGCTCGCCCACCAGATCCGCACTCCGCTCTCCGCCGCCATGCTCTATGCCGCCAACCTGGCCAACCGCACCCTCAAGCCGGAATCCCGCAACCAGTTCCAGCAAAAGCTGATGGCGCGCCTGCAGGATCTTGAAAAGCAGATCAACGACATCCTGCTGTTTGCCCGCAATGGCGACAATCAGGTGGTCACCCCCATCTCGGTACAGGGCTTGCTGGCTGAAGTGCAGGCTGGTGCCGAGGCTTTCTGTCAGCAACAGGGCTGCGAACTGCACATAGAGGCGCCGGAGCCCGATCTCTGCCTGCTGGCCAACAGCAGCGCACTGGCGGGCGCCATCAATAACCTGATCGCCAATGCCCAGCAGGCGGGGGCCACGTCACTCTTGGTCAGCGCGGTGCGCAGTGGTGTCCGGGTGGAGATGCGTGTCATCGACAATGGCAAGGGGATCCCTTCTCACCTGCTTGGTCAGGTATTCGAACCCTTCTTTACCACCCGCTCCCAAGGCACTGGCCTCGGGCTGGCGGTGGTGCAATCCGTCGTGCGTGCCCATCAGGGGGAGGTCGGTGTGGCCTCGGTTCCCGGTGAAGGCACCTGTTTTACTCTGTCGTTCCCCCTGCATCAGCAGCAGGTGCAACTTGGAGGTGCAGCATGAGCCTTGTTAAGGAGCTGTGCCGGCCGAGAGGGAGCCATATCAATGCGGCCAGGTTGGCTGTCGTGGGAGGTGTAGCATGACTCAGGCCCGGATCCTGGTTGTAGAAGATGACAATGGCCTGCGCGAAGCGCTGGTGGATACCCTTTTGCTCGGCGGTTATGAGTGCCGTGAAGCGGACAGCGGCGAGCGGGCTCTGCTGGCCCTCTCCCGTCAGCCGTTTGACATGGTGATCTCCGATATCCAGATGGGGGGAATGGACGGTCTCACTCTGCTGGCTACTATCCGCCAGCAATATCCGCAGATACCTGTGCTGCTGATGACCGCCTACGCCAATATCGACGGCGCGGTGCGCGCCATGCGCGAAGGGGCCATCGACTATCTGGCCAAGCCATTTTCGCCGGAGGTGCTGCTCAATCAGGTCAGCCGCTATGTGCCCGCCCAGAAGGTGGAGAAGCGCGCCGTGGTTTATGGGGACCCCAAAACTGCCGAGCTGTTCCAGCTGGCGACCCGGGTGGCCAGAAGCGAAGCGACCGTGATGGTGACCGGCCCGAGCGGGACGGGGAAAGAGGTGCTGGCCCGTTACATTCATGACAACTCCAGCCGCGCCGAGCAGCCCTTTGTCGCCATCAACTGCGCCGCCATTCCGGAAAACATGCTGGAGGCGACCCTGTTTGGCTACGAGAAGGGGGCCTTCACCGGTGCGGTGCAGGGGTGCCCGGGCAAGTTCGAGCAGGCGCAGGGGGGCACCCTGCTGCTTGACGAGATCACCGAGATGGATCAGGGGCTGCAAGCCAAATTGCTGCGGGTGTTGCAGGAGAAAGAGGTGGAGCGGCTCGGCAGTCGCAAGATGATCCCGCTGGATGTGCGGGTCATCGCCACCAGCAACCGGGATTTGAAAAAAGCGGTGCAGGATGGTCTGTTCCGCGAAGATCTCTACTATCGCCTCAACGTCTTCCCGCTGCGCTGGTCTGCCCTCTGTGAGCGGCCCGGCGACATTTTGCCACTGGCGGAGCATCTGCTGGCGCTTCATGCCAGTCAGCAGGGGTTACCGACACCACAGTTGACGGATGCCTCGCGGGATCGGCTGCTGGCCCATCCCTGGCCAGGCAATGTGCGGGAGCTGGACAACGTGGTACAGCGCGCCCTGATCCTCAGCCCCGACGGGGTCATTGATTGTGACCACCTCATTCTGGAGGAGCTGGATGAGCAGGAGATGGAGTTTGTCAGCCTGGAGCGCAGCTATGGTGGCGATCGCCTCGGCAGCGAGCTCAAGCAGCAGGAGCACCAGATCATACTCGACACCCTGCAAGATTGTAACGGCAGCCGCAAGGCGGTGGCCGACCGACTCGGCATCAGCCCGCGCACCCTGCGCTACAAGCTGGCCCAGATGCGGGAGGCGGGGATCGACCTGCCAGCCTGAGGCATGTGGGAAACCGCACTGTGTGGTGGCTGTCATGGTCTTGACGGCCCGGCTCGATTATCATGGAGCCCTTGGCGTTTTGAGCCTGGGCCCTGTTTTTATTGGTAAAGCAGGGGACCGAGCCTTAATAAGGGACCCCTATGATCTCTCATCGAAAACTCGAAACCGTACTGAACCATCTGCTCGAACCGCACGCTATCAAGGATTACTGCCCCAACGGCTTGCAAGTGGAGGGGCGTGAGCGCATTCGCAAGGTAGTGACCGGTGTCACCGCCAGTCAGGCGCTTATCGACGCCGCCGTGGCTGCTGAGGCCGATGCCATCCTGGTCCATCATGGCTACTTCTGGAGCGGTGAACCGGCCCAGATCACCGGCATGAAGCAGCGTCGGCTCAAGACCCTGCTGACCCACGATATCAACCTGTTTGCCTACCATTTGCCGCTGGATGTCCATCCTGAAGTGGGTAACAACGCCCAGCTTGCCAAGCTGCTCGACATCAAGGTGCGTCGCGGTCTGGAGCCGTGGAACAGCAAGAGCGTCGCCATGGTGGGCAAGCTGGAGCAGCCGATGAGTGGTGCCGACTTTTCCAAGCTGATTGCCGAGCGCCTTGGCCGCGAGCCACTCTATTGTGGCGACAGCGGCCCCGAGCTTATCCGCTCCGTGGCTTGGTGCACCGGTGGCGGTCAGAGCTACATCAATCTGGCGGCGGAGCAGGGTATCGATGCCTTTATCTCCGGCGAAGCCTCCGAACAGACCATTCACACCGCTCGCGAGATGGGGATGCACTTCTACGCCGCGGGCCATCATGCCACCGAGCGTTACGGCGTCAAGGCACTGGGGGAGTGGCTGGCGACTGTGCATGGGCTGGATGTCACCTTTATCGATATCGACAATCCGGTGTAGGGTCGCTTGGCCGCATAGCGGCGTAATCGGACCTGACCTAAACCATCGTGTGGTAGGTAGAAATGACAAGGGAGGCCTAAGCCTCCCTTGCTGTATCTGACATGCAGTTGTTGGCGGTTACTCGCAGGCGTAACCAGCGGGGCCCAGCAGGGCGCCATCCAGTTGCACGGCGCCGTCCACCATCTGCAGCCTGCCTTCGCAGAACCAGCGCACCACCAGCGGGTAGATGCTGTGCTCCTGCGCCTGTACCCGTGCCGCTACCTCGTCCGCCGTGTCCCCTTCAAAGATGGGCACGCGGGCCTGCAGGATAACCGGGCCACCATCCAGCTCTTCGGTGACAAAGTGGACACTGGCGCCATGCTCGCGCTCCCCATCGTCGATAGCGCGCTGGTGGGTGTGCAGGCCCTGATACTTGGGCAGCAGGGAGGGGTGGATATTGATCATCCTGCCGGCGAAATGGCGCACAAGATCGCCGCTCAATATCCGCATAAACCCCGCCAGCACCACCAGGTCAGGCTGATAGTCTGCCATCAGCGCCAGCAGGGCGGCGTCATACTCCTCCCGGCTGGCGAACTGCTGCTGGGCCAGAATGGAGGTCGCCACCCCCGCATCTTTGGCGCGAACCAGACCATAGGCATCGGCCTTGTTGCTGATAACGCCGACCACCTCACCGGCAATCTTGCCGCTTGCGCAGTGGTCGAGGATCGCCTGCAGGTTGCTGCCGCTGCCGGAGATTAGGACGAGGATCCGCATCATTTGATGACGACCTGCTCCTCACCGTCGGCTGCCTTGGCGATATGACCGATGTGCCATGCGTTCTCACCTTCCGCCTTGAGCAGGGTCAGCGCCTTCTCCAGCTGGTTGGCGGGCAGGGCGATGATCATGCCGACGCCGCAGTTGAAGGTGCGATACATCTCGTGACGGGTGACGTTGCCAGCCTGCTGCAGCCAGCTGAACACCGCCGGCCACTGCCAGCTCTGCTCGTCGATCACCGCTTGAGTGTTGGCAGGCAATACGCGGGGGATGTTCTCCCAGAAGCCACCGCCGGTGATGTGGGACAGGGCGTGGATCTCGCACTCCTTGATGAGCTTGAGCACAGGTTTCACATAGATGCGGGTCGGCTCCAGCAAGGCATCTGCGAGGGTGCGGTCACCCAGCGGCTGATGCACGTCGGCTTTGGAGACTTCCAGAATTTTACGGATCAGGGAGAAGCCGTTGGAGTGAGGGCCGCTGGCGGCCAGCGCGATCAGGGCATCCCCTTCACCGACCTTGCTGCCGTCGATGATTTCGCTCTTCTCCACCACACCGACGCAGAAACCGGCGATGTCGTAGTCTTCCCCTTCATACATACCCGGCATCTCGGCGGTCTCGCCGCCCACCAGGGCACAGCCTGACTGCTCGCAACCGGCACCGATCCCGGTGACCACCGCGGCCGCGGTGTCCACGTCCAGCTTGCCGGTCGCATAGTAGTCGAGGAAGAACAGCGGCTCGGCGCCCTGTACGATCAGGTCATTGACGCACATGGCCACCAAATCGATGCCCACGGTGTCGTGCTTCTTCAGGTCGATGGCCAGCCGCAGCTTGGTGCCCACACCATCGGTACCGGAGACCAGTACCGGCTCCTTGTAGCCCGCAGGGATTTGACACAAGGCCCCAAAGCCGCCAAGACCACCAAGGACTTCAGGACGACGAGTGCGCTTTGACACGCCCTTGATACGTTCAACCAGTGCATTGCCGGCATCGATATCTACGCCAGCATCCTTGTAGCTCAGTGAGGTTTTGTCAGTCACGAGTATTCCCCGTCATGTAAAGAAGTGGAGGGTAAAATTCGGGGCGTATTCTAACAGTGGCGGTGAAAAACCAGAAAGGAAATCGTTTGCGCGTTTTTGCGCGGAAATGCTCTACAAGCGGTGGCTTTTGTTGTATGATTCCGCGATTTTTTTGCGGCAGGTTAGAGGAGATAATAATGAAAGTCGTTGAAGTCAAACACCCCCTGGTCAAACACAAGATCGGTCTGATGCGTGAAGGCGATATCAGCACCAAGCGTTTCCGTGAACTGGCCAAAGAAGTGGGCAGTTTGTTGACCTATGAAGCGACCTCTGACTTCGAAACCGAGAAGGTTATCATCGATGGCTGGAATGGGCCAGTAGAAGTTGACCAGATCAAAGGCAAGAAGGTAACCGTCGTACCTATCCTGCGTGCCGGCCTTGGCATGATGGATGGCGTGCTGGAGCACATGCCGAGCGCCCGCGTCAGCGTGGTCGGTATCTACCGTGATGAAGAGACCCTGCAACCGGTTCCCTATTTCGAAAAGATCGTCAGCAACATCGAAGAGCGTCTGGCGCTGGTCATCGATCCAATGCTGGCCACCGGCGGCTCCATGATCGCCACCATCGATCTGCTGAAGAAGAAAGGCTGCCAATCCATCAAGGTGCTGGTACTGGTTGCCGCGCCGGAAGGGATCAAGGCGCTGGAAGCCGCTCACCCTGACGTAGAGCTCTACTGCGCTTCTGTCGACCAGGGGCTGAACGAGAAAGGCTACATCGTGCCGGGTCTGGGCGATGCAGGCGACAAGATCTTCGGTACCAAATAAGTTTATGCCTTGACCCGCTTCCCATGTGGAAGGGGTGATCGGAGCCGGCGCATCGCCGGCTCTGCTGTTTGTGGCCGCTTGTGCCAGCCTTGCCGCAGGACGCGCCTTGCCGCTACCATAAGCACACTCTCCCATTTCGAGACTCTGTTCATGTTCAAACGTGTTGTGACCGCCCTCTGCTGCGGCTTGTCATTCATGGCCTCGGCCGCTCAGGTGACCGACCTCTATCAGGGCAAGGCCCCGACCAGTGGTGACATGGTGGCCGCTCAAGGGCAGGCACTGGGTCAGGTACTGATCAAGGTGACCGGCAAGCGCGACATCCTCACCCAGCCGGTGGTGGTCAAGGCGCTGGCGGCCCCGAGCGACTATGTCAAAAGCTATGGCTATGAGGATCAGGACTCCGTCAAGTATCTGAAAGCCGAGTTCAAGAGTGACAAGGTCAACAGCCTGGTCTCCGAGAGCCAGTTTGCCCTGCTTGGCCCGGCTCGTCCCCAAATGGCCATCTGGCTGGTGGTGGATCAGGGTGAGCGTCGCTTGCTGGCGGATCAATCCAGCGATGGTTGGGCGCAAGCCTTGCGCGAGCAGGCCCAGACGCTGGGGCTGCCCATCAGCATTCCGCTGATGGATCTCGATGACAACATGGCGGTCAGTGCCACCGACGTCTGGGGACGCTTTGCCGACCCGATTTTGCAGGCAAGCCAGCGCTATGGCGCCGAGATGGTGGTGTTGGGCAAGCTGACACCGGAAGGTGACAAGTGGAGCATCGATTGGGGACTCTACGGCCCCAAAGCGGCCGGTGAAGTGGCCGAGCTGACCCGTGGCAATAGCACCGGCACTCAGGCCGAAGTGGCGCAAGGGTTTGCCGATACCCTGGCGGCCTGGCTGGTGAAAAACTACGGTGCCCGCATTTCTGGTCCGGCAACCAGCCAGACCTTGGTGGTAGATGGCCTCTCCGAAGTGGACAGCATGATCGCCGTGCAGAAGATGCTGCAGGGGATGGCCAACGTCAGCAAGGTGGCGATCGGCAAGTTGGAGGGGGACCAGGTCACCTTCAACTTTACCCTGCAAGGGGATCAGGCCGAGCTGGTGCGGGCGCTGCAGCTTGAGAGTCGTTTGCGCAAGGTTGACGATAATGGCAGCGGTTTGCGTTACCAATGGTCGCAGCCCTGAGTTTATAAGGCTTTTGTAGACCGCCCGGCTTGCCCGGGCGGTTCTCTATCTGCCTTTGCGATGATACACTTAGCCACAAATGTCACAGTCAAAGCCCAACGAGTGAAGCAACCGGCCCAACTGTCTTTAGCCGTACAACTACCGGATGATGAAACCTTCGTCAGTTTTTATCCCGGCAACAATGCTCATCTGATCACCGCCCTCAAGAATGCGGCCATCGGTCAGGGCTCACCTTTCCTCTATTTCTGGGGGGCCAAGGGATCGGGCCGCTCCCACCTGCTCCACGCCACCTGCGCTGAGGTCAATGCCCGCGACGCCGCAGCCGCTTATCTCTCCCTCGATCAGTTTGAACAGCTCGATCCCAGTATGCTCGATGCCCTCGAAAGCTTGCCGCTGGTCTGTCTCGACAGCCTTGAGGCCATCGCCGGCAATGCCGTTTGGGAGCGGGCGCTGTTCGATTTCTACAACCGCTGGCAGGAGAAGGGGGAGGGGACGCTGGTGGTCACCGGCTGCAGCGCACCGCGCAAACTGGGGCTGCAACTGCCGGATCTCGCTTCGCGCCTCGACTGGGGGGTGAGTTTCCATCTCGAAGAGCTGGATGACGAAGGCAAGCTCAGTGCCCTGCAACTGCGTGCCGAGCTGCGGGGCTTCAAACTGCCCATCGATGTGGGCCGCTTCCTGCTCAACCGACTCTCCCGCGATATGCGCACCCTGCTCACCACTCTCAATCAGCTCGACAACGCCTCATTTCGCGCCAAGCGCAAGCTGACCATTCCCTTTGTCAAAGAGATACTCGAGCTCTGAGAACCTGGCCACGTTCTTACTGCGAGGCCGTGAGCAAGGCTCATGTGCTGCTCTTCACCTTGCTGACGACCTCTCGTCACAGACCGTGAAGAGGTTCTATAGCTTTGTTCCTTCTCCCTTCGGGAGAAGGGCCTCTCAAAAAGAAACCCCGGCTTCAGGCCGGGGTTTTGCTATTTCAAGACAGCTCTGCCTATCAGTGGAACTGATCTTCTTCGGTGGAGCCGGTCAGCGCGGTGACCGATGATTGGCCACCCTGAATGACGGTGGTCACCTTGTCGAAGTAACCGGTACCGACCTCCTGCTGGTGTGCCACGAAGGTGTAGCCACGGCTAGCTGCGGCAAATTCCGGCTCCTGCACCATCTCGACGTAGTGCTTCATCCCTTCGCCACGGGCGTACTGGTAGGCCAGTTCGTACATGTGGAACCACATGTTGTGGATACCCGCGAGGGTGATGAACTGGTACTTGTAGCCCATGTCGGAGAGCTCCTGCTGGAAGCGGGCGATGGTGGCATCGTCCAGATTTTTCTTCCAGTTGAAGCTCGGTGAGCAGTTGTAGGCCAGGATGCGATCCGGGAACTTGGCCTTGATCGCTTCGGCAAACTTGCGCGCTTCGTCCAGATCCGGCTTGGCGGTTTCACACCACACCATGTCAGCGTAGGGGGCGTAAGCCAGACCGCGAGCGATGGCCTGATCGATACCGGCACGCACCTTGTAGAACCCTTCGGCTGTGCGCTCGCCAGTCAGGAAGTCTGCATCGTACGGGTCGGCGTCGGTGGTCAGCAGGTCAGCGGCGTTGGCATCGGTACGGGCGATCACTAGCGTGGTGGTGCCGCATACATCGGCTGCCAGACGAGCGGCAACCAGCTTCTGCACCGCTTCCTGAGTCGGTACCAGCACCTTGCCGCCCATATGGCCGCACTTCTTGACCGAAGCGAGCTGATCTTCGAAGTGCACGCCAGCGGCGCCCGCTTCAATCATGCCTTTCATAAGTTCGAAGGCGTTAAGCACACCGCCGAAACCGGCTTCCGCATCCGCCACGATCGGCAGGAAGTAGTCGATAAAGCCCTCATCCTGCGGCCCTACCTTGTTGGCCCACTGGATCTGGTCGGCACGGGCGAAGGAGTTGTTGATGCGCTCCACCACGGACGGTACAGAGTTGGCCGGGTAGAGGGACTGATCCGGATACATGGTGGAGGACAAGTTGTTGTCCGCCGCCACCTGCCAGCCGGAGAGGTAGATCGCCTCGATCCCCGCCTTGGCTTGCTGTACTGCCTGACCGCCGGTCAGGGCGCCGAGGCAGTTGACGTAGCCTTTCTTGGCGTCGCCGTGGATCAGGCCCCACAGCTTGTCGGCACCACGCTGGGCCAGGGTGTGCACCGGCTGCAAGCTGCCGCGCAGGTTCACCACGTCTTCGGCGCTGTAGCCGCGCTTGATCCCTTTCCAGCGGGGGTTTTCCGCCCAGTCCTTCTCGATAGCCTGGATCTGTTGCTCACGGGTCAGTGCCATATCAGTTCCCTCTTTCATTGATTTCACGTTTCCATTGACTTGTTATTGGCGAGCCCCGCCCGGGGCCCGTGATTCAGAGCCGCTCGTAACCGGGCAGCGTCAGAAAATCGATCAGGGTGTCGGCGCAGGTGATCTCTTCCATCAGTTCGCTTGCCTCGGCAAAGCGTCCTGCCTGCCAGCGCGCGGCGCCTACCTCGGCTTTGACCACCTCCTGCTCTTCGGCCAGCATCTGGCGGAACAGCTCCTTGGTCACCACCTTGCCGTTCGACAGGCTCTTGCCGTGGCGGATCCACTGCCAGATGGAGGTGCGGGAGATCTCGGCGGTGGCGGCATCTTCCATCAGACCGTAGATGGGCACGCAGCCGTTACCGTTGATCCAGGCCTCCAGATATTGCAGGGCGACCCGGATATTTGTACGCATGCCAGCTTCGGTCCGCTCGCCCTCACAGGGTGCCAGCAGGTCGGCGGCAGTGATGGGGGCATCCTGCTCGCGCAGTACGCCGATCTGGTTCTTGGCACCCGCCGCAATGGTGGCGTTGAACACCGCCATGGCGGTATCGGCGAGGCCAGGGTGGGCGACCCAGGTACCGTCGTGGCCGTTGTTGGCTTCGCGCTCCTTGTCGGCCTTGACCTTGGCGAAGACCTGCTCGTTGACGGCCGCGTCCTTGGCCGGAATAAAGGCGGCCATACCGCCCATCGCCAGCGCACCGCGCTTGTGACAGGTCTTGATCAGCAGCCGCGAGTAGGCGGAGAGGAACGGCTTGTCCATGGTCACCACCTGACGATCAGGCAGGACCCGATCCGGATGGTTCTTCAAGGTTTTGATATAGCTGAAGATGTAGTCCCAGCGGCCGCAGTTCAGCGCAACGATGTGATCCTTCATCTGATAGAGCAGCTCATCCATCTCGAATACGGCTGGCAGGGTTTCAATCAGCACGGTGGCCTTGATGGTGCCACGTGGCAGACCGAACTTGTCCTCGGTCCAGGCGAACACCTCGCTCCACCAGCGCCCTTCCAGATGGCTCTGCAACTTGGGCACGTAGAAGTAGGGGCCCGAGCCTTTGGCCAGCAGCGCCTGATAGTTGTGCAGGAAATAGAGGGCAAAATCGAACAGGCCGCCTGGGATGGGCTCGCCATCGAAAGTGACATGTTTTTCCGGCAGGTGGAGACCACGCACCCGGCAAATGAGCACCGCCGGATTGGGGGTCAGGGTGTAGGCCTTTCCTTCCGGACTGGTGTAAGAGATGGTGCCGTTGACCGCATCGCGCAGGTTGATTTGGCCCTCGATCACCTTATTCCAGGCAGGGGCCAGTGAATCCTCGAAATCCGCCATGAACACCTTGACGTTGGCGTTGAGGGCGTTGATCACCATCTTGCGCTCGACCGGGCCGGTGATCTCCACACGGCGGTCTTGCAGGTCGGCGGGAATGCCGCGAATGGTCCAGTCACCTTCACGGATGTGGGCGGTTTCCGGCAGGAAGT
This sequence comes from Aeromonas sp. 602658, assembly GCF_049173005.1. Classification (NCBI taxonomy): domain Bacteria; kingdom Pseudomonadati; phylum Pseudomonadota; class Gammaproteobacteria; order Aeromonadales; family Aeromonadaceae; genus Aeromonas; species Aeromonas sp. 602658. The sequence continues at coordinate 449,819 of NZ_JAAKRF010000001.1, read as the reverse complement.
CCGGCAGCTCGCCGCCATCGATACGGGCCTGGCGTGCCACACGTTGTTTCAGCAATTCCCCTCTTTGGGGAGCAAAACGTTCCACCAGTTCGGAGACCAGAGCCACCGCGTCCGGCGTCAGAATTTGCGCGTATTCGGGTTGCATCTCGCCCTGGATGCGAAGGCGGGCGCTGCAGTGGGTCTGAGCCGGTGTCGACATAAGGTTCACTCCTTTGAGAATTACATTTTGAACTTACTAACTACGACTAAAGTCGAACCCCTGTTCCTGAAACGTTCCCGCAACAACGGGGTAACACGATTGATAAGGTGCGAAATATTGTTGAGTACGTCAACAGTTTTTTTTAAACACTTGTTTTCTGGGTATGGTTAAGTTGATGTTTTTTATTACTTTATTGGGTTGGTATAAAAGCTCTACGCAGATGGTTATGCTCCTGCTTTTTCCCATCGGACAACGGCTAATTTGGGCCGTTACCCTGCCCCTCATTTTGTAACTTATTACGTAATAAAATTACAGATGCAAAAATAAATCCCGACCTAACTCCAGGCTTTGCCAAAACAGCCGTATAAAGCGCGTTTGAATGTGGCAATGAATGTTTTGCTAATGCTAGACCTGATTGGTGAACGTGCGTTTTAAACTTGGTGTGGTGATGCAGGCTCTGTTGGCACCAGAGGTTGCAGCGATGGAAAGTGAAGTGCAATAACGTAGGTTTGTATCAGTTGTCGGGGGGAATGCCGGGGAGGAAAGGGGGAGATACATCAGTCAATAATACTGCCATCCTTGATAGAATTAGCAGTTTGTCGTTTTTTGCAGATTTCTCGCCAAGGGCCTGAAACAGAGAGCGTTGAACAGGCGATGTGCTGGTGATGAGCGGCCATCTGGCCGGGCTCAATAGTCATCATCCGGTTCGGCAAGATCGATCACATCCAGCTGGATGACCTGTTCTTTTTCGCTTTCGGTGTGGCAAGGGGTGTCGTGAGGAACGGAATAAAGCGTAATGGCGGGTGCGAAATCGGTGTTCTGGTTCATGCCTAGTCCTGTGTTGCACGCAAGCCGGACAGTGATCCCTTCACTTGTTTTTCCACCTCCCTGTGTTGTCTACCGACGGAAAGTTGCGCATCTTAATGAGTTCGGCAAAAAGATTCAAGTGGTTCTGAGTGTTTTTTGTTCTTGGTGGGCTGGCATCGTCAGGAGGATAAATCGGAGGCAAAAAAATAGCCCAGTAGTTTGACTGGGCTATTCTCGGGGAAAATGGTCGGTGTGAGAGGATTCGAACCTCCGACCCTCTACACCCCATGCAGATGCGCTACCTGGCTGCGCTACACACCGACGGAGTCAGACTCGGCTGACGGGGAGGAAGTCTAATAGCATGGCCAAACGGGTGCAACTCCTTTTTTATCATAGAGATGCCGATTGCTTCTTTATTGCTCAGTCGGGATGCGGCTTGGGTCTGGCGTGCAGATTTGGCATAATCGCCGCCCTGTCAGCGATGCTAATCATGCCTGCTATCTATGGAATTATCTGACTGGTGTAGGGTCGCGGGAATGCAAACGGCACAATTGAACAATATAAAGAGGGGATTGGCGTGAAACCATCAGAGGTCCCAGAAACACTGGGTCAGGCTCCGAGTCAGACCGCGCAGGACGAACAGTGGATGCGCCATGCCATGGCATTGGCCGCCCGGGCCGAAGGGATTGGCGAGATCCCGGTCGGTGCCGTTCTGGTGCTGGATGGTCAGGTGGTGGGCGAGGGGTGGAACCGCTCCATCAGCGAACACGATGCCTGTGCCCATGCCGAGGTGATGGCAATTCGGGCGGCGGGCCAGCAGCTGGCGAACTACCGCCTGCTCGACACCACACTTTATGTGACGCTGGAACCCTGCTGCATGTGTGCCGGTGCGCTGATCCATAGCCGGGTCAAGCGGGTGGTTTACGGCGCACGTGATCTCAAGACCGGTGCTGCGGGGTCGGTGTTCGAGATCTTGCAGGACCCGCGCCACAACCACAGTGTCGAGCTGACCGGCGGTGTGCTGGCCGATGCCTGCTCGGCCCAGTTGTCGGCCTTCTTCAAGCGTCGCCGCGCCGAGAAAAAGGCGGCCAAACTGGCGCTGCAACAATCAAACGATGCCCTTTCCTGAATCATTTGGGGGCAGCACAGGCTGCTCTTGCTGATTATTCTCACAAATATCTCTTTATAAACAATATATTGTGTTCACTTTCCCTCGAAAGGACCCCCGCCCATTTTTCCACTAGCAACCTCGGTTAAAGCGCTCTCGATGTAACAAAACTGTCATGCAACCGCCATATAATGCCGCCAAGCCTAGCTTACATTGAGGTCTTGCATGTCATCGGAATCGTTAAACCTGGTCATGGCGGGCAGTAGAAAACGCCGGATCAAGGATAAATTGGCCAAATATGGCGTCACCACAGGCGGAGCCCTGGTACTGGTGGCGCTGCTGCTTATCTTCTTTTATCTGCTCTATGTGGTGAAACCCATCTTCAATGGCGCCTCCATGGAGCCAACTGCCTCATTTACTCTGCCTGCAGCAGGGAAGACCGCCTGGCTCGGCGTGGAAGAGCAGAACGAGATCGGCTATCGCTTCAGCGATAAAGGACTGGTCAACTTCTTCGCGGTGCAGGGAGATGACAAGATCAAGGTCGGGCAATCCCTTGGTCATGCTGAGGTCACCGGTGATGTCACTGCGGTGGCGCCACCGTCCCCTGGTCAGAAGCTGATCGCCTACGGTTTCGCCGATGGCAAGGCGCAGGTCGTCCAGCCTGCGTTCAAGGTCTCCTATCCCAACGATGTGCGGGTGATCGAACCCAGTCTGCAATATCCCTTTGGCGAGGAGCCGGTAGTGGTCGATCCGCAGGGCAAAGCGCTGCGTGCCATGGTGTTTGAGGCCACCAAGGACAAGATGGCGACCGCCGCCGTGACCGAAGATGGTCGTGGCGTACTGATGGTGATGAGCGGTGAGGAGAACTTCCTCTCCGGCGAGATTGAGTGGAGCAGTGAGAACTACACCATTCCGTCCCTGCCGCGCCATGTGGATCAGATGCTTTTGACTCCCAATCTGCGGATCCTCTTTGTGCGGGAAGGCAATCGTCTATCTGTCTATGACATTCATGACCTGAGCAATATATCCGTGCGCAACGTGCTGGAGATCAATGCGCCAGATGCCAACGTGACCCGGGTCGAGCTGCTCTCCGGTGCCTCCTCCCTGCTGGTGGGCAACGACAACGGCATCATCTCCCAGTGGTTTGAAGTGGCAAAAGATGGCAAACGCCAGTTCACTCAGATCCGTGACTTCAAGGGCGATGGCGCGGTGGATCTTCTGACCCCCGAGCACTATCGCAAAGCCTTCATCAGTGCCGACAAGGACGGCATCATCAGCTTCTTCCACGCCACTGGCGAGACCAAGCTGCTGACCGAGACGGTGGAAGGGGGTGAACTCTCTGCCCTGGCCATCTCCCCCCGTCACAACCTGTTGCTGATGCAGCAAGGGGAGACCTTCAAGCTTTTCTCGGTGGAGAACGATCACCCCGAGGTGACCTGGTCGGCCCTGTGGCAGAAGGTATGGTATGAAGGGTATCCGGAGCCCCAGTATGTGTGGCAATCCACCTCCGCCAGCAACGACTTTGAAGCCAAGCTGAGCCTGGTGCCACTGGTATTCGGTACGCTGAAAGCCTCTTTCTACGCCATGGTGTTTGCGGTGCCGCTCGGTGTCGCCGGTGCTATCTATACCGCCTACTTCATGTCGGCGGGGCTGCGCAAATACGTCAAACCGACGGTGGAGATCATGGCGGCGTTGCCGACCGTTATCCTGGGCTTCCTGGCGGGTCTGTGGCTGGCGCCCATCATAGAGGGGGCGCTGCCCGGGGTGATCCTGCTGTTGATCCTGCTGCCGATGGGGATGCTGTTGACCGCACTGGTCTGGAACTACCTGCCGGAGCGTGGCAAGTCCTGGCTGCCGGAGGGATGGCACGCCATCCTGCTTATTCCAGTGCTGCTGCTGATTGGCTGGGGGGCCTTCGCCCTGAGCCCGCTCATCGAGAATGCCTTTATGCACGGTGATTCGCGCATCTGGCTGACCCACGAAATGGGTATCAAGTTTGACCAGCGCAATTCGCTGGTGGTCGGTATCGCCATGGGCTTTGCGGTCATCCCCACCATCTTCTCCATCGCCGAAGATGCGGTCTTCTCGGTGCCCAAGCACCTGACCCAGGGCTCGCTGGCGTTGGGGGCTACCCCGTGGCAGACCCTGAGCCGAGTGGTGATCCTCACTGCCAGCCCGGGCATCTTCTCGGCGGTGATGATGGGCCTTGGCCGTGCCGTGGGCGAAACCATGATCGTACTGATGGCTACCGGCAACACCCCCATCATGGACTTCTCCATGTTCCAGGGGCTGCGTACTCTGGCCGCCAACATTGCGGTGGAGATGCCGGAGTCGGAAGTGGGCAGCTCCCACTATCGGGTATTGTTCCTCGCGGCCTTCGTCCTGTTTGTGTTCACCTTTATGTTCAACACCCTGGCCGAGTTTGTCCGTCAGCGGTTGCGTGAAAAATACAGCTCGATGTAAGGGGCGGCTCTGTAATGGACAAGGAATCGACAATGGGTAAGTGGTTTAAATCAGGGGCCCCCTGGATCTGGATGACCGGCGGAGCCGTCAGCCTGAGTCTGGTGGCGGTACTGGGTCTGCTGCTGCTGATCGGATGGCGTGGTCTGGTCTACTTCTGGCCGCACCCCATCTATGAGTGGCAGCTGGAGGACGCCAGCGGCAACAAGAGCGTGCTGATCGGCGAGATCAACGATCGCGAGCTGGTGCCGGTGGAGCGACTGCGCGCCGCAGGTCTGCCGCTGGAGGGGGAAGAGCGCGAGCTGCTGACCCGCTATCTGGTCAAGACCGGCAACCGTGAGTTCGTCGACCTCGATTTTCGCTGGGTATTGGAGACGGACATCAAGTCCCAGAGCCAGCCAGCCGAGCTGGCCATGGTTGAGCGTGCCACCAACGGTAACTTCTACGGTTATATCGTCGGGGTAAAAGAGGATGGCCGCGAGCTGACTTCGGATCTGCATCCTGCCCTGCAGCGGGTGCTGGCGAGAGCCAATGCCCTCTCCGAACAGGCCAACGATCTGCAAAAAGGGGACATCGGCAGCATCAACTATCAGCTGGAGCGGCTGCGCCTGAAAGAGCGCAAGGCCGAGCTGGAAGAGAAGCTGACCGATCAGCTGAAAGCTCAGCTGGAGCGTGAACGTCAGGCCCTTAACGATCGTTATCAGGTGCTGGAAAAAGAGCTCTTCTCTCTGCGCAGTCAGGCTGACCGGGACAGCATCACCGTCAAGGATATGCGTGGCGAGCTGGTGACCATGCCCATGTCCAGGGTACTGGATGTGGTATGGCCCAACGACATGAGCCTGCTGGCCAAGGTGGGTCACTGGTTCCACCAGATCGGCAAGTTTGTCTCCGACGATCCCCGTGAGGCCAATACCGAGGGCGGGGTGTTCCCGGCTATCTTCGGCACCGTCTTCATGGTGTTCCTGATGGCGATCATCGTCACCCCGCTGGGGGTGGTGGCAGCGGTCTACCTGCACGAGTATGCGGGCAAAAACAGCTTGACCAAGATCATCCGCATCGCGGTGATCAACCTGGCGGGTGTACCCTCCATCGTCTATGGCGTGTTTGGTTTGGGCTTCTTCGTCTACACACTCGGCGGTTCGTTAGACCAGCTGTTCTACCCGGAAGCGCTGCCGAGCCCGACCTTTGGTTCACCCGGCGTGATCTGGTCGGCGCTGACCCTGGCCATCCTGACCCTGCCGGTGGTGATCGTCTCCACCGAAGAGGGGCTGGCGCGGATCCCGAGCACCATCCGTCAGGGCTCGTTGGCACTGGGCGCCACCCAGGCCGAGACCCTGTGGCGCATCGTGCTGCCGATGGCGAGTCCGGCCATCATGACCGGCCTTATTCTGGCGATTGCCCGTGCGGCCGGTGAAGTGGCGCCGCTGATGCTGGTGGGGGTGGTGAAACTGGCACCGACCCTGCCGATGGATGGCAACTTCCCGTATCTGCATGTGGAGCGCAAGTTCATGCACCTGGGCTTCCACATCTATGACGTCGGCTTCCAGAGCCCCAACGTCGAGGCGGCCCGCCCGCTGGTCTATGCCACCTCCTTCCTGCTGGTGACGGTGATCGTGGGTCTGAACCTGACCGCTATCGGTATTCGTAACCACTTGCGCGAGAAATTCCGGTCGCTGGAACATTGATAGGCCAGCTACCACAGAGACGGGCAGGGGACAGGGTTCCCTGCCAGCCAAGCGTTCCGGCCGCGGGCGATGAGATTGCCCGCCGCCACCGACAGATTTTGAGGTAACAGATGATCAACGTAACGACCACGTCTACCCAGCACACCGCGCTGGACCTGCTTAACCTGAGCCCGGAGCAGACCGCGCTGGAGGTGAAGGATCTCAACCTGTACTACGGCAGCAAGCAGGCGTTGTTCAACGTCAACATGAAGATCCCCAAAGGGCAGGTGACCGCCTTTATCGGCCCGTCAGGCTGTGGCAAATCGACCCTGCTGCGCTGCATCAACCGGATGAACGATCTGGTGGAGATCTGCCGCATCGACGGGGAGATCCTGCTGCACGGCCACAACATCTATGACAAGAGCGTGGATGTCTCCGCCCTGCGCCGTCAGGTGGGCATGGTGTTCCAGCGCCCGAACCCGTTCCCCAAGTCTATTTACGAGAACGTGGTCTATGGTCTGCGCCTGCAGGGGATCAACGATCGCCGCACTCTGGATGAGGCCGCCGAGCGCTCCCTGCGCGGTGCGGCCCTGTGGGACGAAGTGAAGGATCGTCTGCACGACAACGCTTTCGGTCTCTCCGGGGGTCAGCAGCAGCGTCTGGTGATCGCCCGCGCCATCGCCATCGAGCCGGAAGTGTTGCTGCTCGATGAACCGACATCGGCGCTCGACCCCATCTCCACCCTCACCATCGAGGAGTTGATCAACGAGCTCAAGAGCCAGTTCACCGTGGTGATTGTGACCCACAACATGCAACAGGCTGCGCGGGTGTCGGATCAGACCGCCTTCATGTATATGGGCGAGCTTATCGAGTACTCGGATACCAACACCATCTTCACTACACCGGCCAAGAAGAAGACCGAGGATTACATCACTGGTCGCTATGGCTAAGGCGTGGTTGAACAAGGGTTATGGATATGAACATGATGAGCATCAATAAACAGATTACCGGTCAGTTCAACGGCTAAGGCATAATCGGAGCAATCAAGGATTATTTGTATGGACAATATGAACCTCAATAAACACATCTCCGGTCAGTTCAATGCCGAGCTAGAGAGCGTGCGCAATCAGGTGTTGGTGATGGGGGGTCTGGTGGAGCAGCAGCTCACCGACGCTATCGCGGCAATCCACGATCAGGATCTCGATGCGGCTCGCAAGATTGTGGCCAACGACCACAATGTCAACGCGATGGAAGTGGCGATCGACGAGGAGTGCACCCGCATCATCGCCAAGCGTCAGCCGACTGCCTCCGACCTGCGACTGGTGATGGCCATCATCAAGACCATCACCGACTTGGAGCGCATTGGCGACGTGGCCGACAAGATCGCCCGCATGCTGACCGACAACGCCAACAAGCCGCAGCCGCCGCTGGTGTCGCTGGAGAACATGGGCCGTCGCACCATCAAGATGCTGCACGATGTACTCGACGCTTTCGCCCGCATGGATCTGGATGCGGCGCTGGCGGTCTACAAGGAAGATGACAAGGTAGACCGGGAGTACGAGTCCATCATCCGCGAGCTGATGACCTATATGATGGAAGATCCCCGCACCATCCCCCAGGTTCTCAACGTCCTGTGGGCGGCGCGGGCCATCGAGCGGGTCGGCGATCGCTGCCAGCATATCTGCGAGTACATCGTCTACTACGTTAAAGGCAAGGATGTACGCCACACCAAGGCGGACGATCTGGGCACCCTGCTGGGCAAGGGCTAACCGGAAGTGAATAAAAAGGCGCGTGAAGCGCCTTTTTTGTTGCATAACTGGTCGGAGTAAGATAAAGCCCCCAACTGGCTGTTTTCTGATAGAATACTCCCCCTGTGTGAGTCCCGGATGGGCTCACGGTCCGGTCTCCCGGGCCCAGTTTGCCGTCTTGTGCTAAGGCGGGTGTAGCAATAGGTTAATCATGAGTTTTGCCGATAGTTTGTTCTTTTTAATGCTGCTGGTTGGCGGCAGTGTGTTCTTCTCCCTCTCCGAGATCTCTCTCGCCGCGTCTCGCAAAATCAAATTGCAGGTGATGGCGGATGAAGGTAATCGCCAGGCCGAAAAGGTGCTGGCCCTGCAGGCCCAGCCGGGCAACTTTTTCACCGTGGTGCAGATTGGCCTCAATACCGTCGCCATTCTGGGCGGTATCCTGGGTGAGTCTGCCCTCAACCCCGCCATCAAGGGGATTGTCTCCCAGTTCTACCAGGGCCCCTGGCTTGGCGAGATCAGCTCCGGTGCCTCCTTCGTGTTCGTCACCGGCATGTTTATCCTGATCGCCGACCTGATGCCCAAGCGTCTGGCCATGACCATGCCCGAGCAGATTGCCGTGGTGGTGGTGCGCCCCATGCTCTTCTTCGTCACCCTTTTGATGCCGCTGGTGTGGGTCTTCAACGGATTGGCCAACTCCCTGTTCCGTCTGATGCGCGTCTCCACGGTGCGCAACGACGAGATCACCTCCGACGATATCTATGCCGTGATGGATGCTGGTGCCGAGGCGGGGGTTATCCAGCGCGAGGAGCATCAGCTCATCGAGAACGTGTTCGAGTTGCAGTCCCTTGGTGTCACCTCTGCCATGACGGCCCGCGAGAGCCTCATCTACTTTACCCTGCAAGAGAGTGAAGAGAGCATCAAGGCGAAGATCGCCGAGCATCCCCACAACAAGTTTCTGGTCTGTGACCACAACCTCGACAGCATCAAGGGCTTTGTCGATGCCAAAGAGCTGCTGATCCGCGTTATCGGCGGCCAGAGCATCGACCTGATCGGTGGCAACCTGGTGCAGAACGTCATCATCATCCCCGATACCCTGAACCTCTATGAAGCGATGGAGTACTTCAAAAATCATCGTGGCGACTTTGCCGTGGTGATGAACGAGTACGCGCTGGTGGTGGGGATCGTCACCATGAACGACCTGATGAGCACCGTCATGGGCGAGTGGGCGACCCACGTGGTGGAAGAGCAGATCGTCCAGCGCGACGAGAACTCCTGGCTGGTGGACGGGGTCACCCCCATCTCCGACGTGATGCGCGCCTTCGATATCGAAGAGTTCCCCGAGAACCAGAACTACGAGACCATCGCCGGCTTTATCATGTATATGCTGCGCAAGATCCCCAAGCGCACTGACTCGGTCAAATACGCCGGTTACAAGTTCGAAGTGGTGGATATCGACAGTTACAAGATTGATCAGCTGCTGGTTACCCGGGTCGAACCGGCTGTTGCCGAGAAGCCAGCTCAGGAATCGTAAAAGGAGCGACATAAAAGTCATGAAGATGCAGTCTCATTCCCGTGCGCTGGCCTTTGTCGCGCTCGCCCTGGCACTGGGTGCCTGTAGCCAGAGCGCGCCGCGCAAAGCCACAGTGGCAGCCAAGCCGGTTGCCCCCAAGCCCGCGGTGGTCGTGCCGCAGCCGGATCCCGATGCGGTGGTGCAAAGCGGCATGGCCGAGCCGAGCCCGGTCTTTGATGAGCAGTACCATGGCCCGGATCAGGGGTCGCTGGAGTCGGTGACCGCCCTGTTTGCCCGTGGCTACATCGAGTCGGCTATGCGCGAGACCATGCTGGCGGCTGTGCACAACGACTATCCGCTGCTCGGCATGCGGGATGTGCGGTTGACCGATCCGGTCTCCAAATTCCTCACCTCCGAGCATGCGGCCACCACGGCCCATGACTACCTATATGCAGGCGTACAGCGTCGCCTCGGTCGTCCGCTCAGCCCTGCCCAGTGGGAGCAGATCTGGCGCGGTTTGCCGCAGCAGGGTCGGGTCTCCGACTGGGTCAAACAGATTAAGCGAGTGCTGGCCGGGCGTTAAGTTACCAGCGGATCAAGATAGTGATGAGGCCACCTTCGGGTGGCCTCTTGCATTTCTGCGTTTGCCTCGCCGTTTGCACGCTGATTTCTGCTGATACTGATTGCCGCCCGTGGCACTTTGTTTTACCTTGCTCTAGCCATCTAAACATCTATATGTTTTTATGGCTGCATAATAAAAGGGCTTCCCAGGATGAAGCGGGACGATCTGCAGCGATTCGATGCGAAACCGCAGATCAACAAAACAAACAGATAAATACGCAAATAAACAACGCACATAACAAAGAGACACGACAGATGAAAACCAGGGAATTGTGGGTGCTGGATGGGGGCATGGGGCGCGAGTTGGCACGGCGGGGGGCACCGTTTCGTCAACCCGAGTGGTCGGCGCTGGCCTTGATGGAGGCGCCAGAGACGGTGCGTGACGTGCATCAGGCCTATGTGGCGAGCGGGGCCAGGGTCATTACTACCAATAGCTATGCGCTGGTGCCGTTTCATATCGGCGATGAGCGTTTCTTTGCCGACGGGGAGGGATTGGCAGCGCTGGCTGGTCAGCTGGCCCGTGAGGTGGCTGACGAGCAGAAGGGCGCCGTGCAGGTGGCGGGTTCTCTGCCACCGCTCTTTGGCTCCTACCGTGCCGACCTGTTCAAGGCGGACCGGGTGAGCGAGTTGGCGATGCCGCTTATCCGGGCGCTATCCCCTTATGTGGATATCTGGCTGGCCGAGACCATGAGCCTGATTGCCGAGCCACTGGCCCTGAAAGCGCTGTTGCCTGACGATGGCAAGCCGTTCTGGGTTTCCTTCACGCTGGAAGATGAGGCGCCGGGCAACGAGCCGCGACTGCGCTCCGGCGAGCGGGTGGCCGATGCGGTGACCTCGCTGGTGGCGGCTGGAGTCGATGCCATCCTGTTCAACTGCTGTCAGCCCGAGGTGATCGAGGGGGCCCTCGAGGTTGCTCGCGCCCGATTGCAGGCGCTGGGTCGCATCGACATCCGCCTCGGTGCCTATGCCAACGCCTTCCCGCCGCAGCCCAAAGAGGCCACCGCCAACGACGGACTGGACGAGATCCGCGCCGATCTGGGGCCGCTGGATTATCTCGGCTGGGCCGAGCGCTGGCGCGGGGCCGGGGCGAACTTGATCGGCGGTTGCTGCGGTATCGGCCCCGAGCATATTCAGGCGCTGAGCAGCCGGTTGCGCTAAGGAGCACCCATGAAAGAGAACAAGATTGGGCTCTGGTCCCTCACCGCGCTGGTGTTCAGCTCCATGGTGGGGGCGGGGATTTTCAGCCTGCCTCAGAACATGGCCGAGGTGGCGGGGGCGCGCGCTGTGCTGATCGGCTGGGGCGTGACGGGTGTGGGCATCCTGGCGCTCGCCATGAGTTTTCTCTATCTGTCGCGACTCAGACCGGATCTCGACGGCGGCATCTACAGCTACGCCCGCGCCGGTTTTGGCGATCTGGTGGGCTTCTTCTCCGCCTGGGGGTACTGGCTCTGCGCCACCATCGGCGTGGTGGGTTATCTGGTCATTGCCTTTGCGGCGCTGGGCAGCTTCGTCGATACGCCGGAGCAGGTCTGGTTTGGTGAGGGCAACACGCTGGCAGCGTTTGTCGGCGAGTCCTGCATCCTCTGGGCGGTGCACCTGCTGGTGGCCCGCGGCGTGCAGCAGGCGGCGCTGTTCAATCTGGTGGCGACCCTGGCCAAGAGCCTGCCGCTGCTGCTGTTTATCCTGTTCGCCTGCTACTGGTTCGACCCGGTCACCTTCGCGGCGGATCAGCAGGGCAGCACCCTGGCGGTGCCGGTCTCCGAGCAGGTGCGCAATACCATGCTCATCACTCTCTGGGTCTTCACCGGTATCGAGGGGGCAGCGGTGCTGTCGGCCCGCGCCAGAAACCGGCGAGATGTGGGCACGGCCACTGTGCTTGGCGTGGTATTGGCGTTGCTGCTCTATGTGCTTATCTCGGTGCTGGCGCTCGGAATATTGAGCCGACCCGAGCTGGCGGCGCTGCCCAACCCCTCCATGGCAGGGCTGATGGCCCAGATGACCGGCTCATGGGGCAAGCTGCTCATCAGCGTCGGCCTGATCGTCTCGGTGCTTGCCTCCTACGTGAGCTGGACCCTCTTCTCGGCCGAGGTGCCGTTCAGCGCGGCACGCCACGGCGCGTTTCCCGCCATCTTCCGGCGCCAGAACCGCAATGGGACGCCTATCGCCTCGCTCTGGCTCACCAGCCTGACGGTGCAGACTTGCCTGCTGCTGGTATGGCTGCTCGGCAAGGGCTACACCAGCCTGCTGCTTATCTCTACCTCGATGATTTTGGTGCCTTACCTGCTGATCGGCCTGTTCTTGCTCAAGCTCTCGTTCAGCAAGAAGGGTGAGGGCGGGCAGGGCCGCGGTCTGATGCGGGCGGTAGCGCTGGTATCGAGTTGTTACGGTTTCTGGCTGCTCTATGCTGCCGGGGTGGAATATCTGCTGCTGTCGTTGTTGCTCTACGGGCCGGGTCTGCTGCTGTTTCTCTACAGCCGCCGTCAGCTGGGCGCAGATCTTTGCCTGAGTGGTCGCGAACGGCTGTTGGCCGGAGTGACCTTGCTGAGCCTGATCCCCGCCGTCTGGTCGTTCGCCCATCTCTGACATCGAAGATGTGACTGACCATAAGAGAGCGCCACTGTGGCGCTCTCTTGTTATCAGGGACTGGTTATCAGGGGCTTGCTATCCGAGAGTTGTGACCTGGGGAGAAGGCTTAGCGGCTGGCAGGTCCGGCCGGTTTGCCAAACAGCACCGCGAGTTTTTGTCGCCAAGGCAGGCCACGGGCGTCGCGCAGCATGTCGCGCCACTCGTGGAAGGTGAGGGTGAGGGGATTGAAGCTGTGGATCGGCTTGGTGATGCCGAAGCGGCACGGCTCGGCCGGGTCTTCTTCCACAAAGGTGCCGAACAGCCGATCCCAGATGATCAGCACCCCGGCAAAGTTGCGGTCTATGTACTTGGCGTTGCTGGCGTGATGCACCCTGTGGTGGGAGGGGGTGTTGAAGATCCACTCCAGCCAGCCGAGTTTGCCCACTACCTGGGTGTGGACGAAGAACTGGAAGCCCAGACTCAGCAGCACAGTGGCGACCACCGCCTCGGGCGGGAAGCCGATGACAATCATCGGGATCCAGAACAGCCACATGCCGGAGATGGGATACATCAGGCTCTGGCGAAAGGCGGTGGAGAGGTTGAGCCGCTCCGAGCTGTGATGTACCACGTGGGAAGCCCACAGCCAGCGCACATGGTGGCTGGTGAAGTGGAACAGCCAGTAACAGAGATCCTGCAACAGAAACAGCAGTAGCACACTCCAGAGATTCAGCTCGATATCGAACAGCCGCCAGCCCCATAGGGTGTCATACAGATAAGCAATGGCGATGGCCGCCAGCGCATCGCCCCCTTGGTGCATCAGGGCCAGGGCGGCGTTTGCGAACAGATCCCGCCACTGGTAGGTGGCGGTTGGAAGGGCCGCGCCATGTTTGCGCAGGTAGAGCATCTCCCAGCCGATAAAGGCCAGAAAAACCGGGGAGAGGTAGAGCAGAAGCAGTTGCACATCCATATGCGGCCATCCATTCAGAGCAATTGCTCTCCAGCATAAAGGATGGCTTTAATATTTCATTAACATTTTTCTGCCAACGAAGAGATGGCATGAAATATGGCGCGGCAGCAGAGGAAGGTGCGGCGGATGGCTATGCTTGATGCAGGCTTTTTCAGGAGGTGCTGGCTTATGCGCGTCTGGTGTTGCTTGTTGCTGGGGTTGTGCATGATGGCCCAGGCCAAAACCCGTGTTGAAATTTTGGCCGATGCCAACTATCCCCCCTACTCCTGGCAGGAGGGGGAGGAGGTCAGGGGGATCTATGCCGATATTATCCGCGAGGTGACCTCTGCCATGCCTGACTATGAGGTGGTGCTCAAGCCGATGCCGTGGCGGCGCGGTCTGAGCATGGTGGAGCAGGGCAGCGCCTTCGCCATCTTTCCGCCTTACTACCAGCCCGACAGTCGCCCCTGGATGTGGCCCTACTCCCAGCCGATGCTGGATGAAGAGCTGGTGGTGATGTGCGGCGCCAGTGTTGCGGTCAATACTCCGCAGGCCAGGTTTCCGCTCGACTATCATGGTTTACGCTTTGGCATGAACGCCGGTTTTGCCGTCGGCGGTGATGCCTTTTGGCAGGCGGTAAAAGAGAAGCAGATCGACGTGGAGGAGGTGAAAAGCAATCGGGAGAACTTGCTCAAGATTGTCCGCGGCCGGGTCGATTGCACCATCAATGATCGCCTCTCCCTGCTCTATGAGTTGCTCAACATGATAAAGGCCGATCAGCTGGCGGTGGCCGATATGTCCTTGCTCAAACAGGGGCCGGTGCTCAGCAAGGAGCAGGGGTTTCTCGGCTACAGCCGCAAGGGGGAGTACCCCTACAAACAGGCCTTTATCGACCAGTTTGACAAGGAGCTCTATCAGCTCAAAAAACGTGACGGGGTGAAAGTGATCGTGGAGCGCTATTTGGGAAAGTCCCCGCGCTGAGCCGATGAGATGGGCACTCGGGTTCAGCTGGGTTAAGCCTGCTCAGCGTGACACACAAGAAGAGGGACCTTGCGGTCCCTCTTCATTTATCCAGCAGAGCATGTTGGCTACAGCACCTGACTCAGGAACTGGCGCAGGCGTGGGGAGGGAGGATTGTCGAAGAAATCGGCCGGTTTTTCATCCACCAGCAGTTCGCCACTCTCCATAAAGAGCACCCGATCCGCTACCTCGCGGGCAAAGCCCATCTCGTGTGTCACCACCACCATGGTCATCCCTTCGCGGGCCAGCCCCTTCATCACATCCAGCACTTCCCCCACCATTTCGGGGTCCAGCGCACTGGTGGGCTCGTCAAACAGCATGATGCGCGGCTGCATGGCGAGCGCCCGGGCAATGGCTACCCGCTGTTGCTGACCACCGGAGAGTTGGGAGGGATAGCTGGCTGCTTTCACCGACAGCCCCACTTTCAGCAGCAGCGCCTTGGCTCTGTCTTCGGCCTCACGGCGCGACAGGCCACGCACCTTCTGCGGAGCGAGGCAGATATTATCCAGCACCGTCAGGTGGGGAAAGAGGTTGAAGGACTGGAACACCATGCCCACCTCTTCCCGCAGCTTGTTGACATCGCCCGGCTCGGTCAGGCTGATGCCGTCGACTACTATGTTGCCGTCGTTGATGGTCTCCAGCTGGTTGAGGGTGCGCAGGAAGGTGGACTTGCCCGAGCCACTGGGGCCGACGATCACCACCACTTCCCCTTCTGCCACCTCGGTACTGACGTTTTTCAGGGCGTGCACTTCGCTGCCGTAGAACTTCTCTACGCCGGTCGCCTTGATGATGGGATCAGTTGCTGCGTGCATATTTCACCTCGAGACGGCGTACCAAGAAAGAGAGGGTGCCGGTCAGCACCAGATAGAGCAAGGCGACGGTAAACCATACCTCGAACGGACTGAAGGTGGAGCTGACTACCTCGCGACCGGCCTTGGTCAGATCGGTGATGGAGATGACCGAGACCAGCGAGGAGTCCTTGATCAGGTTGATGAATTGGCCTGCCAGCGGTGGCAGTACCCGCTTGAACGCCTGCGGCAGGATGACATAGCGCATGGTCTGGGCCGAGGTCATACCCAGGCTGCGACCCGCCTCCATCTGCCCCTTGTGGATGGAGCTGATACCGGCGCGGACGATCTCCGCCACATAGGCACCGGTAAAGACCGCCAGCGCGGCGACCCCGGCGGTGAAGCGGTCGAGGTTCAGCACGGTGCCGATAAAGAAGTAGACGATGAAGATCTGCACCAGCAGCGGCGTGCCGCGGATGAGCTCAACGTAGGTGACCGCCAGATTGCGCAGGGCCGGATTGGGGGAGAGACGCGCCAGCCCGGCCAGGGTTCCGAGCAGGATGGCGAAGATGCCCGCCACCAGCGAGAGTTTGACGGTGACCCAGACGCCCCAGGCAATGGGGCCTGCAGTCCAGCTCAGTTGGGTGTCGAGGGTATCGCCACGAAAAACGGTATCCCCTTCGGCGACTTGTACGCCGGTACTGGCAATGGCTTGCCGCACATTGGGGTCGAGATCGTCTTGCAGGAACAGCTTGCCCTTCTCGGCCTCGCTGGTGCCCGCCATCACGGTGCCGTCAAATTCGGCGAGATTCTTCTGCTCCGCCTGATAGGCGATGTATTGGGGAATGCGTTCCCAGCGCCAGGTGTAATCCACTGACTGGACAGCCTTGTAGATGCCGAATACGGCAACCAGCAGCATCAGCAGGAAAACCCCATGCCAGAGCAGCTGATTGGGTTGTTTTTCCATCTGTCTTGTCGGTTTGGGTGTGTGCACAGTCACAACCTCTTCTCGTTATTGTGTGGGGAGCTGCGTGGTGCAGGGGCGGCATGTGCCGCCCCCCGGAGGTTATTTGAGCTGATTCAGCCAGGCGTTGGATTCGAACCACTTCTTGTAGAGACGGTCGTAGCTGCCATCGCCCTTGATCTGGCGCAGGTAGTTGTTGAACCAGTTGAGGGTGTCCTGATCCCCTTTGCGGATGGCCCAAGCCAGCGGCTCGAAGGTGAACGGCTTGTCGAGGTGCACCACGGCGCCCTGATTCTGGGAGGCGAAAATAGCGTTGTAGGGCAGGTCATAGACGAACGCATCGACCTTGCCGTTGATCACTTCCAGCTTGGCGTCATCCTGGGTTTCAAACTGCAGCAGGGTGGCTTTGGGGATCAGGCGCTTGACTGCCTGCTCGCCGGTGGTGCCGAGCTTGACCGCGATCTTGTATTTCGGGTCGTTGAGGTCGGTGAAGGATTTGATTTCGCCCGCCTTCTCTTTGCGCAGGACGATGGTCTGGCCGACCACGATGTAAGGATCGGCAAAGTTGACCCGCAGGTTGCGCTGGGGAGTGACGGTCATGCCGCCCATGATGACGTCGAACTTGTTGGTCAGGAGTGCCGGAATGATGCCATCCCAGGCGGTGTTGACGAACTCGACCTTCACGCCCATCTCTTTGGCGACCATCTTGGCGAGATCCACATCAAAGCCGATGTATTGGCCCTGCTTGTTGGTCATCTCGAAGGGTTGATAGCCGGCGTCGAAGCCGACTCGCAGCACGCCGCGTTCGAGCACGGCATCCAGGGTGGACGTGGGGGCAGGTGTCGGGGCCGCCGTGGCGATCCCGCAAAACAGCAGGGTAGAAAGAATCAGTTTTTTGATCATAAGTGACGTCTCTGTCGGTGGTGTGTTCGGCCTTGAACCTGATCCCGTGCGACTCCGTGGCACAAGAGACTGCTGCATCCGGCAACAGGCAAGACAGGATGAATGTCTTGAGCGGGACAAAAGCCCCATATGAGATGCTATGAATAGTGGTTGAGTGAAAAATGTACCAAAAACAGATTGTGTCAGAAGACTCAACAGGTTAGAGACATTTATTGCTCATGGCTTCATTCATAAAATCACACGAAAACAACATATCTATCTAATGGGGTGGGTTCAAGCCCAAATTATGCCCAAGACATTTTGTTACAAAGCCAAGGCGCCGCTTGCGGCTCTTATTGCACCGATAAGCTCCATAAGAGACTCTTTTCAGGGGCGGAGACAAATACGTATTGATGGGATATCACGCTCATTGCGCTGTTTGTCAGCAAACGAACGGGCTTTATTATGAAAACCATCAAGTCCCACTGGGTCTTGGCAAACGCTTCTCATATACTCAGTTACCCTCTCTGCATGGCTTTGGTATGGACGCCTCACTACTGCTTAAGCTGGATATTTTTACCTTGATGATCATGGCCTTGTGTGGCTATTGTCTCGGTTTCCTCACTCTTACCATCATTCGCGTCACCCACAACGATATTCCCGGTGTCGGGGTCTGGTGGTGGTCCAGTCTGTTTGCCATGCTGGGTCAGGCTGGATTTGCCAGCTTGCTGCTGACCCCCACCCCCTATGGCTCCTGGGTTGGCAATGTCTTCCTGATTTTTCATGTGTCGCTGCTGCTGGTTGCCCAGCGCTGTTTCTTCCGGCAATCGCCAGGCTGGCCTGCCTGCTGGGGATTCATCCTGCTGTTTGCCGCCATCATGACCTGGTCGGTCGCCATCGATGGCCGGATTGCGGTACGGGTGATGATCAGCAGCGCCACCTTCCTCATGCTCAGCACGCTCATCATCTGGCAGCTCTGGCGTCACGGCCGCCCTGATTATCAGGTGGCAGTCTGGGTGCTGATTGGCCTCAATCTGGTGCTGATTGCCATGACATTGATGCGGATGTTTACCGTGTGGGGCGAGGTGATCGAAAGCCCGTTCCAGCGTCAGTTGTTCAACGTGTTGCCCTATGTCTCCATGCTGGTGGGTAGCTCCATGCTCACTTTCGGGGTGCTGCTGCTCTGCAACCAGCACCGGGCGCTGGAGCTGCGCTATCAGGCCAGTCATGACCCGCTGACCGGCTTGTTCAATCGCCGTGGTTTTATGGAGCGTCTGGCCCGGGGACGCCCTGCACAACAGGGGGCGTTGGTGGTGCTCGATCTGGATGACTTCAAGCAGATCAACGATCGGCATGGTCATGAGGTGGGTGATCGGGTGCTGGAGCGGGTCGGGTTGGCACTGCGCGAGCTGGAGGGGGTATTGGCGGGCCGCTTTGGGGGTGAGGAGTTTGTGCTGCTGTTTCGCCATGTCGCCGCAGACGAGGCCATCGCCCGTTGCCAGTCACTGCTGGTTCAGCTTGCGGCCAGCGAGGTGGAGGGGATTCATATCACCGTCAGCATGGGTATTGCTTACTGGCAGGGGGAGTGGCACTTTGACAGCCTGTTCAGCCGTGCGGATGACGCTCTCTATCGGGCCAAGCGGGAAGGAAAGAACCGGGTCTGTCAAGCTGCCTGATGCAGGAATAGGTTCAGGAATAAAATCAGGGCGCGGTGATCCGCGCCCTGTCTGCTTGCCGGATATAGCTCGTTAGCTGCCACCCGCTAATCTGCATTCGCTTGAGGGGGTCTCGGTGCCTGCGCCTTGAGGAAGGGGAGCAGCAGCAGGGCCGAGACACCTGCCGCCACCGAGATCACCACGAAGAAGCCGTTCCAGTGCCAGATCTCCATCACCTTGGCCAGCGGATAGCCTGACAGCGCCGCCCCCATGTAGGCAAACAGGCCGACAAAGCCGGTGGCGGCCCCCGCCGAGTTTTTGTGGGAGCACTCCGCTGCCGCCATGCCGATCAGCATCTGCGGGCCAAACACGAAGAAGCCGATGGTGAAGAAGCATGCCGCCTGCATCACATAGCTGAAGAAGGGCATCAGCCACAGCGACCCCACCGCCAGCAGGATCCCCACAGCAAAGATGAGGTTCATCGGGCCACGGTTGCCATTGAACAGCTTGTCCGAGCCCCAGCCCGCCACCAGGGCGCCGATAAAGCCCCCCACCTCGAACATGGAGATGGCCGAGTTGGCGCTCATCAGATTGAAGCCGCGCTGCTCGGTCATGTAGAGGTTGCCCCAGTCATTGATGGCGGTACGCACCACATAGACCAACACGTAGCAGCAGGCGAGCAGCCAGATATAGGGGTTGCCCAGCACATATTTGCGCAGGATCTGGCGATGGGAGAGCCCCACATCCTGAGTCTGCTGGGCCAGCTCCATGGCATCCTTGCGCCACTCGCCTACTGTCGGCAGTCCCATGGCACTCGGGGTATCCCGCAGCCGCCAGCAGAGGAACAATCCCGCGATGATGGCGATAAGGCCGGGCACTATCATGCCGTAGCGCCAGCCATGCTGCAGGGCGATGGTGCTGACGATGAGAGGGATGAGCGCGCCACCGACGTTGTGGGCGGTGTTCCAGGCCGACCACCAGACTCCGCGCTCGGTACGCGAATACCAGCTTGTGAGCAGCTTGGAGCAGGGGGGCCAGCCCCAGCCCTGGAAGAAGGCGTTGGCGACCCAGAGGGCGGCAAACATCCAGAGTGCCGACGAGAGGCCGAATAGTATGTTGATAACGCCGGTGGCCATCAGTCCGACACCCATGAAGTAGCGCGGGTTGGCGCGGTCACTGATGATGCCGGAGAAGAACTTGGAGCAGCCGTAGGTTATGTAGAACAGGGTCCAGAGCATGCCGATGTCGGACTTGTCCAGCATGCCGCTCGCCAGCATGTCCGGCATGGCGAAGTTGAAGCTCTTGCGGGTGAAGTAGAAGACCGCGTAGCCCAGATACATGGTCAGCAGCAGGTGCAGCCGCCAGTGGCGATAGGTGGTGTCGATCTCGGCCTGATCCCGGATAAGGGGCCGGGGCGGCGCGCTTCTCATAAAACTCAGCACAGGCTGGCCCTCTGGTGGTGATTAGCCATGGATCTCTTCCCGTCTGCGACTGGGCAGGTTGACCGTCAGCTGGGTGCCGTGGATGCAGGAGAGTTGCAGACTGCCTCCGAGGGCCTGTACCCGTTCGCGAATGCCGAGCAGGCCATAGCCCTGTTGCGGGCGGCTTTCCGGCAGACCGCGGCCATCATCTTCCAGCACCAGTTGCAACAGATCGCCGCTGGCCCGGACGCGAATGGTGACCGAGTGGGCGTTGGCATGTTTGACCACGTTGTTGAGCCCCTCCTGACAGACCCGAAACAGGGTGACCCGCTGGGCATCGGAGAGATCCCCATCCGCCAGCTGCCACTCCAGCCGGGTGACGATGCCGTGACGCTCCAGCTCCAGCTCCCGCAGCAGCGCCCGTACCGCCTGTTCCAGAGTCATGTCGTCGAGCTGGCGCGGGCGCAGCCGCCCGAGCAGACCGCGCACCGCGTCGTAGATGCCAAGGGAGAGGGTATCGATCAGGGCGCTGCTCTGGCCCACACCCGCATTGTCGGGGGCGAGGCGGCGAACAATACCGGCCTGGGTACGAATGGCTGTGATGGTCTGGCCGATGTCGTCGTGCAGCTCGCGCGCCACCTCCTTGCGGATGCTCTCCTCGGTCTCCAGCAGCCGCTCGGTGAGTTGGCGATTGTGGGCAAGCTGGCGGGTCAGCGCCTGATTGAGCTCGCGCTGGCGCTGGATCCCGGCGCCGAGCAGCAGGCCGGTAAGGCTCTGGGCCAGCAGGGAGAGCAGCAGATCGAGGGGGTGATCGTGCCAGGCCTGACTGGCCAGCAGGGCGATGGTGTTCATCAGGGTAGCGAGCAGCGCCCCCTGCCAGCCGTAGCGCCACGCCATGGCGATGATGGGGATGGCCAGACAAAACGGGGTAAAGCGCACCAGCGAGTTGGGCAGCCCCAGCTGCAACCAGAGGCTCAGCACGAACAACAGCAGATACCAGACCAGATGGCGAAAGCGCCAGTCTACCGGCTGATCCACCAGCGCAGGGCCGAGCGGCACCCAGGTAGCGCGGGTAAGGTAGTGCCAGATCAGCATGCAGGTGGAGGTGAGGGTGAGCCCGCCGGTGAGGGTGAGCAGCAGGGCCGAGAGGCCATCTTCTCCCGCCAGATGCCAGAGCAGGGATTGCAGCAGGGCTGCCACCGAGACGGTGGCGAGCAGCAATAGCAGTTGCTGCCAGTCGTTGCGCACTGGCTGGCGGCGGGCAATCAGCAGCGGCAGCAGGGTGAGCAGACTGCCGATCAGCAACCACTGCCAGTGGGGCAGCCCCACTTCCAGATTGAGCCAGTAGAGCAGTAGCCCTTCGCACAGCAACAGCGGCGGCCAGTAGTGGCCGGGACTTTGCAGCAGTAACCCGAGGCGCAGGCCGAAGGGGAACAGCAGCACCGCCAGCGCCGGGCCACCCGCCAGATGCAGGCTGATGCTCCAGAGGCAAAACCAGCCGGCGGCAAAGATGAAGCAGGCCGCCAGCGCGATGGCGACATAGCTGGCAAAACGGGAGATCACCAGCTATCCAGCATGCGGTGGGCCAGCTCGACGTTGTTGCTGACCTTGAGCTTGTCCATCAGGTTGGCGCGATGGACGTGGACGGTTTTGGGGGAGAGGCCGAGCTGCTCGGCGATGGCCTTCACCTCCAGCCCCTGTGCCAGCAACTGGGCAATCTCCCGCTCCCGATTGGTGAGGGGATCCCGGCTGCTGCTGGCCAGTTTCTGGGCGATGTCCGGCGTCAGATAACACCCCCCCTGGGCGGCGGTACGCACCGCGGCGATCAGCTCGTCCGGACTGCAGCGCTTGGAGAGAAATCCCTTGGCACCGGTTTGCAGCGCCTGCTCGATGAGGGCGGGGCTGTCGTGCACCGAGAGCATCACCACCGCAAGGCCGGAGGGGAGCTGCTTGAGCAGATCCAGCCCCGATTGGTCGGGCATCGAGATGTCGCAGACGCAGACGCGCGCCCCGCTGCCGGGCAGGCCGGCAAGGGCATCGCTGGCGGAGCCGAATTCGGCGACCACCTGCAGGTCGGGCTCCAGATTGAGCAGTTGGGCAAAACCGGATCGGACGATCTGGTGATCGTCGATAAGGGCAATTTTTATCATGATGTCAGCCTGAAATTCGGTGCGTCATGACCATGACGCGGCCAACAAGATACCTGCCCCTCGAGTCAGGCTCAAGCAGCAGCAGGAAAAGGGGCTAAAAACCGGGGAGCAAGGTGAACAAAGCTTGATCGGGATCAGCTGGCAAGGGCGAGCAAGCGGGCTGATCAACAGGGGATGACCAGCCCGTGGGACTCAGCGGTGCAGCTCGCCGGCGCGCTCCGGCTGATAGACCACTTCCAGAATTTCGACCTCGATGGTGCGACCGGCCGGGCCCGGCCAGGCGATGCTGTCGCCCACTTTCAGACCGAGCAGGGCGCTGCCCACCGGCGCCAGTACCGAGATGTTGCTCTCGTCGCCCTTGGCATCGCGCGGGTAGACCAGGGTGAGGCAGAACTCGTTGCCGCTGCTCTGCATCTTGAAGCGTACCTTGCTGTTCATGGTGACCACGTCCGGCGGCATGTCGGCCGGTTCGCGGATCTCGGCGCGGTCCAGCTCCTCTTGCAGGGCGAGATGCTGCGGGTGGTTGCCGAGCAGTTGTTCGATACGGTCCAGATCAAGGCTGGAGATAACCAGATGAGGTTGTTTCATAAGATATTCCTTATCAATAGCGGATAGGCCCATACCGGCGGGTGCAGGTTGGCCATCACGCAAAGTGTTACAAAAATGGATTCAACAGGTTCAATCGATTGAAAATGCCATGCCCCCAAGCGACTCGCGGCCGAAGGAGCGAGGCGGGGGCTCAGCAGGGTGTGAGCAAATGCGAGGAAATAGCGAGTATTTTCATGGGGCTACCATAACCATTCTGGCCGGCCTTGGCAACCGTGATTGAGTGACTACTCAGGAACCTGATAGTTGTACTGACGGATGATCCGCGCCAGTGTGCCATCATGGCGCATCTCGTCAATCACGGCTTGCCAGCGACGCCCTTCGGTGAAGGGAAAATCCTTGCTGGCCGCGATAAATAACTGGGTACGCATCAAGGATTCGCCTTTTACTATCTCATCGATGGAAAATCCGCCCGTCTGCTGGTTGTAGAGGATGACGTTCCAGGCTGCGACCCAGGCATCGATGCGTCCTCGTTGCAGTTTGAGGGCATTGAGGTCTTCGGTGGCGACGGTTTGGCTGGCGAGATTCAGCCTCTGCTTGAGCAGATACTGGCCGAAGGAGTGACGCAAGGTGCCCACCTTGAGTGAAGGAAGCGCGTTTATCATGAGCGGGGTGGGATGCTTGTGGCGATTGCTGACAATGAGGAACTCTTCATCAAGGATGGGGGAAACCCAGTAGTAGAGATGCTCCCGTTGAGAGCTGCGTACTGGCGGTATCAGCAGTACATCCTTGCGATGGGCGGTTTGGGTGAGGGCTCGGGCCAGCGGCATCAACTCGATGGTGAGCGGTTCTTTAAGGCGTCGCGCGGCCTCTTCCATGATCTCGATGGCGACACCGCTTGGTTTGCCGTGAGAGGAGCGAATGACGTAAGGGGGCAGCTCGGCCGCCACCAGCACAATAGCCTGGGCACCGGTGTGTACCAGCAACAACAGCAGTGCAAAAAAGGGCAGGCAGAGAGCGCGCATCAAGGTCGTGAGCCAGAGTCGAATATGCAGAGTGTAACATTCCTGCCTGCGTTGTCGTTGGGCTCGCTGAGGGGTTGGGATCTCAGTCGAAGAAATCGCGCAGATCGCGCACTTCGTAATCAGCGAGTTGCTGCCAGGGGAGCTGAGCAGGCAGCTTGCGCAAGGTCACCTCCATCCGGTAGCTGCGATAGCCGTCGAGACTGGCCGATTCGACCACCAGCGGGAGCTGCCACTGACTCGACCAGAGAATGCGGGTTCGTTGCTGCCCTTCGCGCTTCTCATACCAGCGGGCCTGCTCGGGGGCGGCCTCATCCAGCGGGGTCATCCCCTCGATCAGCGCCGGGTTGACGAGATGGCGGATCCGTGGCCAGTCGGGTTTGAAGGCCACCTGGCCATACTCTTCCACCGGCACCTCAACCAGCTGGTTGTGCCAGCTGTCGGCATAACGCAGTTGCAACTCACCTTCATCACTGCGACTGACCCAGCGGGCTGCCATCTGGTGGGTAAAGTGCTTGTGGCCGGGGGTGGCATCGTGAGTGGCGTGATAGGCACGGGCAAGGGGGAGGGGAATGAGCCGCTGGCTCCACACCTGATTGCCCACCCGCAGCCACTTCTCTTGCCAGACACTCTCTCTGGCGATGCCATCGCTGCCGGTGTTCCGGTCGTGATAGCTGATCCGGGCGGCGAGATCCGGGGGCGTGTCGTCAGCATGCAGGGGGAAGGCGAGGGTGCTGCCAAGCAGCCATAACGAAAGCAAAAGTCGCATCATCATCTGTCGCTCGAAAGAGCCGGGGCCCGGGCCGCTGAGTCGATTGCTCAGATGCACCCGGGCCCCTGCTGCTTACAGGCCGAGCGCCTCCCGCAGTTTGCCAAACACCTTGGTGTTATCCAGCGTGCCTTTGAAGCGGTTGCTGCCGGCGCCATCGGCAAACAGCATCACATCGCCGCCGCCGTGGGTTTCCGATGTCAGTTTGACGCCGGTCTCCTGCAGATAGTCATTGGCCATCACCTGATCGCTGGTGAGGACGGGACGCACATCGGGGCGGTTGGGGCCGTTACCGAACACCAGGGTGGTGAAGGGCTTGCCATCCACGTCGTTCTGGGTCGAGCCATCGCCATTTTTCACCAGATCCAGCACCGGATTGCCCTTGGCGGAGTAGCCGTTAATGGTCATGGTGTGGTCATGGTCGGCGGTGACCACGATCAGGGTATTGTTGAGATCCACTTTACCCAGCGCCGTCTTGACCGCCTCATCCAGTGCCACCGCGTCGGTGAGCGAGCGCTTGGCGTTGGTGCCGTGCAGGGCATGATCGATCCGGCCGCCTTCTACCATCAGGAAGTAACCCTGACTGTTCTTGCTCAGCAGGTCGATCGCTTTGGCGGTCATTTCGGAGAGGGACGGCTGGGTATTGGCTGCCCCCTTGGCGACCCGATCCAGCTCGTAGTCGAGGTGGGATTTGCTGCTGAACAGACCGAGCACCTTACCACTGGTGACCTTGGCCAGTTCACTTTGGGTAGTGACATAGCTGTATCCCTGCGCCTTCATCTCGGCGGTCAGGTCGCGGTTGTCATTGCGACCGCCCTTGTTGCTGGCGCTGTAGGGGGTCCAGTGGTTGGCACCACCGCCCATCAGCACATCGACCCCATCCTTGAGGGCACTGTTATAGCCAGCGCCCCCAGGAACGGCCTGTGCGGCGATGTCATAAGCGGCATCCCGATGGCAGATGTGGGCGTAGGTGGCCGCCGGGGTCGCGTGGGTCAGCTCGGTAGTGGTGACGGCCCCGACCGATTTGCCTGCCGCCTTGGCCAGCTCCAGGATGGTGGGCACCGGCTTGCCGTTATCGCTGCTGCAATTGTTGACGGTTTTGTTGCCATTGACGTCTTTGCCGGGGGCGACGGCTTTGGTGTCGCTGCTCATGGCGATCACCTCGTTGTTCATCTTGACCCCGGTGGTGTAGGCCGCCATGGAGGGGGCCGAGTCGGTGGTCTGGGCATCGTTGGAGAAGGTCTTGATGCGGGCACTGCGCGGCAGTTTCATCATCTCCAGATTGCCCTCTTCTCCCACCTTGAACAGGCGGGTGGCGGTGAGCACGGTGGGCCCCATGCCATCACCGATAAAGAGAATGACGTTTTTGGCATCAGCGGCCTGTGCCTGGGAGGTTGCGCCCAGCGCACTGAACAGGGCTGCGCAGACCAGCGTGTGCTTGATGGATGTGTTCATCTGTTTGCTCATGAAAGTGCTCCTTACAGCTTGGCCGCAGCCTTGATCTTGCCGAACACGGCGGTGTTATCGAGTGAGCCATGGAAGCTGTCAGCCCCCTTGCCGATGGCGCCGAGGAAGACATCTGTGCCGCCGTGGGTCTCGTTGCCGATCTCGCCTACCTTGACCACCACTTCCTGGTGGTAGTCATTGGCGGAGACGGTGGCATCGTCGAGTGGGGCGACGCTGCTGCGCGGGCCATCCACCCGGTTGTAGCCGTTGCCAAAACCTATGATGGTGTAGGGCATGCCCTCGCTATCCTTGCTTGGCTCGCCAGTCTCGTAGTTCTTCACCAGCCCGAGTACGCCGGGGTTGTCGGCGGTGGTCTTGCCGGTGCGCTTGGCATAGCCGTTGAGCACGAGCGTGTGGTCGTGATCGGCGGTGACCACGATCAGGGTGTTTTTCAGCTCGGGGTCGCTCTTTTTCACCTCGTCGATGGCGGCTTTGATGGCGTTGTCGAAGGCGATGGTGTCCTGCAGCGCCCGCTTGGCGTTGGTGTCGTGCAGGGCGTGGTCGATGCGGCCCCCTTCCACCATCAGGAAGTAACCCTTCTCTTTGCCCTTGAGCTGCTTGATGGCGGCCAGGGTCATCTGGGCCAGTGACGGCTCGCTGGCAGGGCGGTCCAGGTCATATTTCATGTGGCTGGAACCAAACAGACCCAGCAGCGGCTTGCCCGCATCGGCCTTGTTCAGCTCATCCAGATTGCTGGCAAACTGGTAGCCCTTGGCCTGCATTTCGCTGATGAGGTTGCGGCCATCCTCCCGCTTGCCCTTGTCGGCTTTGGGCAGGAAGAAACTGCTGCCGCCACCGAGCACCACATCCAGCCCCTCCTTGAGGGCGCTGTTGTAGCCTTTGCCGCCCGGTACCAGCTGGACGGCGATATCTGCCTCCAGATCCCGGTTGCAGATATGGGCATAGGTAGCCGCCGGGGTGGCGTGGGTCACCCGGGTACTGGTTACCACGCCGGTACCGCGGCCATCGGCTTTGGCCAGCTCCAGCAGGGTAGTCACCGGCTTGCCGGCGCTCTTGCTGCAGTCGCTCTCATAGGTGGCGTCGCCGTCCATGCTGATGACGCCGTTGTTGCTCTTGACCCCGGTCATGTAGGCCGCCATGGAGGGGGCCGAGTCAGTGACCTGGGCATCGTGGGAGAAGGTCTTGATAAAGGCCGTTTCTGGCAGGGTATCGATGGTGAGATCACCCTCTTCGCCGACACCGTAGATGCGGGCTGCCGTCAGGGTGTTGAGGCCCATGCCGTCACCGAGGAAGAAGATGACGTTGGTGGGTTGGGCTGCGGGCTTGGTCGCCACCGTGTCATTGTCTGATTTGCAGCCGGCAGCCAGGGCGGCGCCGATCATCACTGCAAGTCCTGCCATTTTTCTCATTGGGGTTCGCTCCTTGTAAAACCTGAGCGCAGCCTAGAGGGGGCAGATGACACTTTTACTGACTATCGGTGACGGTTGTGTGAAAAAGTGATGAAAATGTTACACTATATCAATGTGTTATCTGTCAATTGAGCCAGTTGGTCCGGTCGCTTCCGGCAAGGTCGCTCCGCCTCGGCGGTTTGCTGATTTGATGAGGTGATGGTTAGAATGACCTGTCAAAAGAGGCCCGCAGCAGGTAAAATGCGCCCCCTTCGTTCGATGCCCGCGGCAGAGCGCCTGTTGTTCCATGCGCCCGCCCGCAGCCCCCACAGAGAGTAACGGATATGTCCATCAACTGGTTCCCCGGTCACATGCACAAGGCCCGCAAAGAGATTGCCGAGGTCATGCCCCAGGTCGATGTGATCATCGAGATGCTCGATGCCCGCATCCCCTTCTCCAGCGAAAACCCGCTGGTGCCCGAGCTGCGTGGTGATACCCCGGTGATCAAGGTGCTGAACAAGGCGGACCTGGCCGATCCGGCGATCACCGATCTGTGGGTGGCGCACATGGAAAAAGAGAAGGGGATCAAGGCGCTGCCGCTGACGCAACAAGAGCCGGAGAAGATCAAGCAACTGCTGACTCTCTGCCACGAGATGCTGCCGGAGCGCAATTTTGAGCTGCGCGGCGTGCGGGCGATGATCATGGGGATCCCCAACGTGGGCAAGTCCACCCTGATCAATACCCTGGCGGGGCGCATCATCGCCCGTACTGGCAACGAGGCGGGGGTGACCAAGTCCCAGCAGCGGATCAAGCTGGATAACAACGTCATCCTGACCGATACCCCGGGTTTCCTCTGGCCCAAGCTCAATCCGCCCTCCTGCGGTTATCGTCTGGCCATCACAGCGGCCATCAAGGACACGGTGTTCGACTATGCCGATATCGCCATGTTCGCCGCTGACTACTTCATCAAGGCCTATCCGGAGCGGATCAAGGCGCGCTACCAGATTGACGAGTTGCCCGAGACCGAGATCGAGCTGCTGGAGATGATCGCCCGCCAGCGGGCGTTTATGCGCAAAGGGGGGCTGGCCGACCTGCACAAGGCGTCCGAGATCCTGATCAACGAGTTCCGCTCCGGCTTGCTTGGCCGCATCTCGCTGGAGACGCCGGAGATGGTGAGCGTCGAGATTGTCGAAGCCGCGGCAGAAGCCGAGCAAAAAGCCAAAGAGAAGGCCGAGCGGGAAGAGGAGCGTCAGGCCCGCGCCCGTCGCAAGTACGCCCGCAAGCGTCAGAAATAATTATCCTCAGGCGTCCCGAGCTTGCCTGACAACGAGCGAGCTTGTGTGACCGAGATGACGGAACACGAAGAGGCGACCCCAGGGGTCGCCTCTTCTGTTTTATCTAGAGAAATCTCCTCCCACTCTGATGGCGTGTCCGCGCCATATAAAGCCATGCCATCAGCCAAAACGATGGCGCGCCGTCTCAAACAGCGACATATGAAGCGGGATCAGCTGTCGCCAGTCGCGGCGATAGCCGCCACCGGGCACCGCCGCGATGGGCAACCCATGCTTGATTGCACAGCCAAATACCATGGCATCGCGCAGGCGAACCCCTGCATCGCTCAGGGAGAGATAACCAAGCTCGTCGGCATGATGCACATCGACGCCCGCCTGATAGAGGATGAGATCCGGCGAATAAAGCCGCAGTGCCAGCGAGAGTGCCTGTTGCAGTGTGGTGAGATAGGCATCGTCCGTCATGTCGCTTGGCAGCGGAAAGTCGAGGTGAGAGGCGGCTTTGTGATGGGGAAAGTTGTGCTCCCCATGAAGGGATAGGGTGATGATATCGCGCCGTCCGGCGCACAGGGCTGCACTGCCATCTCCTTGATGCACATCGAGATCGACGATCAGCACCTGTTCGCAGCGCCCCTCGTCGAGGCAAGCCTGCGCCGCAATCACCAGATCGTTGAACAGACAAAAACCGCTGCCGTGATCCCGGTGGGCGTGGTGGTAGCCACCGGAGATCTGCAAGCCGCAGCCCTGCTCAAGTGCATAGCGGCTGGCGGCAACGGTGGCACCCACCGAGCGCAAGGTGCGCTCTATCAGAATGGGTGACCAGGGAAAACCGATCTTGCGGATGGCGCGATCTTCCAGCTGGCCGCTCAGGGCCGCCGCGACATAATCAGCATCGTGAATGCGACAGATTTGCTCCCGGGTGGCCGACGGCGCTTCGCCAAGGGGGTAACCCTGCACCTGCAAGCGCTCAAACAGCCCCTGATACTTGGCCAGCGGGAAGCGATGGCGTTCGGGCAGGGCCAGGGAGGAGTAGAGGGGGTGATAGAAAATATGCAGTGACATCAGGGCATTGTTCCATCGATGCAGAGATGAACCTGGATATGAAAAAGGGGAGCCAAGCTCCCCTTGTCATTCCCGACGGGTCAGGATGATGTTTCCGGATTACTGCTGCTGGATAACCCAGATCTGGAAGGCTTTGCGGGTTTCCGCATCGGCCTTGTTGTACCAGTTTTGCAGTTGGGTCAGGGCTTCCGGATTGCTTTGCGCCTTGCTGGGCGCGGCTTGGGCCGGTGCGCTGGCGGCAGCCATCACGGCAGCAGAGGAGACGGCAACGGTTTTGGGCTGGTTGAAGGCTTTGCCCATGTTGATCAGCTCTTGCTGATAGTCACGGGTCAGCTGGAAGCCCTCTACTTTCGGCATTACGAACTGTTCACTGCTCACTTGCTGTCCTGTGACCTTGTCTTTCAGCGCCACTTTCTGATCTTTCAGGAACTGTTTGGCTTCTGCTTCATTGCGGGGCTTTTTATAGTCCAGCACCAGCTGCTGATTGTCGGCTGCAGTGAAGTTCAGCACCAGCGGCTCGGCGGTCACCAGCTTGATTTCGTTACGGCTGGAGTAGTTGCCTTCAAAGGCGACGACCAACTGGTGCTTGCCGGCAGAGAGGGGGAAGGTGCTGGTTTTGTCGAGCAGCTGGGGGTTGATGGATTGGCCATCAATCAACTGCACGATGTAAGGGGTGGATACTTCCAGTTTGGCATCAGCCAAGGCGCTACCGGCCCACAACAGACCAGCCAGCGCCGGTACCAGAACAGTCAGTTTCATTTCATCTCCTTGAACAGTCAGGCGATTGCCCACTGAAAACAGGGGCTCATTTTTACAGGTTTGGTCTACTGCGGCAATGGCTCTTTCTGGAGGTGTATGTTCGTGCAGTTGTCAGTTCATTTATCAATAACGGCATGCTTATTTATTCGAACCGCCGTGTAAACGGGGGGAGGGCATCAAGTAACCCCTTGCCATAACGTTTGGTCAGTAGACGCCGGTCCAGAATGGTGA
This sequence comes from Aeromonas sp. 602658, assembly GCF_049173005.1. Lineage (NCBI taxonomy): Bacteria > Pseudomonadati > Pseudomonadota > Gammaproteobacteria > Aeromonadales > Aeromonadaceae > Aeromonas > Aeromonas sp. 602658. The sequence goes on along the minus strand of NZ_JAAKRF010000001.1, from coordinate 418,778 downwards.
CCCGTCCCCGATCGGCCTCTTTGCGGATGAGGCGGCCACAGGCCTGGATCAGTTTGCGCGATGCCTCCGGCACCGTCAGTTGCAGAAAGGGGTTGCCTCCTCGCTGCTCCACCCACTCGGCGGTGGCCTCCTCGACCGGCGAGTTGGGCACCGCAAAGGGGAGCTTGGTGATCACCAGATTGGTAAGGTAGTGACCCGGCAGATCCAGCCCCTCCGAGAAGCTGCCGGTACCAAACAGGATGCTGGCCTGACCGCCATCGCATTTTTGCTTGTGCAGGGTGAGCAGGGCATTGCGGGAGGCTTCCCCCTGCACCAGCAGTGACAGTCCCTTGGCTCGCAAGCCAACGGCCACCTCATTCATCTGGCGGTAGGAGGAGAAGAGCACCAGACTCGCCTCCTTGCCCGCCAGAATACGTGGCAGCACGCTGATGAGTTCATTGGTAAAGGCTGGTGAGTTGGGTTCGTGCTCCATCTTGGGCAGATAGAGCTCGGCTTTCTGGTAGTCAAAGGGGGAGCGCAGGCGCAGATAGCGGGTACCGTCGTGCTCCTTGAGCCCCACCTGATGGCGAAAATAGCTAAAGGAAGAGAGGGCGGTGAGGGTCGCGGAGACCAGCACGGCCCCCAAACATTTCGACCAGAGCCACTCCTCCAGCAGATAGCCCACCTCTATCGGTGAAGCGTGCAGCCAGATATCGCCGTCATCGCTCTTGGCCATCCAGCGGGCGAGCGGGGTTTTGCCGGTCGGCACATGGCGCCCCAGCATCTCCCACAGGGCGCAGAAACTCTCCAGCCGTTGCAGATGAAAACCGCTCTCGGCCAGCAGGGGTTCGGCCTCCTTGCGGCGGATCTCGCCATCTTTCAGCGCTTCACCTATGGCCCCCTGCATCCGATCCAGCGCCCGCAGCGCCTTCTTGCTCGACTCCTTGAGATTCTCCGCCAGCATGGGCAGGGGATCCGGCAATACCCCTTCGGCGAAGCGGTAGTGAGGTTCACTGCCAAACAGCCGATCGTTGGCGCTGAGCCACTGCTCGACCGCCTTCAGGTCGGGCTGGATGGAGGCCAGCGCATCCTGCAGTTTGAGTTGGGGGTCGAGCAGGCTTTCCTTATTAAGCGTCCGCGCCAGCTTGCCTGCACTTTGTACCAGCTTCTCCAGCCAGCGGCGCGAGCCTTTGACGCTGGCCGATGCCGCGCCGTGATCCCGGGCGATGGTGGGCAGGTGATGGGCCTCATCCAGCACATAGATGCACTCATCAGGGGGCGGCAGAATGATGCCGCCGCCCATGGTGAGATCGGAGAGCAGGAGTGCATGGTTGACGACCAGCACATCGGCGCTCTCCATGTCGTTGCGGGCGCGATGAAAGGGGCAGTGCTGGTGATGGCTTAGCGCCTTGTTGCAGGTGTGGCGGTCTGCGGCGATGCGATCCCAGCAAGTGTCGGGAATGGGCTCCGGCCAGTTGTCCCGATCCCCGTCCCACTTGCCATTGGTGTAGGCCTGCCACAGCGCCTGGTAGCGATCCTTGTCGCTGTCCGATGGTTTGGATTTGCTCAGACTGCCAAAGTCGAGCTCGAAGTTGGCCATCTCGGCGCCACTGGCTGCCTGCTCCAGCAGATGCTCGCAGCAGTAGCGCTGACGCCCCTTGACCAGCATAAAGCGAAACGGCAGCTCGCTGTGGCGGTGGTAAAAAGGAAGGTCTTTGTGGATCAGCTGCTCTTGCAGGGCCACTGTGGCGGTGGAGATCACCAGCTTCTTCTGGGTGAGTCGCGCCACCGGAATGGCGCCCTGCGCATAGGAGAGGGATTTGCCGATACCGGTACCCGCTTCGGCAACCAGAATACGGCGTTGTTTGTCGTACTCGCCGGTCAGGGTTTTGGCTATCTCGGCCACCAGAAAGTTCTGCTCTTTGCGCGGCACAAAACCGGGTAATCCATCCGAAATCTGGCGATAGGTTTGACGAATGGTTGCTTTGAGGCGAGTAGAGAGCATGAAGAGAAGGCCAGTTAGGGGTTAATCGAAGGACAAGGATACCCGCAACCCCTCGGTGAGGTCGAGGCAACAGCCATTATCACGGAGTTTTACGCTGATCAGACCACTTTGGTTGTTTATCAGGTAGTTAGCGTCATTTGCATGCAAAATAGACTATTTGAGTCCAAATAATCAGCAGGATTCATTGTAAACGTTTTCCTTTTACCTTGCCGTCAGGTGAGACTTGGCTCACATTTTTGCCTCCATGACTATGGTTTGCGTAAAAAGTTCCAAGTTTTTTCATTGCGGTTCAAAAAATCCGGTGCTAGTCTCGGCGGCATAGTGATGCAAAGAACATCGCTAACACAGGGAATAACAACAACTTAGTGTTTAATTACAGTAGGCATTGGAAACTATGAAAAAGACAATTCTGGCTATTGCCATTCCGGCTCTGTTTGCATCCGCCGCTAACGCCGCGGTGATCTATGACAAAGACGGTACCACTTTCGACGTATACGGCCGTGTACAGGCTAACTACTACGGTGAGCACGATGATACCGATGGCGAGCTGATTGGTTCTTCCCGTCTGGGCTGGTCCGGTAAAGTTGCTCTGAACAACACTTGGTCCGGTATCGCCAAGACCGAGTGGCAAGTTGCTGCTGAAAACTCCGACAAGGGCAGTGACGGTAAGTCTAGCAAGTTCGATGCTCGTCATATCTATGCAGGCTTTGACGGCACCCAGTACGGTAAAATCATCTTCGGTCAGACCGACACTGCTTTCTACGACGTACTCGAGCCGACCGATATTTTCAACGAGTGGGGCGATGCGGGTAACTTCTATGACGGTCGTCAGGAAGGCCAGGTTATCTACTCCAACACCTTCGGTGGTTTCAAAGGTAAAGTTTCCTACCAAACCAATGACGACGTAGCGGTCAAGATCACTGACGTTGGTCAGAAGGTCAAAGAAGATGCCATCTTTGGTTCCGACGTTAAGCGTAAGAAAGCTTATGCCGTTGCCGCCGGTTACGATTTTGACTTCGGCCTGGGCTTCAACGCCGGTTATGCCTACTCCGACCTGCAAAACAAAGTTAATGGTCAGACTGGTAAGAAAGACGAGTGGGCTATTGGCGCGCACTACGCTATCAATGGCTTCTATTTTGCCGGTGTTTACACTGAAGGCGAAGTGAAGAACAAGAGCCTGGGTCTGAAAGATGACGGCCGTGGTTACGAGCTGGCTGCTTCTTACAACGTAGATGCTTGGACCTTCCTGGCTGGTTACAACTTCAAAGAAGGCAAGGCCAACGCTCAAGCTGCCGGTTCTACTTACAAGGATCTGGTTGACGAGACCCTGCTGGGTGTTCAGTACGCTTTCACTCCGAAGCTGAAAGCTTACACCGAGTACAAGATCCAGGGTATCGAGAAGCATGACGACGAGTGGACTGTTGCTCTGCAGTACAACTTCTAATAAGTTGAACAAGAGTAATATCCAGGCTTGAGTCTTTGACCAGGCTACAAATGGCCGAGATAATTTCTCGGCCATTTTCTTTTTTGGCGACAGCGGATTGGCGCCATGATAAATCGCCGGATTGCTGTGTTAAGTGATCTTTGGCAAACCATTTGTCTCGGTTAATCTCTCCTGCTTCCTGCTTCCTGCTTCCTGCTTCCTGCTTCCTGCTTCCTGCTTCCTGCTTCCTGCTTCCTGCTTCCTGTTTATCTCTTTGATGGGGAGTGCACCGTTCTCCTTTGCGTCGTACAGCCTTGCTAGCAGCAGTTTGGTTTGACCGTTAGAGTCTGGCAGCCCTTGCAAGGGGCGGTGCTATTTGCGCGGATTGCGTGGATATTGAGGGGGCATACTTGCTGGATGTGAGGCAGCGCCAGGGGAGGGTATTGAGGCCAGTCAGCTGTGGGGGCTCGACGTAGGGCCGAGCGTGACTGACGTCAGTGTTTAAATCGGTAACAAATAAAATGGGAAGATGCCCAGGCATCTTCCCATTCTGGCGATATGAGGTAGCTGCTTTTGCAGGATCAGCCGTGTTGGCGGCGGTCGTTGGCCTGGGCGAGCAGCATGCGGCTTTCACGCAGGAACTGGTCGGCATGCTCGCCGAAGAAACCGGAAACTTGCGAGAATGCGTTGATGAAACCGTCCCTGTCTCCTCGCTCCAGCAGCCCCAGCGCTTCGCCGAAGTTTTGGTAGTAGCGACGGATCATCGCCAGGTTCTGCGGTGACGACAAAATGATGTCGGCATAGAGGTGGGGATCCTGGGCAAACAGCCGCCCCACCATGGCGAGCTCCAGCCGGTAGATGGGGGAGCTCAAACTCAGCAGGCGATCCAGATTGGCCTGCTCCCGGGAGAGGTGCCAGCCATAGGCAAAGGTGGCGAAGTGACGCAGTGCCTGAATGAGGGTCATCGCCTCATCGTGGGCCTTGGCTTCCACCTGTTGCAAGCGGGCGCCCCAGATGGTCATCTGCTCCAGCAGCCATTGGCTGGCGGCGGGGTCACGACCCTGGCAGCAGACGATCACCTGCTTGGCGAGACTCGCCACATCCGGCCCGAACATGGGGTGCAGTCCCAGTACCGGCCCCTGATGTACCGCCAGCATATGTTCGAGCGGCGCCGCTTTCACGCTGGTGACATCGACCAGCAGGCAGTGGGCGGGCAGGTTGCCGAGGCGATCGATGATCTGGCAGGTGATATCGATGGGCACCGCCACCATCACCAGACCGGCTCCGGTGAGGATCTCGTCAGCGCGCGGCCAGTCGGCTTGTTCCAGCGTCTCGACCCGATAGCCTGAGAGGCTGAACATATGGCCGAACAAGCGGCCAAGCTGGCCCTGACCACCGATGATGACCACCTTGCCAAGGTCCGGCCTGATGCACTTGAAGCCTGTATCTTTCTCGCTGGCATAAGATTCACGCATCACCCGGCGCAGCACGTCTTCGATGAGATCGCCGGGCACCCCCAACTGCTCAGCCTCGGCGCGGCGGCGGGCCAGCATGCTCGCTTCCCGATCCGGTGCATAGATGGGCAGGCCGTGGCGGCTCTTTACTTCACCCACTTCTCCCACCAGGGCCAGACGGGCGGCCAGCAGATCGATCAGCTGCTTGTCCACCGCATCTATCTTGTCCCTGAGTACATTCAACTCTTCAGCCATATCCAGTCCCTGCTGGCGCCGCAGCGGCGGCGCCCTGAAAATCAAGATGCAACAAGGTATCACGGCATGAGCGGTTTGATGCCACCACTAGTGATACCTCGATTGTTCAATAGGTTACGACAAGATACCACGGCTTACCGTGCAGTTCTGCCCTTGAGGGGGTCAGCTAGCTGGTTGTGGCAGCGGGCCAGCAGGGTGGCGGTGGTGTCCCAGTCGATGCAGGCATCTGTGATGGAGACCCCGTAGCGCATCTGCTCCTTGGGCTGCTCGCTGGACTGGTTACCCTCGAACAGGTTGGATTCGAGCATCACCCCTATGATGGAGCGGTTGCCCTCCTGGATCTGGTGGATGACGTTGTCGGCCACCTTGGGCTGCAAACGGTGATCCTTGCTGGAGTTACCGTGGCTGCAATCCACCACAAGGCTCGGCAGCAGGCCCGCTTTCTCCAGCGCCTCTTCCGCCAGCGACACGTTGACCGAGTCGTAGTTGGGATGTTTGCCGCCGCGCAGGATCACGTGGCCATCCGGGTTGCCCTGGGTCTGCAGCAGCGCAACCTGGCCCTGCTGGTTGATCCCCATAAAGGCGTGAGGGGAGGAGGCCGCCTGCAGCGCATTGATGGCAGTCCCCAGGTTGCCGTCGGTGCCGTTCTTGAAGCCGACCGGCATGGAGAGGCCGGACGCCATCTCCCTGTGGGTCTGGGATTCGGTGGTGCGGGCGCCGATGGCTGACCAGGAGAAGAGCTCCGCCAGGTATTGCGGGCTGATGGGATCGAGCGCTTCGGTGGCCAGCGGCAACTCCAGCTCCGCCAGCCAGCAGAGCAGCTCGCGGGCACGGTGCAGCCCCAGCTCCACATCGAAGGTGCCATCCAGATTGGGGTCGTTGATAAAGCCTTTCCAGCCGACCGTGGTGCGCGGCTTCTCAAAGTAGACCCGCATGACAATGTAGAGAGAGTCCTGATAGGCATCATGCAGCGCTTTGAGTCTGGTTGCGTACTCTTTGGCGGCGTCCATATCGTGGATGGAGCAGGGACCACAGATCACCAGCAGCCGGTGATCGCGGCGGTGAATGATATCGGCGATGGTATTGCGGGCCCCTTGCACGAATGCCAGCGCCTTGTCGGAGATGGGTAACTTCTCCTTGAGCTGGGCAGGCGTGATCATCACTTGTTCGGACTGGATATGTATATTGTTCAGGGGATCTCGTTGCATAGCCTCTTCGCCTCGTCAGAGTCAGCACACTGGTTTTGATACTACCAGCTGTAATTTTAAGTTTACGAAAGTACCGCTTTCGTTACGAATGGCCATCACAATACCAAGTAAATGCCAACTTTCAAGTGTGAATATGGAATTTAATAGCCTTTTGGCAATATGAAAGTACTGCTCATCGCCAAAGGTTTGGATTAACTGCCAAATTTGTCCATGAAAAGCTACTGCTGTAATTATATATTTACAGTCTAAAAAGGGGAGGTCGAATGGCGGGGGGCAAGTGGCTATAAAAAACGGGAGCCTGCAAGGGCTCCCGTTTTTTGTCGCGATAACAGTGCTGGTCGGAGAGTTATGCCGGTACGGCCTGCTCTACAGCCTGCTTGCGCGCCGTTTTTGCCAGTGCATCCAGCATGGGCTTGGTGACCAGTACGATCCCCTGTTCGGATCGGTGGAAGCGGCGGGCATCTTCATCGGCGTTCTCACCGATCACCATCCCTTCCGGCAGCTTGCACCCCTTGTCGATCACTACCCGACGCAGCCGGCAGCCGGCACCGATCTCCACACCCGGGAAGATCACGGCTTGATCCAGAGTGCAGAAGGAGTCGACCCGTACATTGGTGAAGAGCACCGAGCTCAGGATGAAGGAGCCGCTGACGATGGTGCCGCCCGAAAACATCGAGTTGATGGTCATGCCGTGCTGACCGTTTCTGTCCTGCACGAACTTGGCGGGAGGGGTCATGTTCTGGCTGGTCCAGATGGGCCACTCCTGATCGTAGATATCCAGCTCCGGCGTGACGGAGGCGAGATCCATGTTGGCTTCCCAGAAGGAGTCCACGGTGCCCACGTCGCGCCAGTAGGGACGGCGATCCGGACAGCAACCGACACAGGACATGCCAAACGGGTGAGCGAATGCGGTGCCCTCTTTCACCACGCGGGGGATCACGTCCATGCCGAAATCATGATGGGACTGCGCGTTGGCAATGTCCTCTTCCAGCAGTTGGTAGAGATATTCGGCATCAAAGATATAGACGCCCATGGAGGCCAGCGCGGTGTCGGCCTTGCCCGGCATGGCAGGCGGGTTGGCGGGCTTTTCGACGAAGGCGTTGATCTTGCGATCATCATCCACAGCCATTACCCCGAAGGCGCTTGCTTCACTGCGTGGCACCTCGATGCAGGCTACGGTCACCTTGGCACCCATATTGACGTGGTCGAGCAGCATGGCGGCGTAATCCATCTTGTAGATGTGATCGCCTGCCAGTACCACCACATATTTGGGGGCGTGATCGCGGATGATATCCAGATTCTGGTAGACCGCATCGGCGGTACCTCGATACCAGTTCACCTCATCCACTCGCTGCTGGGCAGGGAGCAGATCGATAAATTCGTTCATCTGGTAGCGCAGGAAAGACCAGCCGGACTGGAGATGGCGCAACAGGCTGTGGGATTTGTACTGGGTCACGACACCGACCCGACGAATGCCGGAGTTGATGCAGTTGGAGAGCACGAAATCGATAATGCGGAATTTGCCGCCGAAATGGACGGCAGGCTTGGCACGGTTGTCGGTTAACTGTTTGAGGCGACTACCCCGCCCTCCTGCGAGTACCAGAGCCATGGTCTCGTTCAGCAACTGTCTGGCTTTTGCTGTATTGGCAGGTTGTAACAACATCTCATATCCCTTTGTAGATAAATCACTACAATGTTGCCTCCTTTGAACCCTCAAGAAAGTGCTTTCAGTCACATTTCAGGGTTTTTGACGTAATAAAATGACCTTTTTGTTATTAAAAATGACGGATTGATCCGTCATTGCTTTCAATATGGTCAGTTGTCAATTGAGGCGACTTGGCCAGTAACAGGAGCGACGGGGATTGGCGGGGGAGGGTAGAAAAAGCCCCTGCCAATGGTTGGCAAGGGCATAGTTGGTAGAGGCTCGATTAGCCGACTCTGGTTAGCAAGGGTCAGGCTGCGTTGGCCACTGGCTCCTCGCTCTTTTTCTGGTAGGCCTGCGGGGTGAGCCCAAGCAGCTCCTGCACGGTCGAGGCGACGGTGATGGAGGAGACTGTGCCCACCAGGATCCCGGCAAACAGGGTGAAGGAGAAGCCGTAGAGGGCGTCACCGCCAAACAGCAACAACGCGCCCACGGTAAACAGGGTGGTGCCCGAGGTGATCATGGTGCGACTGAAGGTCGCCTTGATGGCCACATCGGAGCACTCGTGGATGCCCATCTGGGTACGCGAGCTTAGCAGATCCCGCAACCTGTCCGAAATGACGATGCTGTCGTTGAGGGAGTAGCCGATCACCGCCATCAAACCGGCGATGATGTTCAGATCGAATTCGATCTGAAAGAGTGACAGCAGCCCCAGCGCCACGATGGCGTCATGGACCACCGAGAGCAGGATGCCGATGGCCTGACGCCACTCGAAGCGAAACGCCAGATAGGCCGACATCGCCAGCGAAGCGACCAGCACCGCCAGCATCCCCTGCTGGAACAGTTCGGCACCCACCTGAGGACCGACGATGGTGGTGCGCAGCAACTCGACCGGCATCCCCAACTGCTGGGTTAGCATGGTGGCGAGATCCGCCGCGGGCCAGGGCAGTTCGTGGGGGGGCAGCTTGATCAGCCACTCGCCGGGAATACCGGCCGAGCTCAGCTCAACGGCTCCCGCCAGCGGGGAGACCAGCATGGTATTGAGCTCATGGGCCTCTTTCAGGGTCTGGATATGAAACTCCAGCAGGATCCCGCCGGTAAAATCGAGCCCCAGTGTCAGGCCGTTCACCAGCAAGATGGCGACGCTGGCCACGGTCAGCAGGATGGAAGCCCACAGGCCGATATAACGCCAACGGGTCAGCCCCATGGCAACGATCATTCTCAACATAATTCTCTCCTTGGCCAGCCAGCATCAGGCTGTTGGCCCATCACGACGTGTCGCGACACGCCGGGAAATAGTGTTCTGCTTTGGCCGCCCCAGCCATATCCATGGCCGATGGCGCAGCCAAAGCCGCTCATCAGAGGGACTGCTGTCCCGTTACACCTTCAGCGTGCGCTCGCTGCTGCGTCCCCACAGGGGGTTGATGATGGCGCGTGTCCCCCAGATCCCGGTGATCATGCTGGAGAGCAGACCCAGGATGAGGGTGATGGAGAAGCCCTGCAGCGGCCCGGAGCCGATGGAGTAGAGCACCACGGCGCAGATGAGCGTAGTGATGTTGGCATCGAAAATGGTGTGGAAGGCCGAGCGATAGCCAAAGTCGATGGCGTTGGCCAGTGAGCCCCCTTCTCGCAGACGGTCCCTGATCCGCTCGAAGATCAGCACATGGGTATCCACCGCCATGCCCACCGTCAGCACCAGACCGGCGATCCCCGGCAGGGTCAACACGGCGCCCGGCAGCACTGCCAGCATGCCGACCTGCATCAACAGGTTGGCGACCAGCGCCGTGATGGCAACCCAGCCGAATTTGCGGTACCAGGCCATCATGAACAGCATCATGCCTGCCATGCCGAAGGCCAGCGCGGTGAAGCCTGCCTCGATATTCTGCATCCCCAGCGTCGGACCAATGGAGCGCTCCTCCAGGATCTTGAGCGGGGCGGTGAGGGCGCCGGCACGCAGCAGCATGGCCAGCTCTTGCGCTTCCGGCAGACTGCCAATGCCGGTGATACGGAACTGGTTGCCAAGGGCGGTCTGGATGGTGGCGACGTTGATCACCTCGCTCTGGGCGCGCAGTTTGCCCTGGGCGTTGGTTTTGTACTCGGTGAAGACGGTCGCCATCGGCTTGCCCACATGCTGGCGGCTGAACTGGTTCATCTTGCTGCCCCCCAGGGTGTCGAGCACGATATTGACCTGGGGTTGACCCATCTCGCCCATATTGGCGCGGGCATCGACGATGTGCTCGCCGGTGAGTACCGGCTTGCGCGCCATGCCGACGGCCTGGCCGTTGCGATCGGCGATATAGAAGTGGCTGTCGGCTTTGGCCTCGTAGAAGGCCAGCGAGGCGGTGGCCCCGATCACCTCTTTCGCCTGCTTGGGGTTGTGCACCCCGGGCAGTTCGATACGGATGCCATCTTGGCCCTGACGCACCACCGAGGCCTCGACGATGCCGAGCTCGTTGATCCGTTTTTTCAGGATCGACAGGTTTTGGGTCACGGCGTTGTTGACCAGCAGGGTACGCTCAGCCTCGCTCAGCACCAGTTTCAGATCATTGCCGGAGCGGGTCAGCTTCCACTGATCCTGACGGGTACCGGCACTCTCCTTGATGATGGCGAGCCAGCTCTCCTGTTCGGCCACCTCCGGCAGGGTGACGGCTACGGCGCCCTGTGCGCTGCGCGTGACGCTGGCGCCGCGCAGATTGGCTTCACGGAAGCGGGTGCGCAGGGTATCCACCAGATTCTTGGTCTGATTGTCGATGACAAAGTCCACGTCCACCCCGATAAGCAGCTGGGAGCCGCCACGCAGGTCCAGTCCCAGCTTGATGGGGTCGGCGCCGAGGCGGGTGATCCAGGCCGGCGCGTTGGAGTGAAACTCCAGGGTCAGGGCGGCACTGTCGACCCCTTGCTGCTCCAGCAACTGCTTGGCTCGCTGCTGCTCGCCCTGGCTGTCAAAGACCAGCTCGACCCGCTCAGGTTGCTCGATCACCTTGACCGGTGTCAGGTGCTTGTCGCTCAGCAACATCTGTTGCTGGGTGGTCAGGCGCTGCTGTCCGTGCAGGCCAAGGGAGGGCTGCTCACCGAAAAAGGTGGGCAGGGAGTAAAAGGTAAAGGTCAACAGCATCAACAGCAGCAGTGCGTACTGCCACTTGCTCATGCGGTTGAGAACGGTGCGATTGCTCTTTCTCATGGCAAACAAGCCTCTGTCAGGAGAATGGTGTCCGGGCCGATAGCATCAAGGCTCGGCAAGGCGCAAAAAATGGGATGCATCAGATGCGGATCAGGCAGTTGCCGGATCCGTCAGGAAGAGGAGATGAGCAAACAGTGGATGTGTCAGCCCCTCCGGGGTCAGGCGTTCAGATAGCTCTGGGTGAAGCGGTATTGCAGATGTTGGCGCTGTAGATGGCGCCGATGCATCGCACCGAAGCGATCGCGAAAACTCTGTTTGTGATAGAGCTCGGGGGCCAGCATCAGCCAGCCGAGCAGTAACAGCAGGATGGCCTGGGCCGACCAGCTCTGGATCAGCTCGTAGACCACACTCTTGGGCTGGTTGTCACTGCGCAGGGATTGTTCGAGACGCAGCAGGTGATTCTGATGGCTGCCGACAAACTTGATGATGCCATCATCGCTGTCGCTGAGCTGATTGAACACCTGAGTCTGCTGCTGTTCACTCTGGGGAGATGCGGGTAGCAGCGGGCCTTCCATTCGGGCGATGGAACAAAGCAGGGTGAAGGCAATAACCAGAGTTACCAGCACCAGTTTTACTTTGTCGATAAGGCGCAAAAAGTTAATTCCCGATAAATAGAAAGGGCAAACTACCATAAGCGCCCGGTTTGAACAAGGTTGCCCCGGGAGCATGGCACCATTCGGTGCCGCTCGTCAGCTGCCGCTCATCTGCTTGAAGTCGCGGGCATAACCCTTAAGCAGGGAGTAGAGATGGGCCCGCTGGGAGATATCCAGCGACTGGCTCATGGCGCTCAGCCAGTTGACGGTACGCTGGCGCGACTGTTCGGTATAGCCGGTAAAGCGGCCATCCATCAGCCCATCCCCCTCGGCCAGCAGGTTGGTCAGCTCGCGGGTAAAGTCGGGACTCTGGCGCTGCTTCATCAGCCTGTCCAGCTCCTGGGTCCAGGACTCCTGAAACTCGAGCCAGGGGGGCATCAGCTCGTATTGCCATTCGGCCCACTGGGCCACCAGTGGCGCCTGTGCCGGTTTCACCTCGCCAATCCAGAACTCGAGCCGCTTGTTCATCTTGTCGCGAAACTCTGCCAGCATCTGCTCTCTGGGCTCAGTGGCAAAGTCCTTTTGCCGCTCCTGTTGCCGCTTGACCCGATCGGTCATGAAGCGGGCCACCTGCTCGTCGGTCAGGGTGCGCGCCAGCCTGACCGCGCGGGGGATAGTGTTTTCCAGCGTGCGGGTCAGGCTCTGCTGCACCGCATCGAGATTGGTCGAGATCTGCTCCGGCGTCATGGGGCTGGCCACTGCCTTGGCCAGCGCGTCGAGATCCTTGGCGTAGCGCGGCAGCTCGTGCTGGCGATGCCAGGCCATCAGCCCCTTCACTTCGCGGCTGAGCAGATCCTTCTGCGAATAGGAGAGGGCAAAGTAGTCATCCAGCTGCCAGATGATGGCGGTATCGAGCCAGTAGTAGATCACTCGGGTGGAGCAGCCGGTCAGCAGCAGGCCGATCAGCAGCAGACCCCAGGTTTTCGGCTTGTGCCAGCGCACCTTGTTTATCATCTGTTACTCCAGTCGTTGCCGGTTGATGGCGATCAGGGTGTCATAGTCGAGTGAGGGCTGTTGCTCTGCCATCAGCAGGGCCCAGAGCAGGCCGATATAGTCGACCCAGGGTAAAAATGCCTCGCTCTGAAAATCGGGCCACTGGTGGCGCGGCACGGCCTGCAGATAGTGCGCTTCCAGCTCGTCGCGCCGCTCGGCGGGCCACTCATGGGTGCGCTGGATGCTGGCGAGCTCAAAGCCGGGGTGACCTGCCGCGCCATACTCCCAGTCGATGACCCAGGGTTTGCTTCCCAACAAGTTAGCCGGATTGAGATCATGGTGGCAAGGGCGCCAGCAATCATTTGGCTCACTGCTGACGAGCAAGCTCCGCTCCAGGGCGGGCAGCCAGGAGGGGATGTGTGCCAGTCGGGCGCGATAGCCCGCCGCGTGGGCTCGCACCGCCATCACCACCGCAGGTAGCGGCAGGCGATGGAGCTTGCGCAGCACCTCAGCTAGCAGACGGGGCTGATCGACTGCCGGTGGCGCCGCGTGCACCCAGTTTGGCTCATCGCACCATTCGAGCAGCATCAGACCGCTGGCGGGATCGCCATAGTGGCAAGGCAGCGCTAGTCCTTCGGCTATCGCCCCCTGATAAAGCTGCCACTCGGTGGGACGGTCGATACCAAGGCGCACCGGGTCGGAGTGGCCCTGACGCAAAAAGTAACTGCGCCCCGAGGGGAGGCGCAGTCGATAGTTGCAGTTGGTCAGGCCTAACCCGAGTGGTTCCAGCTGCCCCTCCCGCCAGGGGGCGGGCAGGCTGGCCAGTAGCGGATCACAGTTGCCTGTCACCGGGAGCCTGTTACCAGCCAAAGGTGGATTTCTTCGCCTGTTTGCGGATCTCTTTCTGATCGGCCCACAGCAGTTCGCCGTTTTGCAGATCCATCAGGTTCATGGTCATCTGGTAGTAGACATCCTTCACCTTGCCATTGTCCTTGACGATGCTGGCGAGGTTGCCATAGACCATGTAGCGGGCACCGGTCTGTTTGCCAAGCCGCACCATGGAGGCAGGATCCACCATGCCGCTGCTCTGCTGGTATTCGAGCTGCTGCTTGACGGCGGCCACCTTGCTCATGTCGACGAAGCGGAACTTGCCGGCCCGCAGCAGCTTGGTGCGGATGGTATCGGTGATGGCTTCGGTATCGATGTGCTCGGAGGTCTTGTTGCGGATGGAGTCCATAAACATCACCGGACGACCGCCTGCGGTGATCTCGCTGGTGGCAGGGGAGGCGAGCATGGAGTCCGCCATCTTGTCGGCGATGGCCTGCAGATCGCTTGAGCCGTAATCGACGGTGACGGTTTCGGTTTCAGTGGGATCGCCATAGCTGACGGTGGTGCTGGAGCAGCCGCCCAGCAGCAGCGCGCCGGTCAGGATCAGCAGGGCATGATTCATTTTCATCAGTAGGATTCCTCAATCACTTCGCGTACGTAAATCCGGTAACCCTGCGCCGCGGGGCTGGGCGCCAGGGCCGATAGGGTGCGGGTCTGATAGCCATGCAGCTTGATGGGGGTCCAGCCGCGGCCATCGCTGGCGACCTCCTGACCGGCCTCATCATACCAATAGAAGATATATTGCAGCTTGTTATCGCCGCGCTGGGTGCTGGCGGCGGCCACATTGACCTGCAGCAGGCCATTTTGCTGGCGGCGGCTCAGCTCGGTCAGGGTGACGTTGACGTTTTGATGCTGCTCCAGCGTGGGTGCACCGCCCGCCGGGCCATAGAGCGCCACGCCGGAGGTGTTGGTGGCGCAGCCGGTCAGCAGCAGCGCGAGCCCGAGGGCCAACCCGTATGCTTTCATCTTGCTCTCCTTAATTGGAGTGAGTGGGGTAGCACTGGGGCTGCCCGGTTAATCGTCTTGCTCATCTCTCTTTGCCGCTTGCTCAGAGCGGCATCACCCGGGTGGTCAGGCCGGCGCCGAGGCGCTGTACCCAGACCAGGGTGGTGCGTCCCTTGTGGATGGTGAGCGGCAATTGCCGCTGCGCCGCCCCCGCGCTCAGGGTGAGGTTGATGTCACTTGCTGGCACCATTCCCTGCCAGCTCGATGCCTGAGCTGGCAGCGTCAGCCAGCTGCGGGTATCGGCCCGCTCGGAGAGGGTGTTGAAGATCCCCACCAGAATATTGCCCACATCCCCTCCCTCTTTGGCGGCGGTGCGGCGCATCTGCTCCTTGGCCACCAGTCGCAGCGCCTGGCGGGTCAGCATGCCGGGCAGCCGCTCTTGCAGATCTTTGGCGGCCAGCGCTTCCAGCCTGACCAGCTCGCTGGTCTGCCAGGCCCGCTTGCCGACTTCCACCGTCAGCGGGCCGGTGTCGCTGGCCCGATTATCGTAATAGGGGATGGCGACGGTAAAGGTGCGAAAATCGCCGCGGGAGGTGGAAATGGGGAGCGGCAGGAACAGTTCTCGCCGTGCCGGGATCAAACCATCTTCAAACAGCACCACCAGTTGGCCTTGATCTTTTGCAAGCGGCGGCGCTTTGCGGCCTATCTTTTTCTCGGTCTCGCGGATCTCGTCCGGTGAGCCACGTAGCCGCGCCAGACGCAACAAGGCATCTTGCAGGCTGCGGTTGTCTGGCGCTATCTGGTAGCCGCGCTGATAGTCGACCCAGGCATCGTTGAGATCCCCGGCCGCCTCATAGAGCACGGCGGAAAAGTAGAAGGTGTAGGCGTTCTGAAAACCGTTCTTGACCTTGCCGATCAACCGGTCGAGATCCGGTGCGCCGCGCGACATCAGCTGGCGTATCTCGCCTTCTGCTTCGGCCTCTTCGCTCTCATCCTTCGCTTTGCGTACCTCATCGGCTCGCCGTTTCAGGGCCTGCTCCTGCACCTGATTGGCCCGGCGTACCTCCACCAAGGCGCCATCGGCATCTCCCCGTTGCAGGTAGTTGAGGGCCAGATAGTGGTGCAGCATGGTGCGTTCGTAATCGGGGGTGAGATAGGCCATCGACTGGTCGTTGGTAAGCAGGCTGCCCACCTGATCCAGACCGTGGCTCAGCCGGTATTCGGCCTGATTGTCTTCCCACTGAAGGCGGCTGTCGGCGGCGGTGAACGCCTGCTTGCTGTCCGCATCTTGCCCCGCCAGCCAGGCGATACGCCCCTGTTCAAGGCGATCGAGGACAAAGGTGTCATCGCCGAGGGTGGAGTCGCGCACTTCGGGCAGCGCCTCGGCGGCATGGCCCAGCAGCAGCTGGTTGCGCAAGGGCACCATCTGGTCGGAGTAGGAGACAAACATATCCTGCCAGTGGGAGGCGCAGCCTCCCAGCAGGAAACTGGCCAGCATCAGGCCGGCCAGTCGAATGCTCGGGAGTATCACAGGCTGAGCAGGGGGCCCAACGGCTCGCCGCCGACCAGATGCAGGTGGATGTGGTAGACCTCCTGCCCACCGTGGCGGTTGCAGTTCATGATGAGGCGGTAGCCATCTTCGGCGATGCCCGCATCGCTTGCCAGCTTGCGGGCCACGGTGAACATCCGGCCAAGGGCCAGTTCATGTTCGGCTTCCACGTCATTGACGGTGGGGATCAGCACATTCGGGATGATCAGGATATGGGTCTTGGCCTTGGGCTGGATATCCCGGAATGCGGTGACCAGATCGTCTTGATAAAGGATGTCGGCAGGGATCTCTTTACGGATGATTTTGCTGAAAATGGTTTCTTGCGCCATGGCTAACTCCCTTATATGAAAAAGAAAATTGAACTTGCATCCCAAGCGGCTCCCGAAAGAAGGCGAGCAGCGCGTCAAGTGTGACACAAGCCGAGATTTGACACAGCTGATGTCCCATTCCCTTCAGTTATTGTTAAGAATACCGATAGCCAGAGGGACGTCATCTGCAGCGCCTGTTCAGGGGTCTGCAGGGTATCAAAAGGACGGGGTACTCAGGCAAGGGACTTTTGCATATACAGCGGGACAATAATGAAACAAACAATGTCGGATCTCTCCATCTTGCAGCGAGTCTACCTTGGCTTCGCGATCCTGGTGGCCGTGATGGTGGCCAGTTCACTACTCACATTTCGTAGTCAGAATACCCTGGGGGGAGCGCTGGAACAGGTGACCCGGCAGTCTATGCCGCTGGTGATTGCCAGCAGCCAGACCCAGATCACCCTGCTTAGTGCCAACAAGTGGCTGGGGGATGTGCTCACCGAGCAGGACCCCAAACTGCTGCCTGCCGAAGTGGCCGAACTGAAACAGGCCAAGGCCGCGGTAGGCAAGAGCCTCGATGCCTTGCGCCAGCAGGTCGCCCACCACCCCGAGCTGCAAGGGGAGATGAGCACGCTCAGCCAGCAGGTCGACAGCTACCTGCAACTGACCGATACCCTGCCGGGCGAACACGAGGCGCTGCTCACCCGATTGCACAAGGTCAATCTGGCCAAGGGGCAGTTTCAGGTCAGCTTGCCCCAGTTCAAGAAGAGTCTGGGGGACATGATGATCACCATCGACGACAGCTTCATCAAGATGCTCTCCGAGACCCTGACCACCAAGCTCTCCGCTATCGAACTCTCCACCATGGATGCTCTCAATCAGAGCATTCCGGCCCCCATTGAAGCCGCGCTCAAGCGCAACAGGATGCAGATGGAGGGGTTCAACAGCACCATCAAGGATCTGCAGGGTGAGCTCAAGGATTTCGACAACAACATGGGTCACTACGTCCACGGTTTCGTGCGCGATACGACCGGTAATGAAGGTGTCCTGGCCCAGTATCTGGCGCTGATGCAACAGCAGGAGCAGATGCGGGAGAAGAGCAAGCAGGCGAGTGCGCTCATCGTGGCAATTCAGGATCGGCTTGAGCGGATCACCGATCAGAGCCAGCAACTGATGAACCAGAGCATTCAGCATGCTAAAGCCGCACAGAGCCAGAGCACCCTGACTCAGGGAGCCAGCATCGTAGTCGCCATCATGATTGCCATGCTGGTGGCTTATACCCTGGGCAAGGCCATTCGCCGTCCGCTCAGGGAGTTGCTGCGGGTGCTGACCGAAGTAACCCAGGGCGACATGACCCAGCGCATCGGTTTTCAGAGCAAGAATGAATTTGGTCAGCTGGGCAGCCAGATCAACCTGCTGATCGCCCAGATGGGGGAGGTACTGGCGCAGCTTTCACAAGCATCGGCCCAGCTTAACGATGCCGCCCACGGCAACCGTCGCACCACCGAATCGGTGCGGGCGGATCTGGAGAAACAGCGGCAGGAGACCGCCTCGGTCGCCGCCGCAATGACCCAGATGGAGGCCTCGGTGCGGGAGGTGGCGCAGGCTGCCAACCAGACACTGGAGCGGGTGCAGGATGTGGAGAAGGCCTCCGAGATGGGACGCAAGGTGATGGCAGGCAATATCACCACCACTCATCAACTGGCGGGCAAACTGCAACAGACCGGCAAGGTGATTGGTGATGTGAGCGCCATGAGCAGCCAGATCGGCAATATCCTCGATGTCATTCGCGGCATCGCCGAGCAGACCAATCTGCTGGCCCTCAACGCCGCCATCGAAGCGGCGCGGGCCGGCGAGCAGGGGCGCGGATTTGCGGTGGTGGCGGATGAGGTGCGCAGTCTGGCGGGCCGCACCGCCCAGTCCACCAGCGAGATCCAGACCATGATCGAGAACCTGCAGCAGGGGGTCGCCAAGGCGGTAACCGTGATGCAGGAGTGCTCCCGCGAGATGGACAGTTGCGTCGAACAGAGCTCCCACGCCAACAACGCCATGGAGGAGGTGCAGGGGATTGTGGTGCTGATCAGCGACATGTCGAGCCAGATCGCCTCTGCCGCTGAGCAGCAGCAGGCCACCAGCGCCGACATTGCCACCAACCTCAACCGCATCTCCGATATCTCGGATCTCAACTATCAGGGGATTGAGCGGGTAGCCGAGACCAGCCAGCAGCTGGACTCCCTTGCCGAGCAGCAGGAGAGCCTGGTCAAGCGCTTCCGCCTCAGCGCCTGATGGTCGAGAGTTGAAACAACAAGGCCCCGCAGATGCGGGGCCTTGTTATTGCGGTAGTCAACGCAGGAATTACGCGTAGGCGATGGCGCCCTTGCCGACCCCTTCATAAGCGACAATCTTGACGAACTTGTCGCCCACCATCTTCTTCACTTCGCGGGCGATGTAGCAGGCCAGCAGCTCGACCGTGGTGTCGGTGTCGATCATCTCTACCTCGGCGGTGGGGATGGCCAGCTGGAACAGCCCCTGGGGCGCCATATATTTGAAGCCGGTGTGATGCTCGCCAAGCTGGGCATTGGCGCGGGGGCTCAAGGTGAGCTCGGTCAGTGCCACCTTGTCCTCTTCGGTGCCGAGGTAGATATCGCCCCAGCGTTCGGCCCAGTTGAACTCAAGCTCCTGGTCGCGCTCACCATCGACGTGGATCTCGATGGGGGAGCGGTGGCCGTGGGCGATGCGCTGGCAGTTGCCATCGTGCTTTTTCAGGCCGTGGCTGTAGTGGTAGAAGGCACCGGTGATCGCCTCCTGACGCAGGGTCAGGGAGAGATCCTTGATATTGCCCGGCAGCCGTTTGGCCAGCACCGCCAGCAGGTAGCGGGTCACCGACTCTTTATCAACTTGCGGGGCAGGGATAAAGGCAAAGCCCTGGGATGGGCAGCGCAGATGGATGGAGCGACCCGGGCGCAGCAGATCCACTGTGCTTTCGTCACCATCCAGTGTCTCGACGTGGATCAGCGGGCACTCGGTCGGCACCAGCAGCTTGTGGTCCACCTCTTCATCGATGATCGATTTGATCAGCTTCTTTACCCGGCCAAAGTCCAGCAGCATGCTCATTTCGTTGAGCTCACCGCTCATTTCGATATCTACCAGCCAGCTCTCGCCCACCATGCCGCGGCGTTCGCAGAGGTAGCTGGAGTCGATCACGGTCAAATCTCTTACAAATAACTTCATCAGTCAGGCCTTGCTACAGAGAAAGGGCAGTTTTGCGCTATTATGACCCGCGATTATCGGCAAAGGAACTGGAACCCCCCATGAACAAACTGCTTATCAAGAATGCCACCCTGGTCAACGAAGGCCGTATCTATGCCTCCGATGTGTTGATCGAGGGGGAACGGATTGCCCGCATCGCCCCGGATATCGAGGCGCCCGATGCGCTGGTTATCGATGCCGCAGGTCGCCATCTCATCCCCGGAATGATCGATGATCAGGTCCACTTCCGGGAGCCGGGATTGACCCACAAGGGGACTATCGCCAGCGAATCCCGCGCCGCCGTCGCCGGTGGCACCACCAGTTTCATGGAAATGCCCAACGTCAATCCCCAGACCACCACCCTCGACGCCCTCGAAGCCAAATACCAGATCGCCGCCAACTCCTCCGTCGCCAACTACAGCTTCTATCTCGGCGCCACCAACGACAACCTCGAAGAGATCAAGCGTCTCGACCCCAAGCAGTCCTGCGGGGTCAAGGTGTTTATGGGCTCCTCGACCGGCAACATGCTGGTGGACAATCAGGAGACCCTGGCGGCCATCTTCCGCGAAAGTCCGGTGATGATCGTGACCCACTGCGAAGACACCCCGACCATCGCCAAGGCGGAAGAGGCGGCGCGGGCCAAGTGGGGCGAGAATGTGCCGATGGGCGAGCACGGCCGCATTCGCAGTGACGAGGCGTGCTATAAATCCTCCAGCATGGCGGTGGCGCTGGCGAAAAAATACGGTGCCAAGCTGCACGTGCTGCATCTGACCTCGGCCAAGGAGCTGTCGCTCTTTACCGCCAGCCATGACCTGAGCGAGCTGAAGGACAAGAACATTACCGCCGAGGTGTGTGTGCACCACCTCTTCTTCAATGATGCCGATTACGAGACCCAGGGCAGCCTGATCAAGTGCAACCCTGCGGTGAAGAGTGCCGCCGACCAGCAGGCACTGCTGGATGCGGTACGCAACGATGTGCTCGACATCATCGCCACCGACCATGCCCCCCACACCTGGGAGGAGAAGCAGAACAGCTACTTCAAGGCGCCGTCCGGCGTACCGCTGGTGCAGCACTCTTTGCAGGCGCTGCTGGAGCTCTACCACAACGGCGTGTTTACCCTGGAGACTATCGTCAAGAAGACCTCCCATGCGGTGGCCGAGCGCTTCCAGGTGCAGGATCGCGGTTATATCCGCGAGGGCTACTTCGCCGATCTGGTGCTGCTGGATCTGGGCAAGCCTTATGTGGTCAACGATGACAACATCCTCTACCACTGTGGCTGGTCGCCCTTCAACGGCTACCGCTTCCACAGCACGGTGGAGATGACGCTGGTGAACGGCCAGATCGCCTGGCAAAACGGGCAGGTGACTGACCAGATCCTGGGCAAGCGGCTGACCTTTAACCGCTGATTGTTCGCAAAGCAGGCGAACGCACCGTTGCTTAGGAATTGGCGGCGTTTCCCTGTTGACAGGGCGGGGTCATCTCCATAAACTCTGCCCCCGTCAGCCGAGCTGACTCCGTCGGTGTGTAGCGCAGCCAGGTAGCGCATCTGCATGGGGTGTAGAGGGTCGGAGGTTCGAATCCTCTCACACCGACCAAATTCCCCGGTAAAGGCCTTGTCAAACGACAAGGCCTTTTCTTTTGCCTGCGATTCGCCGCACAGGCGTGAAGCCAGTGGTGATGCACGCTGGTCGCTGCTGGCGTGAGCAGATTGTGCTGCCACCGCGCTTTATGGTGTAGTAACAACTCTGTTGCTCATTTGCCTGGCGAGGCCTCTCGTGTCTGCATCCGTATCTAAACCCTGTTGTCTGCTGATGCTCACCCTGCTGCTGGTGGGCTGCGCCACCCCTTACGAGAGTGAAAAGTCATTCTGGAACGGCCAGACCGGTTTCTCCCAGACCCGGCTTGGCCCGGACAAGTGGCAACTGGAGTTTGTCGGCAACGATCTGGTGGACAGGGAGACCGCCCGCAAATATGTGCTCAAGCGGGCAGGGGAGCTGGCACTGGCAGAGGGTTACTCTTGGCTCAAGGTCGATGAGCTGACCATTAACCGTGATGCCGTCAGGGTGACCCCATCACGGCCGATCTTCGGCTTTGACGAGGATGAACCGGATCTCTTTATGGCCCAGATGCAGGTGCAGCATACCATCTCGGCGCTGCTCACTTTTCGCCTGTTGCCACGGGCACTCGATGAGCGAACTCTGAATGCAAATTATCTCGCCGAAATCAAAATAAACAGTGATTAATATTGGTGGTTTGCAAGATCCATATCACATACACCTAATGGCGGGATAAAATTCTGGATAAAGCCTCTAGATTTACCCCCTGCTTTTAGGCATTCTCCCAGCATACCAGCCGCCAGGAATCAACGGCTCGGATCACAAAAACGGACTGTAGTGGCTCCCACGCCACTGTTTACGGCTTGCACCAATCAAAACCGGGACTCCCCCATGAAAATGAATAAACTGACGGTCGCCATCCTCATCTCCATGATGTTTGGCATCCTCACCGGCCAGGGCTATCGCATGTTTGCCGCAGATCAGGCTGCGGATTTTGCCAATAACATCACGATCCTGACCGATATCTTCCTGCGACTGATCAAGATGATCATCGCTCCCCTGGTCTTCACCACCCTGGTGGTCGGTATCGCCAAGATGGGCGACACCCGCACCGTGGGGCGTATCGGTGCCAAGACCCTCGGCTGGTTTATGCTGGCCTCCCTGATGTCCCTGAGCCTGGGTCTGGTGATGGTGACCCTGATGCAGCCGGGTGTGGGGCTTTCGCTCTCCCTGCCCAATGACACCGCCAGCTCGGGCATTGCTGCCGGTGCCATTACCCTGAAAGATTTCGTGACCCACGCCATCCCCAAAAGCGTGGTAGAGGCAATGGCCACCAACGAGATCCTGCAGATCGTGGTCTTCTCACTCTTCTTCGGTCTGGCCGCCGCTGCGCTCGGCGATCTGGCCAAGCCGGTGGTGGTGCTGATGGCCAGCGCTGCCGAGATCATGCTGAAAGTGACCGGTTACGTGATGAACTTTGCGCCGTTCGCGGTATTTGGCGCCATCGCCGCCATGGTGGCCAAAGAGGGGCTGGGTATTCTGGTTACCTACGGCAGCTTTATGGCCCAGTTCTACATCGCGCTGGCCTGCCTCTGGCTGCTGCTGATCGCCATGGGCAGCGTCTTCCTGCGTGGTCGTGTCATCAAGCTGCTGGCGATGATCCGCGAACCCATCCTGCTCGCCTTCTCGACCGCCAGCTCTGAAGCCGCCTATCCGAAGACCCTGGATCGTCTGGAGAAGTTCGGTTGTGACAAGCGCATTGCCAGCTTCGTGCTGCCGATGGGTTACTCCTTCAACCTCGACGGCTCCATGATGTACTGCACCTTCGCGGTGATGTTCATTGCCCAAGCGTATGGAATCGAGCTCTCCATGGCCCAGCAGATCACCATGCTGCTGCTGCTGATGGTCACCTCCAAGGGGATGGCCGGGGTACCGCGTGCCTCTCTGGTGGTGATTGCCGCGACCCTGAACCAGTTCCATATTCCGGAAGCTGGCATCCTGCTGCTGCTGGGGATCGACCATTTCCTCGATATGGGCCGCTCTGCCACCAACGTGCTGGGCAACGCCATCGCCGCCAGCGTGGTTGCCAAGACCGAAGACAGCTTGGGTGACACCGTCGCGCTGGGTGAGAGTGAGCCAGCCAAGGCCTGATCACAACGCTATGAAAAATAAACAACAACGGCCCGCCAATGCGGGCCGTTGTTGTTTATGGCTCGTCTACACTGCTAGATAGTTTCCATCTGGAGTGTACGGTTATGAACATTGCTCGTCGACTGCAACTGATAGCGCTGCTGGTGATGCTGACGCTCATTTTTCTCAGTTGGTTCAGTATTAATCGCCTTGGGGCTGGCAATCGAGACTTGAGCTATGTGACGGACAATACGGTGCCCAGTATTTCATTGATCAAGGAGGTGCAGGCGGTCTTCTATGAGCTGCACTCACGGGTGCAGAGCCATATCCTCAACACCGACAATGACAAGATGCAGCAGATAGAGACGGACATTGCCGATAAACGCAAACAGATTAATTCGTTGTTGGACAAATATAAGGCCGAGATGCTCTCCAATGACGAAGATCGCCGCCTGACCGACGATGATCAGCGCCTTATTGCGCAATATTATCAGGAGATAGACAAGGTTCTGCAGCTCTCCAGACAAAACAAGAACGATGAAGCCAGGGACATGTTGGCGGGAGAAGCCACCAGAGTGTTCCAGCAGTTTGCCAAGGCAATCGAGCTTCATGTCAACTTCAATATGGATTTGGGACTGGCGCTCAAGAAGCAGGGCCAGGAGAATTATGACAACAGCCTGCAAACCCTGTTGTTTATCGCCGGTGGTGCCACCGTGCTGACGATGGGGCTGTTTGTCTGGTTGTTCAATCAGGTGGCCAATCCCCTTCGCACCGCCATGGATACCCTGACCCGGATCCAGCGCGACCTCAACTTTACCCTCAGAGCGGATGTGAAACAGCAGGATGAGATTGGTCTGACCCTCAATGCGGTCAACCGATTGCTCGATACGCTGCAACAGACATTTACCGAATTTTCCGTCGGCAGCTTGCAGATCAAGAGCACTGCCGAATCCCTCTCTCAGGCAGCGCAGCACCTGGCCAGCTCGGCTAATCAGGCCAATGATGCCACCAGTCTGATAGCCGCCGGTGTGGAAGAGATGACGGTCAGCATCACAGATATCTCCCAGCGTACTCAGGAGACGAGCCGTATCACCAATGAGTCGGGGCAGCTGGCTAGCGAAGGAAGCAGAACCATAGATCGTACCGTTCATGCCATCAACGAGATCGCCGACTCCATTCGGCAGGCCTCGGCCGAGGTCATTGCGCTGGGTGAGGGCATTTCGCGCATTGGCGGTGTGGTCAACGTGATCCGTGATGTGGCGGGGCAGACCAACTTGCTGGCCTTGAACGCGGCCATTGAGGCGGCGAGGGCCGGGGAGTCCGGCCGTGGCTTTGCGGTGGTGGCAGATGAAGTGCGCAAACTGGCTGAGCGCACAGCCCAATCCACTCAGGAGATATCTGCCACTGTAGAGGCGATCCAGCAGGAGTCGAACAATACGGTCTCCCGCATGCATCTGGTGGAGGAGAAGGTGAGCCAGGGGGTCAACATGGCTACCGAGAGTGGCGCCATTATTGCCGAGATCCGCAGTGCGTCGCACCGGGTGATGGAGCAGGTGGGCGAGATCACCAATGCCATCCGCGAGCAGAGTTCGGCCGCCGAGTCGATCGCTCACCAGGTAGAGCAGATTGCTCAGGTCGTGCAGCAAACCAGCAGCACAGCGGAGGAGACCTCAGCCGCAGCCGAGGAGCTCAATGTCACCACCGAGAGCATCCACCAGCAGATATCCCGCTATCGCATTCAGTAACGCCGAGAGTTGTTATCCATCTGCTATCCCCGCCAGCTAGCTGGCGGGGATTTTTTATATGGCCTGCTTAGAAGCCCGAGCCCGGTTGCTGCAAAAATGTCGCCTCTTCCGGTGTGCTGGTGCGACCCAGAATGTCGTTGCGGTGGGGGAAGCGGCCAAAGCGTTCGATGATCACCTGATGGCGGCGGGCAAAGTCGGCAAATCCGGCAAAGGTCGCCTGCGCCGGTGTGCCAGCTTGCTCGGCAGCCAGTGCCTCGAACAGCGCCACACTTCTGGCCTGCTGCTCCCGGGATTCGGCATGCTCCAGCGGCAGATAGAAGAAGACCCGCTCCAGTGGTGAGAGGGATTTGTCCGCCCCGATGGACAGCCCTTTCAGGCAGAGATCCCGTGCCAGCGGATCCCGGGCAAAGGCTGCAGGCGTGCCGCGATGGATATTGCGGGGCAACTGGTCGAGCAGCAGGATCAGCGCCAGCCGACCGCTGGGGAGATCGGCCCAGTGGGCGAGACTGCCCTTGGCTGCGGCCTCTGCCAGCTCGCCAAAGCGGCTGGCCAGCAGGGCATCCGTTTCGCTGCTTTTGCCCCACCAGAGCGGGGCTTGCCGTGTGGCCCGCAGGACGTCATCGGCTTCGTCGCCAAACCAGAAATCGATCAGAGGTTGCCAGGGTGGCATGGGAACTCCTTGATGTGATTCAGAGGGAACCAGGAACAAATGGCTCAGGGGTGCTGCCGAAACGGCAGCTTCTCGTTACACTGTGCCATCTTTTGCCCGAAAGACGTAACCCCCCGATGGCGAGCGCCGGATTCTTGGCTCGGCCGATGATGGCCTGCCATCGCCATGAGGTGGCCCTCTTGACCCCGGTGGTTATCGGGACGTACACCTCTCTCCCGGGGTTGTTCTCACTGATATAAGGAATCTCTGATATGGCCGGAACCAGTTTGTTGGCCCTGCTCGATGATATCGCCAGCGTGCTTGATGACGTGGCGCTGATGACCAAGGTCGTGGTGAACAAGCGCGAGACATTTTTCGGGAAGACGTTTCTCACTGATATAAGGGATCTTTGATATGGCTGGAACCAGTTTGTTGGCCCTGCTCGATGATATCGCCAGCGTGCTTGATGACGTGGCACTGATGACCAAGATGGCGGCGAAGAAGACCGCCGGGGTGTTGGGGGATGATCTGGCCCTCAACGCGGAGCAGGTTTCCGGAGTGCGTGCCGATCGGGAGCTGCCGGTGGTGTGGGCGGTGGCCAAGGGCTCATTTCGCAACAAGCTGATTCTGGTGCCCGCCGCCATCGCCATCAGTGCGCTGGTGCCCTGGCTTATCACGCCGCTCTTGATGCTGGGAGGTGCCTACCTCTGCTTTGAGGGGGCCGAGAAGCTGGCCCACAAGTTCCTGCCCCATGAGGCGAGTGAAGGTGAGGCATCCACTGCTCCTATTCCTGATGATCTGGTGGCGTTTGAGCAGCAGAAGGTGAAGGGGGCGATCCGCACCGATTTTATTCTCTCTGCCGAGATCATCGTCATCGCCCTTGGCACGGTACAGGGAGCAAGCCTCGCGCTGCAGCTCTCGGTAGTGGCGGGCATCGCCCTGCTGATGACCATTGGGGTCTACGGGCTGGTGGGGCTGATCGTCAAGCTCGATGACATCGGCCTGCATTTGCTGCAAAAACCTGATGGCAGCGCCCTGCGCCGCGCGGTGGGGCAGGGACTGCTGAGTACGGCGCCCAAGCTGATGCATCTGCTGGCGCTGGTAGGGACGATCGCCATGTTTATGGTGGGCGGCGGCATTCTGGTGCATGGCTGGCCTTTTGCCCATCACCTGATTGAAGGTGCCGCCGCCGTTGTCGCCACTCTGCCCACTGTAGGGGCCGTACTGGCGGCGGTGACGCCGACCTTGCTCAACGCCGTGGCCGGTGTGGTGGCGGGTCTGCTGCTGGTTGCTGTGATGACGCTGGTGAGCCGTCTTGCCCCGGCCAAGGGATAAGCGAGCTTGCGGGCCATTTTATCTTTTTTCCTCTCTTCATTTTTTGGCCGTCGGGTTGCCCGGTGTCGGACTTGCTGCCCGCAGGTCTGTTGTGCCTCCCGATAAAGGCCTTTGCGAGAAGTTATGTATCAACAACAGTGGAATAACGACCATATCTACCCGGGCCTCGACAGCACCGAGCTGGAAGCGGACATGCGCGCTGCCCGCCACGCGCTGGAAGATCTGGCCAGTTATATGGCAGGTCTGGACGGGGTGCGCGGCGATGACGCAGCGCTGCTGGATTTCTTGCGGGAAGTGCGGCTGCGCGCCCGTGATATTCGCCATATCGGCTGGAACGTCGCCATTCTGGCCGCGTGCCGCGGCAGTCAGGATGCGCGGGATCCGCAGGCCAAACAGCTGGCGTCCCGTGCCCGCGCCCTTAATGCCGATCTGTTCAAGACCCTGGCGCCGGTGGAAGATCTGATGCTGGCGCTGCCGGAAGTTGAATTTGCCGCGCTGATGAGTGATCCGCTGCTCGGCGAGGAGGCGTACCGCTTGGGCCATGAGCGTCGTTTGCAGGATCAGCGCTTGCCGGTGGCGGCGGAGCAGCTGGTGATTGGTCTGGGCACCGATGGTCTGCACGCCTGGGGCAACCTCTATAACGATCTGGTGGGCAAGATCCGCTTGACCATTGATGGCCGCGAGATGGGGCTGGCCGAGGCGAGCAATCTGCTCTCCAGCCCGATACGTGCGCTGCGTTTAGAAGCCTTTGATGCCATCAGTGCTGGCTGGGAGGGAGAGCAGGAGACGGTGGCCGCCATCCTCAATGCCCTCAACGGCTGGCGGCTGGAGCTGGCCCGCCAGCGTGGCAACACCCGGTTGCTCGATGCGCTGGATCTCTCCTGCCACCAGAGCCATATCGAGCGTGCCACCCTCGATGCCCTGATGAGCGAAACCTGGCGAGCCCGTGGGTTGGGCCAGCGCGCCCTAGAGCTGATGGCCGAGCGCCTTGGTCTCGACGATCTGGGGCCGGAGGATCTCTTTGCGCCGCCGCCTGCTTCCAGCAGCCGCGACATTCCTTTTGATGAGGCGATCGAGTTGATTGCCGATGCCTTTAGCCGTTTCGATCCCGAGATGGGGGCGTTTGCCCGCATGATGGCCGAGAAGGGGTGGATTGATGCGGCGCCCACGCCAAATCGCCGCACCGGCGCCTACTGCACCAAGTTTGCAGAACCGGTCGAACCGCGGGTCTTCGTCACCTATGCCGGCACCATGGATAACGTCATCACTCTGGCCCATGAGCTGGGCCACGCCTGGCACAACTGGGTCATTCGCGATCTGCCGATGAGCCAGCGCAGCTATCCCATGACGCTGGCCGAAACGGCCTCCATCTTTGCCGAGACTCTGGTGCGCTGCGCCCTGTTCGAGCAGGCAGAAAGTCCCGAAGAGCAGTTGGCGATCGCCTGGGCCGAAGCCGACGGTGCGGCCACCTTCCTGGTCAATATCCCGGCTCGCTTCGATTTCGAGCAGGCCTTGGTGGCCGAGCGGGCGCAGGGTTATGTATCCGCAGAGCGACTCAAAGCGTTGACCGACGAGGCGTGGGGACGCTGGTATGAGGGGAGCCTGACCCGCTATCACCCCATGTTCTGGGCGGCCAAGGCGCACTTCTCCATCGCCGGGCTGGGCTTTTACAACTATCCCTATCTGTTCGGTTATCTGTTCAGCCTCGGGGTCTATCAGCAGTTGATGAGCCGCAAGGCGGCGGGGGAAGAGGGCATTGCCGAAGCCTATCGCGCCTTGTTGCGCGATACCGGCCGGATGAGCGCCGAAGATCTGGTAGCCAAGCATTTGGGGCAGGATATCCGTGAGGCCGCCTTCTGGCAGGGGAGTCTGGCACAGGTAGCGCATGCGGTTGAGCGCTTCGCGCAGTTGCCTGCCTGATTGGGTCTGCGGTGATATGAACAACAGGCCTCCGGACAGTCTCGCTGTCCGGAGGCCTGTTTGTTATGCCTGCTTTTGTTGCGGTTTGATGGGGCCAACGAACAGGGGGCGGGTCTGGTGAGTCAGATCCGGCTGATAGCCGTTGAAGAAGAGGTTGAGCAGCACCGAACTGATGGTGGCCAGCAGGATACCGCTATGAAAAAGCGGTTGTAGCTGCGCCGGAAGCTGCTGGAAAAAATTCCCGGAGACCGTCGGGATCATGCCAATTCCGAGACTGATGGCGACGATATAGAGGTTGTGGCGGTTGCTGTTGTAATCGGTGCGCGCCAGGATGCGGATCCCGGTTGCCAGCACCATACCGAACATGACGATACCGGCGCCCCCCAGTACGAAGGGCGGGATGGAGGCGACTAGCACCGACATCTTGGGGATGAGGCCAAAGGCGAGCAGTATCCCCCCCGACATCACACAGACCCAGCGACTAGATACTCCGGTCACGCTCACCAGACCGATATTCTGGGAGAAGGAGGTGTGGGGGAAGCTGTTGAATATCCCACCAATAATGGTGCCGATGCCATCCACCCGCAGCCCGCGCACGATATCACCGCGCCTGGCCGGATGGCCGACGATGTCGCCAAGGGCCAGAAACATCCCCATGGATTCGATAAAGGTGATGAGCATGATCACCGTCAGGGTGGCGATGGAGATGGGATCGAAGGTGGGCCAGCCGAAGGCGAAGGGCACTATGGGGGCAAACCAGGCTGCCTCGCCGAGGCCATCGAGGCTCACTTCGCCCATGGCGATGGCCACCACGAAACCGAAGATGATCCCGAGCAGCACCGAGATATTGCTGAAAAAGCCCTTGGTGAAGCGGGTCACCAACAGGATAAAGACGAGCACCAGGAAGCTGGTGCCGATATAGCGCAGGCTGCCATATTCCGGATTACCCTTGCCCCCCGCCATCCAGTCGATCCCCACCTGCATAATGCTGATCCCGATGGAGGTGATAACCACTCCGGTCACTACGGTGGGGAAGAGCGGCATCAACCTACCTATCAGCGGCACCAGCAGGGTCGAGATGATACCGGCTGCAATGGTGGCGCCGAAGATGCCCGTCAGCCCCAGATCCGGGTTGGCTCCGATGGCCAGCATCGGCATCACGGCGGCAAAGGTGACCGACATGATGACCGGCAGCCGGATCCCGGCAAAGCGGCCAATCCCGACACATTGCAGCAGGGTGACGATGCCGCAGCAGAAGAGATCCGAACTGATAAGGTAGGAGATTTGATCCTTGGGCAGCCCCAGACTGCCGCCAATCACCAGCGGCACCGCCACGGCGCCGGCGTACATCACCAGCACATGTTGCAGGCCGAGGGTAAAGAGTTGGCCCATGGGGAGCATGCGCTCCACTTCATCCACCGGGCGCTTGCGCGCACCCGGTCGGGGGGAGGGGGGATTGGTCTCGTTCATGAACAGATCACTCCTTGAAGCCCGCGCAACTGCTGCAGGCAAGATAGTGAAAGCCGCAGCTTTCCCGGTCATTGATCTCGTGTATTGACAGAGGTGCCAGATCCCTCGGCAGTAGTGAGAGGGATCCGGTGCAGCACGGGTCAGTGCACAAAACATGCACAACGCCACTCACGAGAGAAAACGTTTGGCGATAACGCCTTGTTTTTGCGAAATGAGTCACATACCGGCCAGATAAGTGTCCGGCTGCTGGCAGGGGAAGGAGCTGAGGGCATCTCAGATTGGTAAGGGGTTTATCATTATTGGTCTGGCGATCTCACTTTGATAGCCGGGCACCATAACGTTGCTCGCAATGCGCCCGTCTTCATGTGACGGCGCTCGCGGGCTGCTGGGCGCAATCGGGGGCGGGGGCGTGATCCAAAGCAAGAAAGTTGGATGTTTTGGTGGCGCGCATGGCCGCCGCTGGGGTAGTTTCGATAAAACCGACACAGATCCTGAGGTCTTATCCATGATCATCTATCTGCATGGCTTTGATGCCACCAGCCCAGGCAATCACGAGAAAGTGCTGCAGTTGCAGTTTATTGATGATGATGTGCGTTTCGTGCACTACAGCACGGTTCACCCCCGTCATGATATGAGCCATCTGCTCAAGGAAGTGAAAAAACAGCTCGATATGAGTACCGATCCCAAACCGCTGATCTGCGGCGTGGGTCTTGGTGGCTACTGGAGCGAGCGGATCGGCTTTCTGTGCGGCATTCGCCAGGTGATCTTCAACCCCAACCTCCATCCTGAAGAGAACATGCAGGGCAAGATCGACCGGCCGGAAGAATATGACGATATTGGCACCAAGTGTGTAACTGAATTTCGTAAGAAAAATTCAGGAAACTGCCTGTGTATCCTTTCCGTTCAGGATGAAGTGCGCGATAATCGGGACACTGAACGTGAATTGAAGAACTATTACGACATCGTGTGGGATGAGCGCGAGACTCATAAGTTCAAAAATATCTCGCATCATCTGCAGCGGATGAAGGCCTTCAAAGAAGCCTGATCCATCACGTCGACCGATTTCGTTTTAGGGAGCCAATGGCTCCCTTTCGTTTTGAGGAACCGAGGAAAATCATCATGATGAATATTGTCGTTGTAGGCGGCGGCGCCGGTGGCCTGGAGCTGGCCACCAGTCTGGGTCGCAAGCTTGGCAAGAAGAACAAGGCCAGGATCACTCTGGTCGATCGCAACCGCACCCACCTGTGGAAACCCCTGCTGCACGAAGTGGCCACCGGCTCTATGGACGCGGGCATCGATGCTCTGAGCTACCAGTCTCACGCCAAGAACCACGGTTTCGACTTCCAGCTCGGCACCCTGACCGACATCAAGCGTGACGATAAACGCATCGTGCTGGCCCCGATCCACGACGACAATGGCGACATCGTGGTCAACGAGCGCGAGCTGCCCTACGACTATCTGGTGATGGCCATCGGTTCTGTCTCCAACGACTTCAACACCAAGGGCATCAAGGATAACTGTATTTTCCTCGATAGCCCCTCCCAGGCGCACCGTTTCCACAACAGCATGATGAACCGCTTCCTGCAGTTCGCCACCGAATATAAGCCGGGCGACAAGGTGAAGATTGCCATCGTCGGCGGCGGCGCAACCGGCGTCGAGCTCTCTGCCGAGCTCTACAACGCGGTCGAGCAGCTCTACGCCTACGGCTTCAAGAACCTCACCACCGACAGCCTGAAGGTGACCCTGGTGGAAGCGGGCCCGCGCATTCTGCCTGCTTTGCCGGAGCGCATCAGCGGTGCCGCTCATCAGGAGCTGGTCAAGCTGGGTGTGGACGTGCGTACCGCCACCATGATCACCGAAGCGACCAGCGATGGTCTGCACACCAAGGATGGCGAGCTGATTGAAGCTGACCTGATGGTGTGGGCGGCCGGTATCAAGGCACCTGACTTCATGAAGGATATCGCCGGTCTTGAGACCAACCGCATCAACCAGCTGGTGGTGAAAGAGACCCTGCAGACTACCCGTGATGAGAACATCTTCGTTATTGGTGACTGCGCAGCCTGCCCGCAGCCGGATGGCAAGTTCGTGCCGCCGCGCGCCCAGTCTGCCCACCAGATGGCCAGCCAGGCGTTCAAGAACATCCTGGCCAAGATGAACGGCGGCGAGATGAAGCCCTACCTCTACCACGACCACGGTTCGCTGGTGTCCCTCAGCCGCTTCTCCACCGTGGGCAGCCTGATGGGTAACCTGATGCGTGGCTCCATGATGGTCGAGGGTTACATCGCCCGTCTGGTTTACATCTCTCTCTACCGGATGCACCAGATCGCCCTGCACGGCTACGTCAAGACCGGCCTCATCATGCTGGTAGGTCGCATCAACCGGGTACTGCGTCCGACCCTGAAGCTGCACTAAGCCGGGATTTGCCACAATTCGGAATAGCAAAAGGAGAGGCGATGGCCTCTCCTTTTTTTATGCGCGCAGATCGGGAAAGAGAGCATTACTTGCCCAGATAGGTGCGGTCGAAGAAGGTGTTGACCCAGTGGGGGCGGTAGATGGCCAGCACCGTCATCGCCATGCCGTTGAGCAGCGCTTCGGGGAAGAGCAACAGCGGCCAGATGGAGAGGTAGTCTGCCGTGATGGTATGCCAGGGGTAGCTGCCGCTTATCCCCATCAGCAGGGCGCTGGCTGCCACCTTGACCGAGATGGCGAGGGCGCCGCCAAGAAAGGCGGCAACGAAGATATAGACAAAGAGATGGCGCGGCAGCCAGGCCCAGCTGGCCAGAAACAGCAGCCAGCTGCTGGCTACCGGCAGGGCAATGCCGACCAGCGCCTGCCAGCCAAAGTCGGCCAGATTGGTGACACCGAAGTAACCGAGCACCAGCAGGGTCAGACAGGGGGCGAGCAGTGCCAGCCGCCAGCCCAGCAGCAGGGTTAGGGTGGTGAGCCCGAGAAAATGTACCTCCAGCCCCTTGTGCAGACCGGCCCTTAGATACCAGAGCGGCACCAGCGCGATGGCACTACCCAGCAACAGGTGCTGATAGAGGGGGTTGTCATGGAGGGTTTGCCACAGGGAGCGGCGCAGGCTAAAGGCCAGCAGTACCAGCCAGATCAGGAGGGCGGCGAGTTGTCCTTCACTCATCTTGTCGTCCATTCATGCAGTAGAGTCCGGGCGGCCTTCCTGACCGCCCATAGCAGAGCAGGCTGACGAGTCAGCCTGCTTTTACCATCAATATTTGACGTTGTTGTGGTACTTGCCGAGGATGCCCTTGACCCGTTCCATGGTCTCCTTGCTGGGGGGCTTGATCCCGCTCAGCTCGTACGGGTCGCCCAGTACGTCCCACTTGTGTTTGCCGAGCTCATGGTAGGGGAGCAGCTCCACCTTCTCCACGCTCTCGCCCAGCTCGGCGATAAACTGGCCCAGCCCTTCGGCGCTCTCGTCGTCGTCGCTCCAGGTCGGCACCACCACGTAGCGGATCCACATGGTCTTGCCTTTGGCCGCCAGATAGCGGGCAAACTCCAGGGTATATCTGTTGCTGACGTGGGTCAGCGGAATGTGTTTCTCGTCATTGATCTGTTTGATGTCGAGCAGCACCAGATCGGTCTGGTCGAGCAGCTTGTCCACCTGTTCGTCGAGATGACGGACGAAGCCGTTGGTGTCGAGGCAAGTGTGGATCCCTTTCTCTTTGCAGGCGGTAAAGAGTTCAGTGATGAAAGCCGGTTGCAGCATGGCTTCACCGCCGGACGCTGTCACACCGCCACCGGAGGCATTCATGAAGTGGCGATAGCTGGTGATGTCACTCATCAACTCCGGTACGGTCACTTCGCGACCACCCTCGGTATCCCAGGTATCACGGTTGTGGCAGTACTTGCAGCGCATCAGGCAGCCTTGCATGAATACGATAAAGCGTATCCCCGGACCATCGACAGTGCCGCAGGTTTCGACGGAATGGATCCGGCCAACGGTGCCGTGAGCTCCGGCTGGCTGGCTGATTTCAACGGCAGGGATCCGATTAATGACAGACATAAACAACTCCAACGATTCGAGCAGGCCGTTATTTTATTACATAAACCCCTATTGATCCTACACCTTTAGTCCGCCGCCCGGCTGCCAAGCAGCTGCTCCAGCCCCTTGACGGTGAGCGGCCGACTGGTGAGATACCCTTGATAATGCTGGCATCCCAAGGTTTTGAGGATGGCCAGTTGCGCCTCCTCTTCCACCCCTTCGGCAGTGACGGTAAAGCGGAATACCTGGGCCAGATCGAGGATAGCCTTGACGATAGCCCTGTCCTGTTCGCTGTGCACCAGGGTCTGAATGAAGCTTCTGTCCAGTTTCACCTCGTCGGCGGGCAGATCCCGCAGGTAAGCCAGCGACGAGTAGCCGGTGCCGAAGTCATCGATGGAGATGAGGATGCCGAGCTCCTTGAGCTGGCGCATTCTGGCAATACTCTCCTGCCTATTCTCCAATACTACCGATTCGGTCACCTCCAGCAGCAGGCGGGAGGGGGGCACACCGGTTTCGCGCAAGATGTACTCCACCTGTTGTACGAAGCCCTGGGTGTGGAACTGGCGAGCGCTGACGTTGACCGACAGATGGGGGATCAGCAGGCCACGGTTGAGCCAGAAGCTGTATTGGGCACAGGCGGTCTTCATCACCCAGTAGCCGATTTCGAGGATCAGGCTGGTCTCTTCGGCGATGGGGATAAACTCCCCGGGTGGCACCATGGTGCCGTCGCTGCGCTGCCAGCGCAGCAGCGCCTCGATACCCGACAGTGAGCCATTGTCGACCCGGTATTGCGGTTGATAGTGGAGTTGCAGCTCGTGATGACGCATGGCATCGCGCAGTTCATTGGTAAGGGTCAGCCGATTTTTCTCGTGCTGGGCCATCGCCTCGGTAAAGAAGACGTAGTGGCCCTGACCGGCGCGCTTGGCCATGTGGGTCGCGGTGTCGGCCTGTTGCATCAGTACCAGATGATCCGTCTCGTTGCCGGAGAAGAGGCTGATCCCCACCGAGGCGCTGCAGTGCAGCTTGTGATCGCCGATGTCAAACGGGGTGCGAAACAGCCCCATCAGCTCGCGGGCGAAGTGCTCTGCCAGAATTTTGGCGGTGACCTCGCCTTGTCCGAGCTGGGTAAAGAGCAGGGCAAACTCATCCCCCGAGATGCGCGCCTGTACCAGATTGTCCTGGGGCAGCTCCCTGAAACGCTGCACCACGGCCTGCAGCAACAGATCGCCGCAGGCGTGACCGAGGGAGTCGTTGATCGACTTGAAGTTGTCGAGATCCACCAGCAGCAGGGCGCCCCACTGGCCGTTGGGGGCGCTCAGGGTCTGCTGCAAAATATGGTTGAGGCTGCGGCGGTTGTGCAGACCGCAGAGATCGTCGTAGTAGGCGAGCTGCTCGATATGTCTGGCCGCCTCTTTTTCCTGGGTGATGTCGTAGAAGCTGCAGATAAAGTGGCTCAGTTCTCCCTGCTCATCCTTGACGCCGTTCACCATCAAGCGCACCGGAAAGAGGTGACCATCCTTGTGCAGGCAGCGCTCTTCACCGAGCCAGAACTCCTGCTCGTTGACGGTGCGGCTGACATCCTCCTTAAGATGATCCCCGTAGTAGGTGGGGCGCAGCTTGCGAATGGAGTGACCGATCACCTCTACCTCGCCAAATCCGGTGATCCGGCTGAAGGAGTGGTTGACCTTGAGGATGATGCCGTTGTGATCCATCACGATCAGCCCATCGTGGGTATTAAAGGCTACCTCGGCCAGTCGCAGGGCATCGTCGGTGGCGAGGCGCTTGAGCTCGATGGCGGCCCGCTCGTGCTGGCTGCTCAACAGATCCAGCAACTGCTCGGGCTCCTCAAGGGGGGTATCGAGCAGCAGGGTGATCTGGCCAATGGGGGCGCCGCTCTGGCCATGGAGCGGAATGCCGATGTAGGCGCTGGCATTGAGGGCCAGCAGCCGGGTCGCCTTGGGATAGCGCACGGGCAGATCTTCCACATAGATGGCCTGACCATGCTGGAACAGCTCCTGAGCGGGGCCGGGGTCGAGCTGGATGGGCTTGAGGGTGGAGCAGATCTCCTCGTTGATGACGCAGCGGGGGATGATCCAGAGATCCTGACCGCGGGGCTGGAACTCGCCGATCCAGCCCACCCGGGCACCGCTGGCGCCCATGGCCCAGCTTACCAGCGTCTTGCAGTAGTCGATGCCGGTCTGCTGGTGTAGCTCGGGCGGGAGGGCCAGCTCGGCGCGGTGCTCTTCCGGTTGCGGTTGCCAGTGGCCGAGCAGCTGGGCGCTGCTGCGCACCAGCTGCAACATCTCCTCGCTAAGCGGGGTGGGATCGAGATACTCCAGACTCAGCACCCCGAACAGCTTGTCCTGCTCCAGCAGGGCACCATCGAGGCGTGAGCGCACACCGGCACTGGTCAGATAGAGGTGATTGCTCAGCATCGGCTGGTGGGCGGCCTCCGAGAAGCTCAACGCTTTGCGGGTACGTAGGGCGCGGATATAGCGGCTGTCACCACGAATGGGGTAGAGCGCCTCGACCCCCAGGGTGAACACAGGGGTGAGTTGCTCGCTGCCGAGATCGCCGTTGGCCTGATAGTGCCAGAGGATGAGCCGATCGGCCCCCAAACTCTCTTTAAGGGCCTCGAGCAGGGGCGCATACTGTTGCTGGCTCGCCATCTGGCTGAGGCGCGGCAACTGCAATGCCAGATCGGCGATGGGCTCTTGGCGAAGGTTCTGCAGACAGATGAGCCAGAAGCCATCCTGCTCGTGGGCGAGGGCGATATGCCACAACTGGCTGGCAAAGCGCACGGTGATCTTGCCGCCATGGCCGTTGGCCAACAGTTGTTCGATGGGCAGGCGCAGGGCATCGGGCAGCTGGGCAGGCCAGGGGGCGCGCGGTTCGTCGAGCCAGTAGAGCGGGGTTTGCATCACGTCGGTCAGGGCGACCAGCCGTTGACTGCGCAGGTCCAGACGGAAAAAGAGCGGCGTCTGGAGGGCAGGAGGAAGATGACTGAGTGCGGTAGACGACATGAACAAACAACATCCTGTTAAGCAACCGTCGGGGTTGCAAGAATACTGCAAAATGGTGTGAAACAAAATTTCATTGAATTCTAAATTAGAAAAGTCTAATTTATTGCCCATTATCATGTATGAGGAGTCTTGCAGATGAAACGGATCCTGATTATCGGTGGTGTCGCGGGGGGCGCATCGGCGGCGGCTCGTGCTCGTCGTTTGAGTGAAGAGGCAGAGATCGTGATGTTCGAGCGGGGCGAGTTTGTCAGCTTCGCCAACTGCGGTCTGCCCTATCACATCGGGGGCGATATCCCCGACCGGGATGCCTTGCTGCTGCAGACTCCCCAGAGTTTCAAGCGCCGTTTCAACGTCGATGTGCGGGTCTTCCACGATGTGATTGAGATCGACAAGGCGGGCAAGACCTTGCTGGTGCGCAACCTGCAAACCGGTGAAGAGCAGCGCGAGCATTACGATGTGCTGCTGCTGAGCCCGGGGGCGGCGCCGATCCGTCCTCCCTTCCCCGGTATCGACAGCCCCCATGTCTATACCCTGCGCAACATCCCGGACATGGATCGCATTCTGGCGGCCCTGCATCACGATCAGCCACGCCACGTCACCGTGGTGGGCGGCGGCTTTATCGGGCTGGAGATGATGGAGGCGCTGCACCAGCGCAAGCTGGATGTCACATTGCTGGAGCTGGCCGATCAGGCGATGGCGCCGGTGGACAAGGAGATGGCCAACATGCTCCATGCCCGCATCCGGGAAGAGGGGATCGACCTGCGCCTGCGCACCGGCCTCACCGCCATCGAGAGTCTGGATCTGCCAGCCGAGAAGACCTCCGCCGTGCCGACCGCCAAAAGCGGTGGCCTGCGCCTGACCCTCAATGACGGTTCCCATCTTGATACCGGTCTCTTGATCCTAGCCATCGGCGTCAAGCCGGAAACCCTGCTCGCCGCCAAGGCGGGGCTGGAGCTGGGGCCGCGGGGCGGCATCAAGGTGGATGCCGGGATGCGTACCTCGGATCCCTTCATCTATGCGGTGGGGGATGCGGTGGAAGAGATTGACTTCGTCACCGGCGAATCTGTGCTGATCCCGCTGGCGGGCCCGGCCAACCGGCAGGGGCGCATCGCCGCCGACAATATGCTGGGCCGAAGCGAAACCTACAAGAAGACGCAAGGGACCGCCATCTGCAAGCTGTTCGATCTGGCGGTGGCCAGCACTGGCCTCAACGAGAAGCGACTGGTGCAACTGGGATTGCCGTTCGAGAAGGTTTATGTCCATCCGGGCAGCCATGCCGGTTACTACCCGGGCGCACATCCGGTCAGCCTCAAGCTGCTGTTTGCCCCGGATGGCAAGATTTATGGCGCCCAGGCCATCGGCAAGGATGGCATCGACAAGCGCATCGACGTGCTGGCCGTGGCCCAGCGCGCCGGTCTCACCGTGTTTGACCTGCAGGATCTGGAGCTCACCTATGCGCCGCCGTTCGGGTCGGCCAAGGATGTGATCAACATGGCGGGCTTTGTGGCGAGCAACCATCTGAAGGGGGACACCCTGCTCTGCCACGTGGCCGAGGTGCAGGCTCGTAACCCCCATCAGCTGGTGGTGGATGTGCGCAATGGCCCGGAGCTCGACAAGCTGGGCCGCATTCCGGGGGCACTGCATATCCCCCTCGACGAGTTGCGTGGTCGCCTCCATGAGTTGCCCAAAGAGAAAGAGCTGCTGATCAGCTGTCAGGTCGGGCTGCGCGGCCATGTCGCCTGCCGTTTGCTGAGCCAGCACGGCTTTAAAGTGAAGAATCTCTCCGGCGGCTTCAAAACCTGGCAGATGGCCACCGCCGAGTAACCGTTTTATTTCTGTGCCTGTTTGCCCCTCTCCCTTGTGCGTGCAAGATGAGGGGCTTTTTGTTTCTGCTTTTCGCCCTCCTTGCATTCCCTAATTGCAGCAATATTTCGACACACTTTATTTCCTGTGCCGGACAAAATTAACGTTTTGTTCAGGGGATGGGTGCTATAACCCCTGCCTCGTTCATGATGAACCGTGTAGTAGGGAGAGTGACATGCTGGATATGCTGATGGCCATTTGGCATCAGGATTTTGACGCCCTGGTTCAGATGCAGGCGGTACCCCTGCTGATCAGTTGCCTGATGCTGGTACTGCTGCTGGAGTCCGCATTCGTCTTCCTGCCCCTGCCGGGGGACAGTCTGGTATTGCTGGCCGGTGGGTTGGTGGGCATGGGGGTGTTTGGCCCTGAAGTAACACTTATTTATCTGCCGTTGGCTGCTGGCATAGGTTCTGTGCTCGCCTATTGGCAGGGACGGGCTCTGCAGCGTACCCGCTTTATGGATCATATCGAGCGGATGTTGCCTCCCGACAGCCTGCCCAAGGCGACCCGGCTGCTGAAAAAGTACGGTTTTCTGGCGATGTTCTCCTCCCGTTTTATCCCGTTCGTGCGGGTGCTGACCCCCATGCTGATGGGGATTGGCCGCCTGAGCGTGCTGCGGATGTGTGTGGCCAGCTTTGCCAGTGCCTTTATGTGGGCGCTCTGCCTCAGTTTGGTGGGCAAGCTGGCGATGAATACCCCCTTCTTCCTCCACCACAGCGAACTGTTGACCCGGGCTCTGCTGATTACCTCGCTGGTGCTGTTTCTGGCGGCCGTCATGGCCATCCTGTTTCGCTGGTTCAAAGGCGGAGCGAAAAACGAGACCAGCCACGACTAGATGACAACCCTTGCCGCACGGAATCAGTGGGCAAAGGGGTTCTCGTGCAGTAGGGGCGCAGAATTGTGCCCATTCGGGTAATGAGCTTTGTGTCGGGTGAGCAGGATGCCTTATCCTGTTTCCAGCCACGCTGCGTTTGCAGCGCTCCAACTCGGGATGGAACCTATGCGCCTCTTCGACTCTCCCTCTGCTTTTCACCGCTCTACCGCCGGAACCGGCGCTCTGCGCCGCCGCTGCTCGGCCCTGCTGCTTTGCGGGGTGGTCGGTTTGCTGTCTGGTTGCGGCCCTGACAAGCCCGCCAGCCAAGTACCGACCGCAGAATCTACAGCGCTGCAGGAGGCCGGGGCGCCAACTTCTGTAGTGCAGGCCAATGCCCGCCAATATCGCGATGCGCCGGCACTGGCGCTGGTCTTCTCCGGCCCCCTGGCGCCGAAGGCAAACTGGCAGAGCTGGCTCGGGGTCAGTGAGGGGGGCAAGCAGGTGCAGGGGGAGTGGATCCTCGCCGACGATGGTCGCACCCTCTATTTCCCGAACGTTCAGCCCGATAAAAGCTATGAAGTGAGCCTCAAGGTGGGGCTGGGCCCATCCCCCCAGAGCTGGACCCTCAAGACCCGCCCGCTGGAGGCGGGAGCCTCCTTTACCGCCAGCGGCATGGTATTGCCGCTGCGCGACGAGCTGCGCCTGCCCATCAGCGCGGTCAACGTGGATGAGGTCAATATCGACTTCTTTCGGGTCGATGCCGAGTATCTACCCCGTTTTCTGGCGGAATATCGCCCCGGTGCTGGCATGGGGAACTGGGAGCTTGAGCAGATCACCAAGCGGGCCAAGCGGGTATTCAGCGGCCGCTATGCGCTGGAGCTCGATGCCAACCGGCGCGAGACCCGCCTCATTAATGTGAAGGAGCCGCAGCTGGCCGAGGCTGGCGTCTACTTTGCGGTGATGTCGCCCCTTGGCAACTACGACTGGCGCAAGGAGACCACCTATTTCGCGGTGAGCGACATGGGGCTCAGTGCCCGCCGTTACCGCGATCAGCTGGAGGTGTTCGTGAGCTCCCTGGCCAGCGCCGACCCGCTCAAGGATGTGCAGCTCTCCCTGCTCGACGAGAAGGGCAACCGGCTGCAGGTGCAGACCACCGATCCCCAAGGCCATCGCCGCTTCGATCAGGTGCAGGGTGCTCGCCTGCTGCTGGCCGAACAGGGCAAGCATCTGGCGGTGCTGCGCCTCGACGGGGCTGCGCTCGATCTCTCCACCTTCGATCTCGGCACCCAGCCCTGGCAGGCCCAGCAGTTGTATCTGTTCAGCGGGCGCGATCTCTATCGCCCCGGCGAGCGGCTCGACAGCGAGATCCTGCTCAAGGGGCAGGATGGCCAGCTGCTGCCGGGTATGGCGGTAGAGCTGGAGGTGAAGCAGCCGGACGGCCAACTGCTCGAACAAAAACGGCTGCTGCCGGACAATTTGGGCGCGGCCCACTACGGTCTGCGCCTGCCGGATGATGCGCCGC
This sequence comes from Aeromonas sp. 602658, assembly GCF_049173005.1. NCBI lineage: Bacteria > Pseudomonadati > Pseudomonadota > Gammaproteobacteria > Aeromonadales > Aeromonadaceae > Aeromonas > Aeromonas sp. 602658. The sequence continues at coordinate 377,139 of NZ_JAAKRF010000001.1, read as the reverse complement.
TCGGGCGCTGGACTATCAACCTCAAGACCGCCGCCGGTAGCCGCTTCGAGTGGCCTTTTCTGGTGGAGGAGTTTCTGCCGGAGCGGCTGAAACTGCAGCTTGGCAAGGGGCCGGATGGGGAAGTGACGGATTTGGACGCCGCTCTCATCCTGCCGCTGCAAGGGGACTATCTCTATGGCGCCCCTGCGAGCGCAACCAAGGCTAAGGCGGAGGTAAAAATCAGCCGCGCTACCATGCCTTTCACCCAATGGCAGGAGTTCACTCTGGGTGACGTGCTGCTCGCCGAGCAGGCCAGGGATCTCGAGCCGCGGAGTCTCACCCTCGATGCGCAGGGGCAGGGGACTTTTTCGTTAGCTGATGAGCTCGATGGGGTGCGCGCCCTCGGGCCGCTGGAGGTGGCCTATCGGGTGTCGCTCGCTGAGCCCGGTGGCCGCGCCGTCAATCGCAGCCGCACCCAGTATGGCTGGCCCGCGGGCAGCCAGTGGCCGGCGCTCAAGGCCGATTTTGTGGCGGATCGGGTAGAGGGGGGCAAGCCGCTCCCCTTCCAGATCCTCAACCTCGATGAGCAAGGCCAGCCGGTGGCGGGGGCGGTGAAAGTGCGCCTCATCAACGAGTACCGCGACTACTACTGGCACTACGCCGATGGCGAGGGGTGGAAGTACGAGTTCAACAGTCAGCCCTATCTGGAGCAGGAGCAGACCCTGCAGCTGGATGGCAAGGGTCCGACCCCGCTCACGCTGCAACTGGCGGCGGGCTGGTATCGGTTGGAGGTTGAGAACAGTCAGGGCCATCAATCGAGCCTGCGGGTTGAGATCGGCAGTTACGCCTGGGGCGGCGGTGGCGAGCAGGCGCGGCCTGACAAGATTGCCATCACCCTCGACAAGCGCGCCTATCAGGCGGGCGACAAGGCCAAAGTGACCCTGGTGGCCCCGCGCCCCGGCAAGGGGTTGTTGCTGGTGGAAGATGGCGACGGCCTGTGCTGGTGGCAGCGTATCGAGCTCAAGGGGGCCGGTGGCGATGCCAAGGATGCCCGCGGCGAGTTCGAGATCCCGGTCAGTCCCGAGTGGCAGCGCCATGACTTGCATATCTCGGCCCAGATCGCCGCGCCAGACAGCGCCTCCAAACCGGCTGGCAAGCAGCAGGGGCAGAGCTTGCGCTCGGTCGGGCTGGTGCCGCTCACGCTTGATCGGGAAGCGCGCCGTCTGCCGCTCACCCTGAGCGCGCCAGATAAAGCGGTGCCGCTTACCCGGCTGGAAGTGACCGCCACCTCCACCCCCAATAGCCAAGGCCGCGTGGTGCTGGCGGCGGTGGATCGGGGCGTGCTCAATATCAGCGACTACCAGCCTCTCGACCCGTTCGAGATCTTCTTTGGTCGCAAGCGCTTCTCCCAAGATTTGTTCGACAACTACGGCCAGGTGATCCCGCCGCAAGATGGCAAGCTGGCCCGCCTCAACTATGGGGGCGATCGGGCACCGCTGAAAAAGGGCGGTGCGCTGGAGAGTCGGGTCGAAGTAGCTGCGCTCTGGAGCGGCGAGGTGAGTTTTGATGAGAGCGGCAAGACGGTGATCCCGCTCGATCTACCCAACTTCAACGGCGAGCTGGCGCTGATGGCGCTGGCCTGGAACGAACAGCAAGTGGGTGAGGCCGAGCGTGCCGTCAAGGTAGTGGCACCCTTGGTGGCCGAGATTGGCTGGCCGCGCTTTGGCGCCAGAGGGGATGAGACCCGGGCATTGGTGCAGCTGCGCAACATGAGCGGCGAGGATCAGACCCTCTCCCTTGTCTGGACCCTCAACGGTGGGCTCAAGGCAAATGGCGAGCTGCCCGGCACCCTTTCCCTGAAAAATGGCGAGGAGCAGTGGCTGACCCTGCCGCTCACCGTGACCGGGGCGAGCGGTGTGGCAAGCCTGCAGTTGGCTGCCAGCGGCAAGGATTTTGCCATCAACCGCGACTGGACTTTGCCGCTGCGATCCCCCTGGCCTGCCGAGACTCGCCAGCGTTATCAGATGCTGGCCCCCGGCCAGCAGATGAGCTTTGCGCCAGCTGAGCTGGCCGGGCTGGATCGCGCCAACCTGCAGGGGCTGCTCAGCCTCTCCGGCACCCCGCCCTGGGATCCGGCAGCCCAGTGGCAGGCGCTGGCCGATTACCCCTATGCCTGTCTGGAGCAGACCTTGTCCCGTGCCTGGCCTTACTTGCTGACCACGGCCGATGAGCGGGCCGCCTGGAGCAAACCCGCAGAGGGCAAGAAAGCGGCGAGCGAGGCGGACGTGCAACGTGCCCTGTTGCAGCGGCTGCAGCGGTTGCAACTGCCCAGCGGCGGTTTTGGCCTGTGGGATGGTCGCTCCGACGAGGAGCAGTGGCTCACCGCCTATGCCGCCGACTACCTGCTGGCGCGCAAGGAGGCGGGCGACGCAGTGCCGGAGGCGATGCTCAATCAGTCTTTGAACCGGCTGCAAAGCTATCTCACCGACAGTCAGTATGGCGAGCGCTGGAGCAGTGCCCCCGAGCACAGCCGGCTGGCCTATCAGGCTTACAGCGCCTATGTGCTGGCCCGGGTGGGCAAGGCGCCGCTCGCTACCCTGCGCCTTATCTGGGAGCAGCAGGCCGATCACGCTCGCTCCGGTTTGCCGCTTTTGCACCTTTCGCTTGCGCTCTCGGCCATGGGGGATGAGCAGAACGCCGGCAGGGCCCTCAGCCGGGCATTGGCGACCGAGCGCGGGGACGACTATCTGGGGGATTACGGCTCGCCGCTGCGTGATCAGGCCCTTGAACTCTCACTGCTGCGCCAGCACAAGCTGGCTGCGGAGCGCTGGCTTGATCTCAGTGCCAAGGTGGCCGACACCCTGGCTCACCGTCAGTGGCTCAGCACCCAAGAGCGGCTCGCCTTGTTGCGACTCGCCCGCTTCGATCCTGCCGTCGACTGGCAGGCCAGGGTAACTTCCTCTCTTGGCAGTGGATCCCTGAGCGGTTCGGCTCCGCTGCAGCAGAGTGCCCCCGAGGCACTGGCGGCGAGCGCCGTCACCAACGAGGGCAAGGGCTCGCTCTATGTGCAGCGCACCCTGATCGGCTACCCCGAACAAGCGCCAGCACGGATCAGCAAAGGGATGAGCGTGACCCGCAGTTGGTTCAACAGCGACGGTCAGCCGTTCGATCCCGCCAAGGTGAAGGTGGGCGATCTGGTGGTGGTGCGGCTCAATGTCAGCAGTGAATCGGCAGTGCCCTATGCCCTGCTGGTGGAGATGGTGCCCGCTGGCTTCGAGCTGGAGAACCCGGCCCTTGGCAACAGCATCAAGCTGGAAGAGCTCTCCATTGAGGGGAAACCGGCGTGGCAGAGTGAGTGGAACGACTATCTCAAGCATCAGGAGTTTCGCGATGACCGCTACACGGCGGCGCTGGATCTGAGCGAGGGGAGCAACCAGCAACTGGTCTACCTGATGCGTGCAGTGACGCCGGGTCGCTATCAGGTGCCACCGACCCAGGTGGAGGATATGTACCGGCCTGAACTGCGGGCTGTGGGTGAGGATATCCACGAGGTGCGTATCTCTGAGTAACAAACCCTCCCTTGAGCGGGTTCGCCCGCTCACTTTTTGGCAGCGTGGTTGGCTGAGCCTGGGTCGCAGTGGCCGCGCAGGCTGGCGCTGGCTTGGCGGTCTGCCGCGCTGGCTGCACTTTTCGGTGCTGGGAGTTGTAGCACTGCTGCTGTCATTGCTGGCGCTGGATCGACTCTTCCCGCCGCCGCCACTCGACCCTGCCTACGCACGGGTGGTGCTCGACATGAAGGGGCGGCCGCTGCGCGCCTTTGCCGATACCAGCGGCGTGTGGCGCTATCCCGTGACCCTGGAGCAGGTCTCCCCCCGCTATATCGAGGCGCTGCTGGGCTACGAGGATCGCTACTTCTGGTGTCATCCCGGGGTCAATCCGGTGGCCATGGTGCGCGGGGTCTGGCAGTGGCTGCGCTATGGGCGGGCTGTATCGGGCGGCTCGACCCTTACCATGCAGGTGGCGCGTCTTATCGAGCCCTACCACAGGAGCGTGCCCGGCAAGCTGCGCCAGATGGCCCGCGCGCTGCAGCTGGAGTGGCACTATGACAAGCGCACCCTGCTCACCGTCTACCTCAATCGGGCGCCGTTTGGCGGCAATCTGGAGGGGGTGCAGGCGGCAAGTTTTGCCTATCTCGGCAAGAGTGCGGCCAAGCTGACCTATGCCGAGGCGGCGTTGTTGGCGGTGTTGCCGCAGGCTCCCAGCCGCAACCGGCCGGACCGCCATCCCGAGCGGGCCCGCACCGCCCGTGACAAGGTGATGCAGCGACTGGTAGCGCAGGGCGTCTGGCCCGAACAGGCGTGGCTGGAGGGACGCATCGAGCCGGTGCTGGCCCGCGGTCACTTCACGCCAATGGAGGCGCCGCTCTTTGCCCGCCTTGCCGCCGATAATCAGGCCGGGGCGCTGGTGCACACCACCATTGATGGCGATCTGCAGCGCTGGCTGGAGGGGCGGGTGGCGAGCTATATCCGTCGCTTCCCCGAGCAGACCTCAGCGGCGTTGCTGTTGGTAGATAACAAAACCATGGCGGTGCGCGCCTATGTGGGCAGCGCCGAGTATGGCAATCTGCGTCGCCACGGTTACCTCGACATGGTGCAGGCGATCCGCTCCCCCGGCTCTACCCTCAAGCCCTTCATCTACGGGCTGGCCATGGACGAGGGGCTGGTGCATTCGGCCTCCCTGCTCTCCGATGCGCCAAGGCTGGGCTCGGAGTACCGCCCCGCCAACTTTTCCGGTGCCTTTCAGGGGCCGGTGACCCTGGCCCAGGCGCTGCAGCAATCCCTCAACGTGCCGGCGGTGCAGGTGCTGGAGGCGCTGGGGCCGGACAAACTGGTCAGCCGCCTCGACAACGCCGGGGTGAGACTGGCGCTCTCCGACAAACCCAATCCTGCCATCGCGCTGGGGGCGGCGGGCATTCGGCTCGAACAGCTGGTGGCGCTCTACAGCTCGCTGACCCGGCAGGGGCAGGTGGCGATGCCGGTCTGGCTGGCGGGGCAGCAGGCGGTGTCACGCCCCTTGCTGAGCCCGGGCGCGGCCTGGATCATCTGGCAGATATTGAGTGCCCAGGGGCGCGCGGATCAGCCCTTTGCCAGTGAGGCGACCGGCCGGGTTAACCGACTGGCCTGGAAGACCGGCACCAGCTACGGCTATCGCGACAGCTGGGCCATGGGGGTCTCCGGTCGCTGGACTATCGGCATCTGGCTTGGGCGCCCCGACGGCACCCCTTTGCCCGGTTTTTACGGCCAGAGCGCAGCGGTGCCGCTGCTGCTCTCTGTCTACTCGCGGCTGGCTGACAACAGCTCTCTGCCGGCACAACCCAACACGGTGAGCGAAGCCGAGATCTGCTGGCCGCTGGGGCGCAAGGCGAGCGCAACCCTGCCTGAAACCTGTTTGCAGCGACAGAGCGCCTGGTTGCTGGAAGATCGCGATCCACCCACCTTGCCGGATCCCATGGATTGGCCCTCGCCGCTGCGTCAAGTTGCATTGACCGCCGCGGGCAAGCCGACCCTGGCCCGCTGCCAGGATGCGGCGCAATCCGGTTTTCGGGCGCTCTGGCCGTTGTCGCTGGAGCCTTGGCGGTCCTCCGGCGAGCGACGACAGGCGCTGCTTGCAAGTGGTTGTGCTGGGGAAGGGCAGAGCGCCGAGCTGCAGGCCCCCATTCGCATTGTGGCGCTGGGGGAGGGCAACCTCATTCGCAGCCAGCGCTATCGGTTGCAGCCCAAGGTGCTGGGCGGTGTCGGCAAGTCTGCCTGGTTTCTCAACGGCCAGCGACTGCGCTGGGACGGGGATCAGGTGCTGAGTGTGGCGGGTCGTTATCAGCTGGTGGTGGTGGATGAAGCGGGCAACAGCGATCGTATCGAGTTTCGCGTGGTGCATCCTGACAGTGATGCCAGCACCATCACCCGTTGATCGTTTTGCCGACAGCCATTGAGGTGAATGTAATTAACTATTTGAAATGCATCAATATTTGATTGGATGAATTAATTTGTGAATAATTACGAATTCATTCAAATCCAATCGGGAGTTCTCTTTTGCTGCGTGTTCTGTGTCCCTTGCTGGTGCTGATGAGTTCGGGTTGTGCCACAACCAATCATGGTGATCACCATGTTTCTCCTGAACGTACCGGGTTCTATTCACCTTTCGAACCTGCTTCCGAGAGTTTTGCGCGTTGCTATCAGAAACAGTTTGCCTGTACCCCTGCCAATATCCGCCGTGACAGGGCGATGGAGGCGCGCAGGCAGGCGCAAGAGCGGGCCAATCATCGTGGTGATGATTGGTAGGCCGCAGATAACGAGAGGGGTTGGCAGATGCCAACCCCTTTTTCATTCCGCCCATTCAGCCCGGTTGGCGCAGATGGCCGAGCCGGGTGAAGAAGTGCTGGCTCTTGCGCTGGTGAAAGTGGCTCTTCTTGATGGGATGGAAGATGAGGTTGCTTTCGGGGTGGCTCGCCTTTAACTGGTGGAGCATGGCTACGGCGGGCAGGCTGGTGCTGACCAGGGTGGTGAGTGGCATGCTGAGGGTCTCGGGCCCCAGCAGTTGATTGAGCCCTTGCTGAGCCTGCTCAAAGCGAGTCTGGGCCGCCGGGTCGGCATAGCCGCTGCCCAGCATGGCGAGCAGGTTGTCGAGGGCTAGATGAAATTCGGCCAGCTGTTGGCGAAATCCGCTGCGCCCGCGCAGGGCAATCAGCTCTGCAAACGGAATGTCGGCCAGGTGAGTGGGCACTTGCAACGGGATCTCGAGATGGAAGCAATCCTGCCCGCCCCGGTTGTGGTAGCGGGATTCCAGCAGATGGAGCAGGCGGTCGAGATAGTCGTGATCGGTAATGAGCGCCCCGTCATTGGCGAGTGCCCACTCACGGGCGAGGCGCATGGAGAGCAGGTTGGCAAAGCGCCGCGCCATTCTGATCCCTCCCTCATCCCGGGTTGCAAAGCCGTGAGTCAGGCAAAAGCCGTGCAGCCGCTCCAGCCCCGCCTGATCCGGGCAGAAGCAGTCGTGGTTGGCGCCCTGGCGCCAGCGGCCAATCAGCTCCTTGTTGCCAAACACCTTGTGGCGGACGAAATCGGGGGCCACCAGGCCACTGATCTGGCTCTCCAACTGTGGAGTGATGGCGGCAAAGAAGGCGGCATCGGGCCGCTCGGCCAGCAGATCGGTCTGCTGTTGCAGGGTATCGAGCAGGGTGGTGAGGCCACTTTTTTCACTGACGGTGAAGACGAAGGCGAGCCGCTCCAGATAGAGCAGGGCAAATTTGAGCCAGAGCTCGTCGCGTACCTCCATGCCGGGGTAGTAGATATAGGTCTTCATCGGATCAGTCTGTTGTCAAAAATCTGGCGAGGCGCAGGGTCGGGAATATACGCAAGATTGGCGCTGCACGGCAAACACTGCGTGGGGGAATGTGAGCAAACGCTCATCCAGTAGGCGCTGGCCACAAAGTTCTGATATAATTCGCGCCCTTAAATCAAGGTCACCCGAGTCATTACCATGAAGTTCATTATCAAGCTGTTCCCGGAAATCACCATCAAGAGCAAGTCGGTTCGCCAGCGCTTTATCAAGATCCTGCAGGGCAATATCCGCAATGTCCTGCGCCGCTTCGACGACGATGCCCGCGTACGGATGGATTGGGACAAGCTGATCGTGAGCTCCCGCAATGACCAGTTCCGCGAGCAGGCAATCGAAGCCCTGGCCTGCATTCCCGGCATTCAGGCCTTCCTCGAGGTACAAGCCAGCAAGTTTACCGATCTGCACGACATCTTCGAGCAGGTGAAAGCCGTTTGGGGCGACCAGCTCAAGGGCAAAACCTTCTGCGTGCGCGCCAAGCGCCACGGCAAGCATGAGTTCTCCTCCCTCGAGGTTGAGCGCTATGTGGGCGGTGGACTGAACCAGCACTGCGAAAGCAATGGTGTGCGCCTCAAGAACCCGGATGTGAAGATCAACCTCGAGATCGACGGCGAGGAGCTCTTTATCGTCAGTGCTATTCATCAGGGCCTGAGCGGCATGCCCATCGCGACCCAGGAAGATGTGCTGAGTCTGCTCTCCGGCGGTTTTGACTCCGGTGTGGCTTCGTTCCAGTTCATCAAGCGCGGCTGCCGGGTGCACTACTGCTTCTTCAATCTGGGCGGTGCGGCCCACGAGATCGGCGTCAAGCAGGTGGCCTATCACCTGTGGAACCGCTTCGGTTCATCCCACCGGGTACGTTTCACTGCTGTGGACTTCGAGCCGGTGGTCGCCGAGATCCTCGAGAAGATCGACAACGGTCAGATGGGCGTGGTGCTCAAGCGGATGATGATGCGTGCTGCCGCCAAGGTGGCCGATGAATTCCAGATCCCGGCGCTGGTGACCGGTGAGTGTGTGGGTCAGGTATCCAGCCAGACTCTCACCAACCTGAACGTGATCGACCGGGTGACCGACAAGGTGATCCTGCGCCCGCTTATCACCTGGGACAAGCCGGATATCATCAGTGAAGCCCGCCGCATCGGCACCCTGGAGTTCGCCGAGACCATGCCGGAGTATTGTGGGGTCATCTCCAAAAAGCCGACTGTGAAGGCCGAGCTCTCCCGCATTGAAGAGGAAGAGGCCAATTTTGACTTCTCCATTCTGGACAAGGTGGTCTCCGAGGCCCGTTACCTTGACATTCGTCGCATTGGTGAAGAGACCGCCGCCGAGGTGCAGGAAGTGGAGACTACCGCCGAGAGCGGTGACAACGAGGTGATCCTCGATATCCGCTCCATGGACGAGCACGACGAGAAGCCATTGCTGGTGGAAGGTCGTGAAGTACTGCATATCCCCTTCTTCAAGCTGGCCACCGCCTTTGGCGATCTGCCCAAAGAGAAGACCTACCTGCTCTACTGCGATCGCGGCGTGATGAGCAAGCTGCAGGCGCTTTACCTGAAAGAGAAAGGCTTTGCCAACGTCAAAGTTTACCGTCCGTAATTTGACGCTCAATCTCCCATAAAAAATCCGGCCAATGTGCCGGATTTTTGTTTTATAGCTCGGAGCTTGGATTTATGGACAGGGAACGGGAGTGAAGGAGTGCTCCCCCAGGCAACGCCAACCCATTTCCGCTCCCCTCATTTGCCAAAGGTTATCGCTGCGATAGAGAGTCAGGATATAGAGCATGTCGTTCTTGCTGCCATCGAGGGCAACCGAGAGTACCAGATCATTATCCAGTTGCTGTGCATGGATGCGACTGGGGATGTCGCTATGACCGACAAAACGAAGTGCTACCTCACGGTAGTCATTGACCCATTTCTGATGTAGCTCGTTCGCCTGACGTATCTGCTGGTTGAACTGCTGCACTGGCGCCGATGCCAGTCGTCCAAAAACGGCTTGTGCTTCGGCATGTGCTGCTGTCACGTTCGCAAGGAGGAGAGTGGTAAGCATACCGATTTTGTGCATGAGAATATCCGGCTAACAACGACTGCTTCTATGACAACAGAAAAGCCCATTTGGTTCAACGCACAACCCACAGAGCCATATTCCACTGCGGGTGTGCTTTCAGTTGCGTTGCAGCGAGAAGGTTGGTAGCGACAGGTGCCAGTAGATAGCAGCTACCCGCAAACCGAACACGGCTGTCATACAGATGAGCATGGCGGTTACTCTGTCCATATTCGCCTCCAGTGCCAGGGTGTAGAGGATTCCGCCCAAAATGCAGGCTGTTGCATAGATCTCTTTTTGCAACACCATAGGCACTTCCCTGGCCAGTACATCACGGATCATGCCGCCTGCTACCCCTGTCATGGTCCCCATCAGCACAGCGATCAGTCCCGGGGTACCGAAGTTGAGGGCTTTTTGCGCCCCAATCACCGTAAAGAGGGCCAACCCGAAGGCATCCGCGACGGGCAGTACATACCAGGGCATTCTGCGGGGCAGTTTGACCATCCACATCCCGATCAGCGCCGTTGCAATGACCACCCAGATATAGAGAGGATCGCGAACCCAGAACACCGGGGTTGCTCCCAGGATCATGTCGCGGATGGTGCCACCGCCGATGGCGGTGACTGCCGCCAACACCATGACGCCAAATCCGTCCATTCTGAGCCGGCCCGCCACCAGAACCCCTGAAAACGCGAATACCGCAGTACCAAACATGTCGCTGATGTAAACAATCTGCTCAACCAGTGTCTGCATGGAAAACAACTCACGCCAAATTGTTGATGGGGCCGCGATTTTAGGGGCTGGAGAGCCCAATCGCCAACTGTGCTCGACAAAATTGAGAGTCGACACCGCTTTTTTCTCGCATCATGGACAGGGAGGGGCTCGAGTGTGCCTGTTTACCTCCTTGTTGGAGGAGGGGCGCGATGAGTTTCTGCCACGTTTTAGTGGGCGTTTTTTTCCTTAAGTTTATCCCCGACCTGTCGATATATAGGGTAAGCGGCGTTAACGTGATGAAGCGTTGAAAAAAATGCTAAAGACATCGAAAAACGGGCCGTTAAATAAGACGCATCGGGCACAGAAAATAATAAAGCCAGAGCAAATAGAAGAGTAAATTTAATAGCTTAGGAGAATAGTCATGGGCCTTTATATCAACACTAACGTTTCATCACTCAACGCTCAGCGTAACCTGATGAACACGACCAAATCACTGGATACATCCTACACTCGACTGGCATCCGGTCTGCGTATCAACAGCGCCAAAGACGATGCCGCCGGCCTGCAAATTGCCAACCGTTTGACCTCTCAAATCAATGGGTTGGATCAGGGTAACCGTAATGCTAATGACGGCATCTCCGTTGCACAGACCGCAGAAGGCGCCATGGATGAAATCACCTCCATGCTGCAACGGATGCGGACCCTGGCACAGCAATCTGCCAACGGCTCCAACAACACAGATGACCGTACCGCGCTGCAGCAAGAGTACACTCAGCTGATGACTGAGATCGACCGGGTAGCCAAAGATACCACCTTCGGTGGCCAGAACCTGCTCAATGGCGGCTATGTGGGGTCTTTCCAGGTGGGGGCCGATGCAGGTCAGACCATCACTTTCCGGATGACCACCGCCTTTAGTATCTCTGGAATGGCATCGGCCACGAAAGGCAGTGCAACAGTCACCACAACAACAACTGGTGAGCCCTATTCTGTGACGAAGAACGTGAGCGGCACAGTGACCACTACAAGCATTGGAACTATTACCACTGCCAAGGATGCACAATCCGCTATGGCTAACTTGGACTACATGATAAAGGTGGTCGACAGTAAACGAGCCGAGTTGGGGGCAGTCCAAAACCGGTTTGACTCGACCATTCGCAACCAGGCGAACGTCTCCGAAAATGTCAGTGCCGCGCGTTCACGTATTCGTGATGCAGACTTTGCCACCGAGACTGCGAACCTGACCAAGCAGAATATCTTGCAACAGGCTGCCTCGACCATACTGTCACAGGCAAACCAGCGTCCCCAGTCAGCCCTTTCATTGCTGCAAGGCTAACAAAAGAAAACAGGGCGGTTGTTCAGGCCGCCCTGGTCAAGAGATGGAACAAAGGGGTGTTCGGTTCGCACTCTGTTCTATCGGGAGAGATATAATTCTCTAGTAGTAATGCCAAGTGTTGTCCAGCTGTTCAGTTCTGTCACGCTTGGTCATATTCTCCTGAGCATATGCTCATGTTTAGGCCGGTTTACCGGCCTCTTTTTATTGTGTCGTCAAATCGACGTCACTCTACCCAACCTAAGCACAAACCATGCCACAAAAATAATCCTGTCACACCATCCTGCAACCCCTCTATTACGTCTTGCACTATGTTTGCCATCTGGCTTTTCCTTGCCATGTACCGGAGAAAAATTGCCGCATTAGGCAACAATTTTCCTAAAGATTGTATCTGCACTGCCGTTAAACAAGGTGAAGCAATCGAGGGGTGTTCGGAATCCAACGTTTGCACTACTGCGGGTGACCTGTCCGTTCAAACAGACACCCGCCAGAAGACTCAGGCTCGTTCAACCTGTTCTTCTAACGGTGGGACGCCGCATTGGCGGCGCAACCCGCAGTCGCATGTTCTTCGGGAGAATATTTTATGGCCATGTACATTAACACTAACGTTTCATCACTGAACGCCCAGCGTAACTTGATGAACACCAACAAGTCGCTGGATACCTCCTATACCAGGTTGGCATCCGGTCTTCGTATCAACACAGCCAAGGATGATGCTGCCGGTCTGCAGATTTCCAACCGTTTGACTTCACAGGTTAACGGGTTGGATCAAGGTAACCGTAACGCTAACGATGGTATTTCAGTGGCACAAACTGCAGAAGGTGCGATGGATGAAGTGACCACCATGTTGCAACGGATGCGTACTTTGGCTCAGCAATCAGCGAATGGTTCCAACAACACAGATGATCGTGTTGCTTTGCAGCAGGAATATGATCAACTGACGACTGAGATCAATCGTATCTCAGGCGATACCACTTTTGGTGGTCAGAAGCTGCTTGATGGCACTTATAAGGGGTCCTTCCAGGTAGGTGCAGATGCAGGACAAACAATTACTTTCAAGATGACATCTGCTTTCACGATCAAGGGTATTGCATCTGCGACAAAAGGAAGTGCCACAGTAACTACCACTACCACAGGTGAGCCTTATACGATTGGTAAAACAACTACTGCGGTTACTACAGCAAGTGTCAGCAGTATTAAAACAGCTAAAGATGCCCAGACAGCCATGGCCAACCTTGATTTCATGATCAAGGCGGTCGACAGCAAGCGGGCAGAGCTGGGTGCGGTGCAGAACCGGTTTGACTCCACCATTCGCAACCAGTCCAACGTCTCTGAAAACCTGAGCGCAGCACGTTCTCGTATCCGTGACGCAGACTTTGCAACCGAGACCGCTAATCTGACCAAGCAGAACATTCTGCAACAGGCTGCTTCCAGCATCCTGGCTCAAGCCAACCAAAGACCGCAATCAGCCCTGTCCCTGCTGGGTTAACAGGCTGTGATGAGATAAAAAAGGAGCGACGATATGGCCAATGAAATTGGAATTCCGTCATCGGTCACTCCTTCTTCTCTTCAGTCAAGTAGCAAGAGCGGCCAGTCGGCCGCTCAAGTGCTATCTGGCACAGCAGAAGAGCAGCGGGGGACGGCAAAGGACATGGAAAAGCAACAGGGGCTGCCTGAGCAGGAGAGGGCTGGCAAGCCGAAGATTTCAGACAAGGAAATTGAGAAAGGGGTACAAAACTTGCAAGAGTTCAGTCAGTTGCAAGGATGGACCGTCAATTTCAGTGTTGAAAAGGAACTGGAGCAGGTTGTTATCAAGGTTATGGATGCCGATACCAAATCAATGATCCGTCAGATACCAAGCGAAGAGTTGCTGGCTATCAGCAAACGAATCCAGGCTCTGCGCGAAGGTGATGTGATTGGCGGTGGCTCTCGAGTCGGGTTATTGCTTGATAAAGAGATTTAATAGTTACGTTTGCGAGGAGAGTGAGTATGGCTACTATTACGTCTGCTGGTGCGGGCTCTGGACTGGACTTGGAGTCTGTCATCGCTGCAAGCGTTGATGCCAAAAAGGCGCAGCTGTTGCAGCCAATTACCACCAAAAAGACCAACGCCCAGATCACTCTCTCAGGGGTAGGCCAGCTGAAGTCAGCGATCGCGACTTTTGTCACCACTCTGCAGGCTATGTCAAAGGATGACGCGTTTAACAAACGTGCGATAAACATCACCCAGGATAAAGATAATCCGGTTCTCAAGGTGGAGAGCAAGAGTGGCGCTTCCAACGGGCAATATGACATCAGTGTCGAAAAATTGGCGAAGACCAGCAAATTTGAAGGTAGTTTCGCCTCTTCTACCACGCCCATGATCACTCAAGATGGCACCCTGACATTCAAGGCAGGTGACAAGACCTTTGATGTGGATGTTAAAGCAGGGGATTCACTCCAGTCCATTCGCAAGCGGATCAACAATGATAGTGACAACTTTGGTCTTAGCGTCAATATCATGAATACCTCCGATGGCAAGGCGGCCCTTGTGATTGACTCCGGTGTCAGTGGAACAGGTAAAGATCTGCAGATAACCGGCAGTACACCTGAACTGACTGACAATTTCATCTCCAAGCTGACCCAGAAGCAACAAGCCCGTGATGCCGAGATAAGCGTGGATGGCAATAAATTGACCAGTGCGACCAACACCTTTGATGGCACCATTGTGGGTCTCAAGATTACGGTGTTGAAAGAGTCGGAGAGCACCACTACCACGAACCCGAGTGATGGTACCGTGACGACCACTTACAAGCCAAACAGAGTGGATGTGACGACAGACAAGGCTGGCATCAAGACCATGGTGCAGAGCTTCATCGATGGCTATAACGCTCTGGTGAAGAAGAGCACCGATCTGGGCAAACGCAGCTCTATCGTGGCCGGTGTCAGCCAGAATGATGGTGGAGCCCTGGCGGGGGATGCGACGACCAAGGCTGTGACCAACCTGATGAGTGGCACCGTCACCGAGCCTTCTAACAACTCTTCGACCTTCTCTACCATCTTTCAGTTGGGGGTCAAGATGGACAACAAGGGAGTGCTCTCACTTGATTCGACGAAATTCGATGAAGCGGTCGAGAAGAACTTCGACCAGGTAGTGGCTGTATTTGGTGGCAAGGACGGTGTTGCTGGCAAGTTGGCCAGCCAGCTTGAGACCTACTCCAAGACAGGGGGACTGCTTGCCAAGCGGGAAGAGACACTCAATTCTGATCTGCGTGATGTCAACCGCAAACAAGCAGATGTCGCGGCGCAGCTCACCAAGTATGAAGAGACGTTGAGGGCACGCTACGGCAGTCTGGATACCTTGCTGGCCAAGATGAACAAATCTGCCTCCTATCTCAACCTGCTCAATACCAACAACAAAACCAGTTAATTTGTAGTCAGGAGCTGAGTCTCGTATGTATCGAAAAACGATCAAGGCCTATACAACCCAGAGTTTGCAGTCTGAGCTGGCAGTGGCGGATCCCTATCGCGTGATCCAGTTATTGATGCAAGGGTGTCTCGAACGTCTCGCTCAGGCTCGCGGTGCAGTCGAGCGTCGCGATTTCGAGGGTAAGTCCCAATCTATCTCCAAGACGCTGGCCATTATCAATGGTCTGCAAGATTCACTTGATCTCTCTTATGGCAAGGTCCCCGAAGACCTGTTCGCACTTTATGACTATATGAAAGTGCGCATGATGGATGCCAGCCGTGACATGGATGTAGGCGCCATTGATGAAGTGATGAACCTGATGCTGACGGTCAAGAGCGGTTGGGATGCCATCCCTGTCGATGAGCGAGACAAGGCGCTGGCACAGCAAAAGGTAGGCAGACCGGCATGAATGAGGTCAATAGTACTTCTGTGTCTGCCTTGATGAGACAGGGCGAGCAGTTGCAGTCTCTACTGGTGCAAGGTGAGCTGGTTGCAGCAGAACAGCTGGCTGAACTTTATCTGCATGCTCTGGAAGAGGTATTCGGGTCACTGCCTTGGGGAGAGACACTCAATGTGGAACAGCGGCAGGCACTGATGCAGTTCCAGCTTATTTATGATTGGGTGGGTCAGGAAAAGCAGCAGGCTGAAGCACAATTACGACAATTCTCCCAGGCCGGACGTGCATCCGGTCTTTACAAGCTGAATGCAGGTTAGTCTGACATGGATATCCATCACAAGATTCATGATGTAGAAAGTGAACTGGCACGCCTGGCTCTGCAAAAGCAGCAGGAGGCCGCCATGCTGGAAGTACTCCCCGTTCGTTATGAACTCAATATGGCTGCGTTTGCCAAATACATGCCCGCCATTCATGACTTTTTCAAGGAGTACCAGCCTGCCAGGCCTTTTCGTTTCTTCTGTAATGAAAACGGCGTTCCCAATATTCTGTGGCTCGACGAGGGTATCTCGCTTTATGGGGATGATCCATTTAGCGAGGTTCAGTCGCAGATTGCCGAGGTCATTGAACACAGTGTCTTGCAGTGCATCGATTTTGTGCCCCAGTGGTATATCGATGGCCAAATCCATATCAAATACAACAATGAAATCTCCAAATTAAAAGAGAAGTCAGCTCTGGAAGGGTTGCTTCTAAAGGCAGCATTACATACCGATATTCCTCTGGCACTGATGTATGGCATTGGTTTGGGCTACCAGCTCGGTTGCTTGTATGAACAGTGCAAGATCAAGAATCTGTTTGCTTTCGAGCCTGATCTTGACATGTTTTACGCCTCGCTCTTCTGTTTTGATTGGCATCAGCTGCTCGCCTACATGGAGGAGGAGTCGATCAGTCTGCACCTCTTTATCGGTGTTGACGAGCGATTGCTGGTCGCTGACATGATGGAGGCGCTGCATCGCAAGGGGGCATTCTGGTCGGCAAGCTATTTCTCGTTCTGTCATTACCATTCCCCCAAGCTGCACGCCTTGATAACACAGGTGGAAAGGGAGTTCTATCTGCTCAAAACGGGGTGGGGGTTCTTTGATGACAACATCTATGCACTTGCCCATAGCCACACCCATCTGCAAGACGGCACCCCCTTTCTGAAACGGTGGCGCGATAGCCGTGCCTTCGAGCAGATCCCTGTCTTTGTGGTTGGCAATGGCCCCTCGCTGGATCAGAGCATCGAGTTCATCCGGCAGCATCAGCAGCAGGCAATCATTATCGCCTGCGGTACTGCGGTCAGTGCACTCTACAAAGCTGGCGTAAAACCGGATATCTACGTTGCAGTGGAGCGCACCAAGAGCTCAGCCGATTTTCTGAGCATTCTCAATGCCGATGACTTTATCAAGGACACCGTGTTTCTGAGCGTTGATGTCATTCACCCTGAATGCAAGCGCTTCTTTCGTAAAACAGGGTTGGCGTTCAAGCCCAACGAGCCAATGTTCTCCATGCTGATTAGCGCATTTGGTCAGGCATTCGAGTACGATACTATCGAATTTTCCAACCCGTTCGTCGGTAATACCGGCCTCAATTATGCGGCCTTGCTTGGCTTCAAGCAGGTATATCTGTTTGGCATAGACAATGGCTATAAAACAGCCGGACAGCATCACTCCAGCCTGAGTCTCTATTACAACGACAAGCAAGAGGCGAAATACGAGGAAAATTTAAAGGATACTTTCCCGGCACCGGGTAACTTTGGCGACGAAGTGCGTATCAACCATCTATTTGGGCTAGCCATTCATAATATGGCCAGTGTATTGCGTGATTATCCCGAGATGCAGTGCGTCAACAGTAGTGACGGCGCTTATATAGAAGGGGCAATCCCTCGTCGTGTTGAATCGTTGCAACCTGAATGGCCGGTACTCGACAAAATCCCGCTCATGGATGAAGTGATGGCCACTTGTTTCCAGTCCTTTGACATGAGCAGCGTTGATTTCGCTGCTGCATTGCAGGTGCCGCTGTTCGTTGAGCTGGTAGACAAGTTACGCGATGACTGGCGCCAGGTAGCCTGTGAACACAATGCGGTATTGGCCATGATGCAACGCCATCACGACTATCTGCTCTATCTGCTGATGAGCCGCGAATCACATCTCTATCGTGTGTTGATTGGTTCAATTAACTATTTCTACGCCAATATCATCAGCCTAATGATGGCGCAGGTGACAGCAGAACCCGAGGTGCTGGCGGGCAAGATAAAAGAGGCGCAGGCAATTCTGGAGTTATTCTTCGAGGATAGCAAAGTGATGTATGCCGATGCGTTCGATGGCCATGATACCACCTACTTTACCGGCCTGGATGTGTTCAAGCGTTAGTCCTTGAATCGGATGGGGATGACACTGTTCATCTCCATTCCCTAACAGTATGATATAGAAGTATTTAATCCTTTCAGGTGCATATATGGCCACCCTTTCCCTGGCATCCACCGCATTTCTCATGCCCGGTAATGTGGCATGGGCTCCTTTGGCCCGACATGCACAGTTGCAATTTTGTCCTCAAGGTCAATGGCAGCCGATGGCCGCTTGTGACGGACATCTGGTGCTCTGGTTTTGGGAACAACTGCTGACCGACAGCGAATGCCGGCATTGGCACACCTTGGCTGAACCTGCATTGTCCGAAACCATCGACACCTGGTTGGAAGCATTGCTCTCGCCACTGCGGGGGCTCCCTCATCTTTATCTCGGTGCTTGTTCACTGCAAGGAGGCAGTGTGAGTGGCGCTCTTCACCCCTGGATGATGCAGCTGGATATCTGTTTTACCCGAGCACTTGCACGTCACCATATTAGGGATTTGGGGCTGGGTCGCTGGCTCTTTGAGCAGGGGCGAGCCCATTGTGTGGACGAGCGTAATCGTTACCTTCTTTCTTGTCCTCTCTCGATGCACGGCTTGACCAGCCTTGCCGACTGGATTGCCGCGCGTTGGATGCTTGATCAGGCGCCGATACGCAAGGTGCTGGTGCTCGATTGTGACAATACCCTATGGGGGGGGGTAGTGGGTGAAGAGGGGTTGACTGGCCTGTACCTTGGTCAGGACGGTCTCGGCAAACTCTATCAGTCGTTTCAGGATGCGGCGCTCTATTGGTATCAGCGTGGCGTGTTATTGGCATTGTGCTCTAAAAACGAGCCTGCAGATGTTTGGCTGGTGTTTGAGAAGCATGGCGCCATGAGACTCAAAAGGCGAAATTTTGCAGCGTCTGCCATTGGTTGGGGCTCTAAATCTCAAGGTTTGCGACATATTGCTGCCAGCCTCAATCTGGGGCTTGAGGCCTTGGTCTTCTGGGATGATTCCCCCCTGGAAAGGGCCGAAGTTCGCCATGCACTGCCACAAGTCGATGTCATTGAACCACCAGCAGATATTTGGGTATGGCCTACAACCTTGCTCACTTATGGGGGGTTCTCGCGTACCTTCAGTGGTGATGACGCTGTTCGTCAGGCCTCCTATCTGGCATTGGCAGATGCCGCCCGGTTACGTAGCGAGGTTGGCAGTGAACAACATTTTCTCGCCTCCTTGTCGTTGCGTGCGGCGATACAGCCGTTGGCGGTGGATAACCTTGCTCGTGCCGAGCAGATCATCCATAAAACCAACCAGTTTAATCTCTCCTGTCAGCGATATGAGGCGAGCGAGCTCAAACGGCTGGCGCAGTCTGGCTGGTGCTGGCTAGTGTCGTTGCAGGATCGCTTTGCCGATCATGGTTTGGTTGGCTTGGTGCTGATCATAAACCTCACGCCCAAACTGGCATTGCTCGATACGCTGGCTCTGAGTTGCAGAGTGTTGTCCAGAGGGCTCGAATATTGGTTACTGGATAGAGTCTCGGCTGCATTGCGCGAGGCGGGGATCGAGCGCTTGGTTATTGGCTCGAACCGTTGTGCTCGTAATGAACCTGCGCTGACATGGTTGGCATCCCTGTCGTTGACTCCCTGTGATAATCCAGATCCCGCCCGTTTTTCCCATGAGCATTACCATAGTCTGGCGCTCGAACAGCTGAATTTGCCTTTTTTGGAGTTTTATCACGATGACTGATCTCTTCACTCTGTTGGAACAGCAGTTTCCTTCTGCAACCGTCACGCGAGACGACTATCAGTTGGGACTTGGGGCCTTTCCGGAATGGGATTCGCTCGGCCATTTCAATTTTCTGCTGCTGGTTGAACAGACGTTCTCGGTACGCTTCGAGCCTGAAGAGCTGGCGAAGATGAAACAGCTTCAGGATATTCGTGAGGCGCTGTTGCGTCGTGGTCTTGCCCTGTGATTGAAGCTCTCTCTCATATTCTTGGCTCCCTCGGGATCGCACGAGGGAGCGCTATAATGGTTCACTCTGACGCCATGGCTGTGGCCCAGTTTCCAGGACGGGGCAATGAAGCCGGCATACATGCTTTTTGGCTCGGAATGCAGGAGTGGCTTGGAAACGAGGGCACTCTGCTGGTGCCAACATTCACGTATAGCCTGACTCGTCAGACCTGTTTCGACAGGGCGACGTCTCCCAGTGAAGTGGGCCTGATGACGGAGCTGTTTCGCACTCTGCCAGGGGGTGCGCGGACCCGCGATCCTATCTTCAGCGTTGCGGTATGGGGAGCGGGGCGTGACCAGGTGGTTGCAGCAGGGGGTCATGACTGCTTTGGTGAAGAGAGCCCCTTCGCCTGGTTGGCGGCCCACGATGGCTGGATTGCCGGTTTTGCCTGTCATCCCGATCGCATTACCTTCACCCACTATGTCGAGCAGCAACTAGGTGTCGATTATCGCTTTATGAAGCGCTTTGAGGGTGAAGTCTGCGATGGCGGTGCTGTGCGCCCCTGGTATTGTGACTACTTTGTGCGAAGACTCGATCTGGCCAGCGAGATAGATCTTTCCCGTCTGGTTGAAGCTCTTAAAAGTCAAAACAAGTGGCATCAGGGGTTATTTGGCCGGTTACCGGTCTGGGCGGTTCGTTGCGCCGACTTTGCTGCGGTGGCCAAACAACTGATAGCAGAGCATCCCCATGCTCTTATCCGGGAGGGGGCATGAAACTGCATCATATCGGGTTGGTGGTATCCGAGCTTGAGCTCGGGGTTTGCTATTGCCGCGAGACCCTCCGGATTTCCCGATTTAGCGAGCCGGTGCTTGATCCCTTGCAGCGGGTACATATCTGTTTTGCATACGATGATGCCGGGATTTGCTACGAATTGATTGCCCCGGCCGGTGACGATAGCCCGGTCAGCCAGGCGTTACGTACGCGCCATAACCTGCTCAATCATCTGGCCTATGAAGTGGCAGATATAGCGATGGCAGCCGAACGACTTCGGGCTCAGCGCCACCTTCCCCTCGGGCCCAGCCAGCCGGCGATCGCCTTTGGCGGCGCCCACGTTCAATTTTTCCTAAGCCCGCTTGGGCACATTGTCGAATTGGTTCAGCATACCCATGACTCCTGACACGGATTTTTTACCTGCAGACTGGCAAGACCCGACGCAGATTGGCCAGGCCATGTATGATCTGGCGGCGCGCCTTTATCCTATCAATCGCAGCCTGACCGGTAATGGCGTTCGAGAAAGCCTGGCATTGCTATGCCATTGCCTGCCGGAGTTGCAGGTTCACGAAGTGCCGACCGGTACTGAGTGTTTTGACTGGCAAGTGCCTGAAGAATGGAACGTACGCGAGGCTTACATAGTGGGGCCGGATGGGCGTCGGGTAGTCGATTTTCGCGATCACAATCTGCATCTGGTGGGGTATTCAGAGCCTGTTGATACGATTCTGTCCCTGGAAGAACTGCAGCTGCACCTGCACTCCTTACCGGAGTTGCCTGATGCCATTCCTTATGTCACTTCCTACTACCGGCGTCGGTGGGGCTTTTGTCTGACTCACAGGGTTCGTGAACAGTTGCAGCCAGGGCAGTACCGGGTAGTGATCGATGCGACGCTTGCTCCGGGGTCACTGACTTATGCCGATATGTGTTTGGCAGGAGAGAGCAAGCAAGAGATCCTGCTGTCAAGCTATCTTTGCCATCCATCCATGGCCAACAACGAGCTTTCGGGTCCCTTGGTCGGTGTGTTTTTGATGGCCTGGCTCGCCAGTATGCCGCGTCGCCGGTATAGCTATCGCCTCATATTAGTGCCTGAAACGCTGGGCGCCATTGTGTACCTGTCACGCCATCTGGCATACCTCAAGGCACAGACGCTGGCGGGGTTCAACCTCTCTTGTCTTGGGGATGAACGTGGTTACTCCTATTTGCCCTCACGCCGTGGTGGCACATTGGCTGACAGAGCCGCATTGCACGCTCTTGCCCACATTGACCCGGGATTTCATCGTTTCAGCTTTCTGGACCGAGGTTCCAATGAGCGTCAGCTGTGCGCTCCCGGGGTTGACCTGCCGATCGCCTCGATTATGCGCACAAAATATGGTTGTTACCCTGAGTATCACACCTCGCTTGATGATCTCTCTCTCATCACGCCCGCTGGCTTGGCGGGAGGCTTTATGGCTGTGCGCAGGGCAATTGAATGTATTGAGCTGGATGGACGTTATCGAGTAACGGTGCTTTGCGAACCACAAATGGGCAAGCGCGGTCTCTATCCGGATCTGTCGACCCGCTGGTCAGGATGGGCTGTGCGAGACATGATGAACCTGCTTGCTTACAGTGATGGAGAGATGACCCTGTTCGAGATTGCCGAGACGATCCACATTCCATTCTGGCAAGCCCGCCAGCTGGCAGACATGTTGCTTGAAGCGGACTTGCTCAGTCCAGTCTAGGTGCTTAACAGAGCTGCCAGCTCACCTTCCAGCCAATCGGCTAATCCAAGCCAGTCATTGCGCTCTTGACATGCCAGCAATGCGGCAATGATTCTGGCTGCCTCGCTGCGATGTTCGTGTGGGAGCGCCAGCAAAACCTGTTCGAGTAAATCAGGAAGGGTCAGAGCACTCTCCACATGGTGGCCGAGCCGAAAACGGTGGGCGAGTGTGATGCAATGGTGTTTGAGCGTCATGATACAAAGTCCGGATGATATTCACTGCCGAGCAGAGCAGCACCATCTCGGCTGCTGTTCCAGAAATGAACTTCGGGATGGGCTGCCATATAGCGTTCTAGCTCAATTTGATAGGTTGTGAAGTTGGGATTGGTGCTGACCCGGTTCCCATGACCATCCACGACCCAGCTCAGTGCCTGACTGGCGCTGGGGCCGAGAGCTCCGTCTTGCCAGCCGGCATGGGTCTGGCCACCGGGGAAGGCAAAATCGCAACCAAGCAGGAGTACCTCAGTGCATCCGATTTGTACTGCCAGATCGACGGTCGGATGAATGACGCTTCCTCCCTGATGCAGGGTTCCCTTGGGATGTTTGCGAGCCAGCGTTGCATACATGGGACTGACTGAGTAGGTGGTAAGCCGTGGGCCTGGCCAAGCATTCAGAGTGTCGGATGGTACCATGGGCGCGTAGACAAGAGGGACTGTATCCAACCCTGCCCCTGGCAACCTGTCTGGGGTAAGCGCATCATCAATACTGACCACTAAATGAGGCGCAAGGCCATAACTGCGTAACGAAACCAGCGCTGTATCGACGCAAATCACCAGCCAGTCGGGATGATGTGCCAGCCAGCCAGCCAGTTTTGGCAGATGTTGTGCTAGGGTGGGTCCACTGGCGATGACCAGTGCACTGCTATCAGGACGAGAGCCAAATAGAGAACTCACGTCACCATCTTTTGCCACCAGAGACATATTCTCAGCCAGCCGGCTTAAGATCCGTGGCGATGCAGGATCAAAGCGTTGGCGAGTGTACCCGGCCAGTATCTCGCTAATCAAACGCCCACGAATGCGGCAGGCCGCATCTTCGGCCAGCTCCAGTTCGCTGGGGAGGGCGAAGAAGGGGAGGACAATCTCCTGTTCATCGGCCGCGAGGCTCAGCTCTACCCGGGGGTCTTGCAGCCACTCGTCGTGCTCGAGCAAGGCCAGCACCAGAGTGAAGAGATTGTGGTGCATGATATGGACATGGAGGGTTTCTAACCGGTTGCGTGTCAGCAGCACCTTCTGCAGATCGCCGAGTCCGGTGCCATAAAGGTGCAGCACGGGTACATCGGGAAGAGTTGCCGCTTGCAGTTCGGCCTCCTTCACCCGGTCGTGCCGGCTGGTGAGTTGGATGCCATTGACTAGCAGTGTGCTGCTGAGGCCTTCACACAACTCCACCTGCAGATCGCCCAACTGTGCCACCGTGAGGTGGGCAGCAAGCTGTGGCCAACGCTGTTCGATTATCGCCAGATGGTGGCGCAGCAGATCTTCATTCATCTTGTGCAATCCAATCCCAGTTGAGAGGCTGATTGGCTGCCATGTCGCGGTTGACCCGCTTGCCGATGAGCCGATCGTAATCGGCCGGGGGCAGGCCGAGGGCGGGGCGCACCGACTTGATATGCTCTGCGGTGAGCACCTCGCCAGCTGCCATCTCCTTGACCAGATAGAGGGAGCGGCGAAAAGCGCGGTTACCCTGTTCACTGGCTGTGAGCTGGTAATCGGCCACTCCGAGGGCGGCATGGGCGGTATTGACCGAGGTTACCAGTTCGGTAAGTTCCGCCGGCTCCATGGAGAAGGCGCAATCCGGCCCGCCGTCGGCGCGGGCCAGGGTGAAGTGTTTCTCGATAAGGGTGGCCCCGAGCGCGGTAGCGGCGATGGCCGTGGCCGACCCCAGGGTGTGATCGGAGAGCCCCACCTCGACCCCGAAGCGTTGGCGCAACATGGGGATGGTACGCAGGTTATATTCGGCCGCCGGCGCCGGATAGCCGCTGACGCAGTGCAGCATCGCCAGCTGGCCGTTGCCGTGCTTGAGTGCCATCTCGACCGCGGCGGCGATCTCGGCTTCGTTCGCCATGCCGGTGGACATGATGAGCGGCTTGCCGGTCTGGGCGGCGTAGCGGATGAGGGGCAGATCCACCAGCTCGAAGGAGGCGATCTTGTAGGCCGGGCAGTCGAGGGATTCCAGCAGATCTACCGCGCTGAAGTCGAACGGACTGCTAAAGACCGTCAGTTCCAGCTCGCGCCCCTTGGCAAACAGCGCTTGGTGCCATTCCCACGGGGTATGTGCCCACTCATAAAGATCGTAGAGGCTGTGGCCATCCCACAAACCGCCATGGATCTGAAATTCCGGTCGATCACTTTTGAGGGTGATGGTATCCGGGCGGTAGGTTTGCAGCTTGACGGCGCTGGCACCCGCTGCCTTAGCGGCGGTCATAATGGCTAGGGCGCGGTCCAGATTGCCATTGTGGTTGGCCGACAGTTCGGCAATCACATAGGGAGCCTGTTCTTGGTTGATGGAGCGATGATCGATCTGCATCTGTGTTCAGATTCCTGTGCCAAGTTGCCAGCCTTGCGGCGCCGGTTGCCAAGGGGCAGGGGGCGCTATCTGCGGTGGCTCGGCAAGATAGAGGGGAAATTGGGAGAAAATTGTTTGCAAGCGATGTGCCAGCTCTTGCCACTCCGTGGGCTGAAGTGACCGGGTGGCCTGCCATGTCAGCCGCTGGCCGTTCAGCGTCAGGGTGAGCAGCAGTTTGCTATCATGGCGTAGTTGCCACAGTTGGCCATCTGGTAACAGCTGATAATCCGATTGTTGCAGCAACCAAGCGGTGAGCCGATCCAGCCCCAGCCCGTCCACCTGCAGCTGGCCACGGCGGCGGTAGTCGTCTGAGTGTTGTTCAAGCCGTTGCAGAGCCTGCAGCAGTCGCTCAGGCTCGGCCAGCTCGCTCAGGGTCAGCCGCTCGGCAAGCTGAAAGCGGGCGATCACCTGGTCGTTGAACTGCTGGTTGTCGACGATGGGGACTGCCAGGGTCGGCAGGCCGAGGCAGGCCCGCTCCCAGGTCATGCCGCCCGCTGCTCCGATAGCGAAGTCGTGTCGGCTCATCAGGTCGGCCATCTGGTCGCTCTGACGCAGCAGGGTCAGCGGCAGATCGGGCAGTTCGGCAACCCTTTGTTGCAGCTCTGGCCAGAAAGGATTTGCCCCACCGGCTACCAGAGTCCAGCTGACGGTTTTAGCCCATGGCAGTCGAGCCAGCGTGTTGAGAGTGATGAGGCAGGCTCCGGCTGGATCGGCACCACCAAAGCAGATGAGGCCACGTCGCCACCGGCTGACCTTTTGGCGTGCAAGCTGGCGATAGGCGGGGCGTAGCAGGGCATAGTCGGTGCCCAGCAGCAGCCGACAGTCGGCAGGGACGAGTGACTGGTAATCGGCTGTGCTGCGCAGTGGCCCCTGATCCAGCAGCAACTGACCTTGATGAGTGCGAGCGGCCAGATCGTCGATCACCAGCA
Source organism: Aeromonas sp. 602658 (assembly GCF_049173005.1). Classification (NCBI taxonomy): domain Bacteria; kingdom Pseudomonadati; phylum Pseudomonadota; class Gammaproteobacteria; order Aeromonadales; family Aeromonadaceae; genus Aeromonas; species Aeromonas sp. 602658. Next base: position 351,507 of record NZ_JAAKRF010000001.1, on the reverse strand, counting down.
ACTGACCACAGTGACTTGCCAGTGTCTGCTCGATTTGCCGATCAATCTGGTAGTGATCACACACCAGCCACTCCGGGCGCAAGGTGGGCAAGGGGCCCGCATCGTCCAGAGCGCAAAGGGGGTGATGCTGGTGGGATTGCAGCAGTGGCAACAGGTGGACCGGTAGCTGATGGCAGAGAAAGTGGCACTCAGAGCCAGCCGTTTTCAGCCGATCTGCGATGGCCAGACAGCGCATCAGATGACCCAGCCCAATCTCGGCCCCGGCATCGAGCCGGAAGGCTACCTTAAACGTCATCTTGGGCCAGCACTTGATAGAGCAGTTCGGCCAGGTGCCAATCTTCCGATGTATCGATATCGACCACCCTGTGCCGCGGTAATATGTGGCCAATCCCTTCTCCCCCCACCGGACTGATGCCCCCCAGCCAGGCCGTGCGGCTGCCCCAGTAGAACTGGCCGGCATCCTGATAGGCGGGCTCGAGATCCTGGGAGCGTTTCGCCATCTGTTCCGGCCAGAACGGCGTGACCCGTCCCTGTTCGTCCATGCGCACTGCCCGCTGGATCGGGAAGCCGAATTCGGCCACCGTATAGACAAATGGAGCATTACTTGCGATCAGTCGCTGATGGGCGGCCTTCAAGTCATCGGCTTGAATAAGCGGGACAGTGGCATAGATGCAGCAGTAGTGCTTTGCCTGGATGCCGAGCTGGTCGAGTCGCTGGATGGTGTCGATCACCACAGGGGTGGTACCTGCGTGATCATCAGCGAGGTTGGCTGGCCGCAGAAATGGCACTTCCGCGCCCAGTTGACGAGCGACCTTGGCAATTTCCTCATCATCGGTGGAGACCACCACCTTGCTGAAACAGCTCGATTGTTGCGCCGCCTGGATGGCATAGGCGAGCATGGGCTGGCCACAAAAGGGGCGGATATTCTTGCGTGGAATGCGTTTGCTGCCACCCCGGGCCGGGATAATGGCGATGGCCATGATGGGTTCTCTCTGCTGGATTAATGACTGGCCAAAGCCAGGATAATCGATGACAACTCTTTGATTATTTTTGATATTATACTAGTTTTTCTGCTTGTATTATCGATTTTTGCTACGGAATGGCGGCCGTGTGGTCGATAAGAGAGACAGGTCATGGAAGTCATGGAAACTGTATGGCGTTGAAGATGAGTTATGGCGTTGAGCTACGCCCGATAGCGCCGTGGGATCTTCCCGCTTTGCGGCGTTGGCGCAATCAGGATGAGGTGCGAATGCAGATGGTATCCCAGACGCGTATTTCGCCACGGCAACAGCGCCAATGGTTCACCGCCACCCGTGAGCGGCGGGATCAGCAGCACTGGGTGCTCTGGTGCAAAGACGTGCGAGCGGGCTACGTCAATCTGAAAGGTAAGTGCCAGGACGCGCTACAGGGGCAGGCGATTGCCGATGCGGGACTCTATCTGGGCAACTCGACCGTGCGGCATCCCATGCTGGCCGTTGCTGCTGCCTTATCCCAGCTTGATCAGGGTTTTGACGAGTTGCACATCGGTTGTATCCGCACTTTGGTTCGGGAGAACAATCGCTCGGCCCTGCGCTTGAATGAACAACTGGGTTACCGCCAGATAGGGCAAGAGACCGGATTTTTTGCTTTGGAACTGCGGCCTGCTGATTACTATGCCGCCCGTGAGCGGCTACGGAGATTTTTCAGATGACAATCGCATTGGAACAAGTTTTTGCCGAGGCTCTGGGTCTCGATATCGGCAGCGTCAGCGATGGGCTCGCCTACAACAGTATCCCGCAGTGGGATTCTGTAGCCCACATGGGGCTGATTGCCCAGTTGGAGGATAACTACGGCGTGCTGCTCGACACCGATGACATTATCGACATGAGTTCGGTCGGCAAGGCGCGCGAGATCCTGGCCAAGTACGGGGTCGCTTTCTGATGCAGGGGCTGTTGCAGGGCAAACGTGTGTTGATCACCGGTGCCGGGCGTGGCATCGGTCTTGCCATCGCCCGCCAGTTTGCTTCTCAGGGGGCTGAACTGTGGCTGGGAGGCCGTGATGAGGTGACGATGAGCCAGCTGGCGACCGAGATTGGTACCGAGTTTGGCGTGCCTTGCCAGCCTCTCTGTTTTGATGTGGCTGATCCGTCGGCGGTCAAGCAGGCTTTTCAGCAGCTGTTTGCTCAGACTCGTCAGCTGGACGTGTTGGTCAACAATGCCGGCATGCTGGAAGAGGCGTTATTGGGGATGGCGAACCAGACCCATCTGCAAAAGACATTCAGCAACAATACTTTTAGCGTGATCTACAGCAGCCAGTATGCCGCCCGCCTGATGCAACGCAACGGTGGTGGCAGCATCATCAATCTCGCCTCCCTGATGGGGCAAGTGGGAGCGGCTGGGCTCAGCTGCTATGCCGGCAGCAAGGCGGCAGTGATCGGAATTACCCAGTCACTGGCCAAGGAGCTGGCCGCCAGCCAGATCCGGGTCAATGCGATTGCCCCCGGTTTTATCGCTACCGATATGGCCCACGCCATCCCGCAAGATAAGTTTGCTGAGCGGGTGGCCAGCATCGCCATGGGGCGGATTGGTACGCCAGATGAAGTGGCCAAGGTGGCCCTGTTTTTTGCATCCGACTTGTCGAGCTATGTGACCGGGCAGGTGATTGGGGTCGATGGGGGGATGGTGATTTGATCCAGCCTGATTTGTTGACACGTCTGGTTGAAAGTAATGACGAGCCCGCCTGGCGAGACCCGCAAGAGGGGTGGCTCAGTTATGGTGAGCTGGCTCGGCGTGTGGCGCAGTTGGCCACCACCTATCCCGTCGGTCGTCATTTGGTCTACCTGCCATTTGTGACGTCCACCCAGCATCTGCTTCACTACTTGCTGGCCCTGCGTGATGGCCACGCCATCATGTTGGCCGATCCTGCACAGGATGCCCGGTTGCACCATGAGCAGTGCCAGCGCTTTGGTGTCAGTCTGCGGGTGTTGGAGGATGGGGCAGTTGCGCATCTTGGCGATGCGCCCTCGCTTCACCCTGAGTTGGCCTTGCTGCTGCCGACATCGGGCAGTACCGGCTCCTGCAAATGGGTGCGATTGTCGCGAACCAATCTTGATGCCAATGCCGCGGCCATCGCCGAATATCTGGCGCTGAACGGGCGTGAGCGAGCCATCACCTCGTTGCCACTTTTTTACTCCTTTGGCATGTCGGTGCTCAACAGCCATCTTTTGGTTGGCGCCTCTCTGGTTTCATGTACTGCCAGTCCCCTTGAGCGCCAATTCTGGGATGAGGTAAATCGTCATCAAGTCACCAGCGTGGCGGGGGTCCCGTTTACCTTTCAGATGTTAAACCGCTTGCGTTTTGACTGGGCGCGTTATCCCAGTCTGATGACACTGACCCAGGCCGGAGGACGGCTTGAGCCGGCACTGGCAAAACAGTTTGCCGAGCAGGCAGCTGCACTGGGACGCCGTTTTTTCGTGATGTATGGCCAGACCGAAGCGGCACCGCGTATCGCCTGGTTGGCACACGATGAAGTGATGATTGCCCCCGATGCCATTGGCCGTGCTGTACCGGGCGGGTGCCTCTCTCTTCGTCATGAGTCCGGCTTTCTCGACGGGGAGGGGGAGCTGGTTTACCAAGGGCCAAATGTGATGTTGGGCTATGCGGAGCGCCCTGAAGATCTGGCTCGGGGGCGTGATATGGATGCGCTCTTTACCGGCGATCTGGCTCGTTGTGATGAGGCGGGCCGCTTCTATCTGACCGGGCGGCTCAACCGTTTCCTGAAGCTGTTTGGCAAACGGGTGAGCTTGGCAGAAGTGGAAGCTTGGTTGCAGGGGCGGGGCTATACCTGCGCCGCGACCGGCCGTGATGATCGCCTGCTGGTGGCCATAGAGGCAGACGCGTGCCCCAGTGATGCACTACAGCTGGAGTTGGCCCGCTGGCTGATGGTGCCGCCATCAAGCGTTCGCATTTATCGGCATCATTTGCCACGACGCAGCAATATGAAGATTGATTATCCTGCCCTGTTAACAGAGCTGGAGCAACTATGAATAAGCTGTTTGATGCGCCGGTTTTCGGGCTGCCCCAACAGGAAAAAAGTGGGCTGCTCCTTGCTCGCCTGAATGAATTGACGCAGCGGCATGCGCAGGGGTGCCCAGCTTTTGCCAATATTTTGTCGGCGTTTGGTTGGGGGCCGGCTTCGACGTATCAAGAGCTTCCCTATCTGGCCGCACGCCTGTTCAAATTGGCCCAATGGCAGAGCGTGCCGCAAGACGAGGTGTTCAAGGTGCTCACCTCCTCTGGCACTACCGGAACGCCGTCACGGATCGTGCTGGATCGGGATACCGCCGCGTTGCAGAGCAAGGTGCTGGTGAAGATCCTGCAAGAGTTCGTCGGCAAGCAACGGCTGCCCATGCTGCTGGTGGAGCAACCAGCTCTTATCCAAAACCGCAGCGGTTTTTCAGCCCGCGGCGCCGGTGCGCTTGGGCTCTCCTTCCTTGGCCGCGACCATACCTATGCCCTCGACGAGCAGATGCGGCCCAACTGGCCGGTCATCGAGGCCTTTTGTGACAAATATGCTGGCCAGCCGGTCCTGCTGTTCGGTTTCACCTTTATGGTCTGGCAATGTCTGCTGGAGCCGCTGCGTGAGCGCGGTTTACAACTGCCGCTGACGCAGGGCACGCTTTTTCACAGCGGTGGCTGGAAGAAGCTGCAACACCTAGCGGTGGACAATCCTGCCTTCAAGCAGCGCAGCCATGAGCAGCTGGGGCTGAGTCGGGTGCACAACTTCTACGGCATGGTGGAGCAGGTGGGGTCGGTGTTTGTCGAGTGCGAGCATGGCCATCTCCATGCCCCTCTCTTTGCCGATCTGCTGGTGCGGGATCCGCTGACTCATCGACCGCTCGGGGTCGGCCAAGCCGGCTTGCTGCAGGTGATCTCTGCCATTCCCCAAAGTTATCCTGGCCACAGCCTGCTGTCCGAGGATCTCGGCGTGCTGCTGGGGGAGGATGATTGCCCCTGCGGCCGTCGTGGCCGTTATTTCCATGTATCAGGACGTCAGCAAGGCGCCGAGGTGAGGGGATGCAGCGACACTTTCCAGTGAGCCGATCAGATGTAGAAGATGCCATCTGGCAAGCGGGGCCAGAGGTCGCTTTCGCGGCTCCCGTCAGCGGCTGGCAAGGTTTTGTCATTCGCCCGTTGCCAAGCTTTGCGCCCGTCATCTGCGACTTTGTAGCTGCGCTCTCTGCACGTCTGCTGAAGGAGGGGCGAGAGAACCCGGATCTGGCCGCCTTTGGCTTTTGGTTGCGGCCGCGCCAGATTCAGGTACAGCGCAAACGCATGGCAGGGCGTGCACCCTTGGGGATGGTTTTTCATCTGGTCCCCTCCAACGTGCCGACCGTCGCGTTCTACTCCTGGATCATGGCGCTGCTGATGGGCAATGGGTCCGTGGTACGTCTCTCATCGCGCATCGACCCGGTGCAAGAGGCCATGCTGGCCATCCTGAACGAGCTCTTCTCTCTGCCCGAGTGGCAAGAGATTGTCTCCCGTACCCGTTTTATCCGCTATGACCACGACGAGGGCATCACCGCCTGGCTGTCGGCCCGGTGTCGGCTTCGTATTATCTGGGGAGGTGATGAAACCATCAGCCGGGTACGGGCTATTCCGCTCTCACCCCGCGCTCAGGAAATCGTGTTTCCGGATCGCCGCTCCATGGCGGTGTTGGATAGCCAATGGCTCGCCAACCTGGATGCTGCTGCGTGGCGGCAAGTGGTCGCGGCTTTGCAACAAGACTTTACCCGTTTCAATCAACAAGCCTGCGCCTCACCCACTACGATTTGCTGGTTGGGCACTCCCGCCAGTACGTTGCGCCGTTGTCTGCTCGAAGGGATCTTCGCCCCATTTGCAGACAGCCCTGCCCTGATGATGGAACGCCTTATCAATAGTCAACAAAATGCCGCCCATGATGGCCAGATGAAGCTTGACACCTTCTCTGGCGTCACCTTATTGACTCCCAGCGCCTCTTTGCGGCTTGCACACATCGGAGGAGGTACAGTCGCCGAATTTGTTGCCGATACCCTTGATGAGTTGCTGCTACAGCCTTGGGATATGCAGACCTGTGTCTGGGCTGGCCCGGATAAAACGCAGCTTGAGCATGCGCTCCTGGTATCGCCAGGTTGTCGTATCGATAGGGTGGCAAGTCCGGGACAGGCGCTGGCATTCGAATGGCTCTGGGACGGCATCGACATGCTGGTGGCCTGCAGTCGTCAGCTTGCTCACATTGAATAGTGGATGCCAAGTCACATAAATCAAGTCATATCAATGAATTAGCTTGGTCAGGCACGGCTCTTGCAGTAATTATTGTGATGAAGGGCAGGAAAGGTTGACAGAGACCGTGCGGTAGCCTTGTCCATTTTCTTTGTTTTGCTTCTTTTTTACTCAAACCCTGGGTTTCCTTATGAAAATCAGCGTACTGGTGCCGGTATACAACCTCGGGCGCTTCATTGAACCTTGCCTACTTAGCCTGCTGGAACAAAAAACGAATTTCGAATTCGAGGTGATCGCCATTGATGACGGCTCGAGCGATGACTCCTGGGCCATTATGCAGCGGTTGGCGTTACAGTGGCCTCGGCTACGGGCACTACAGAACGCGCAAAATATGGGGTTGGCTAAAACCCAGAAACGCTTGTTGAGAGAGGCGAACGGCGAATATATCGCCTATGTCGACGGGGATGATCTGGCCCTGCCGGGCAAGCTGCAGCGTCAGGCCGATTATCTGGACGCGCATTCCGGTTGCACCCTTTGCTACCACGAAGCGGAGATGTTTGATGATGAGACCGATGCTCGGATCAAGCTCTTCACCCGCGATTATTACAATGCTCGCTATCTCGAACTAGTGATGACGCGGGAGGCATTAATCCGCTTCGGGGTGTTCGTCAATGCCAGTTCCATTATGTTTCGCCGTTATGAAGGGATGGAGAACGCTATCGATGAGGGGTGCAAGATCATCCTCGATTATCCCTGGCATATCTTGAACCTCTCCCACAATCCGGGGACGCTGGATTTTATCCCCGAATTATTGGGCCGCTATCGCTTCCATACCCAGAGCTTTGGCGGGCAAACCCGCAAATCGGCTGAACGTCGTGAACAGTCGCTGCGCGATTTGCTGCGTGCCTGTGACAATGCGGCGGCATTCGGTGCTGATCCCGTGATCATTGCTCAGGGGCGTGCCCATCACTACTACTCTGCCGCGCTCTACTTTTTGCGGCAGGATGATGTCGTGCGCTTCACTCAGCTTATCGAGCAGTCGGTCGATGCTGTGGCAAGGCTAGCCCCCGGTTGGTTCTTCGACGAACGACATCAGTTGGCATGGGCAGAGCGGGCCCATCCCGCGCGTGTCATGCAGCAACTGTTTGGAGATAGAGCGTGAGCTATCAGGCGATCGTCATCGGCGCTGGGCTTTCGGGCGCCGTCATGGCTGAACGAATGGCCAGCCAGCTTGGCTGGAAGGTGCTGGTGCTGGAACAGCGCGATCATCTCGGGGGTAACTGCTTCGACGCGTATGACGAGCACGGCGTGCTGATCCATCGTTATGGGCCACACCTGTTCCATACCGACAAGCAGGAAGTCTGGGATTACCTGTCGCAGTTCACCGAGTGGTTGCCTTATGAGCATCGTGTGTTGTCACGCATTGACGGGCAGTTGGTGCCTATCCCGTTCAACCTGACCAGCATTGAACGCTGCTTTCCGGCGGAGAAGGCAGCGGCCATGATTGAGGCCCTTCAGGCCAGATTTGGTGAGGGGGCCAGAGTGCCCATCATGGCACTGCGGCAGGAAGCTGAGCCTCTGCTGGCTGAGCTGGCCCAGTTCATCTATGAGCGAGCCTTCGTCAACTACACCAGCAAGCAGTGGGGTGTATCGCCAGAGCAGGTCTCGCCCGAGGTCACTGCGCGCGTGCCGGTTGTAGTCAATCGTGATGACCGTTACTTTATTGATCCCTGGCAGGCGGTGCCCGCGCAGGGTTATACCGCCATGTTCGAGCGCATCTTGGCGAACCCCTTGATTGAGGTGAGGCTATCCATTCCCATGGGGTCCCGCGTCTGTCTGGATTGGCAACAGAAACGGATACTGCTGGATGGCGTGCCCTTTGCCGGGCCCTTGGTCTATACGGGGATGCTGGATCAGCTGATGCCGGCGGGGCACGACGGCTTGCCATACCGTTCACTGCGCTTTGAGCACTGTCATCTGCCGCAAGCTCAATTTCAGCCGGTGACCACGGTCAATTATCCGAATGAAGAGGCCTATACCCGCATCACCGAATTCAAGCATCTGACGGGGCAGCAACATCCCGGCACCAGCATCGTTTATGAATACCCCTGCACCTATGTGGCCGGGCAGGGGCTGGAGCCTTACTACCCGCTGTTTACCGATGCAGCCAAACAGCATTATCAGACTTGCCGCGATGAATTGGCCCAGTTCCCGCAACTGATTGCTTTGGGCCGCCTTGCCGAGTATCGCTATTTCGATATGGATGATGCAGTGAGTAATGCATTAAATATTTTTGGCACAAGTTTTGAAAAAACACCCAGTAAACCCTTGGTTTCGGTCATTATGTCTGTTCATAACTGTGTTAATTATATCGAAGATGCGCTGGATAGCATATTGAAACAGACCTATAAGAATCTGGAGATAATAATATTTGATGACGGCTCAACTGATGAAACTGGATCTGTAATTGGCAGGATGGCAGCAAAGGACAGTCGAATCATTAATTATCACCGGCGGCAGCAGGGAATAGCCAATTGTCTGAACGAAGCGCTATTGCTAGCTCGTGGGGAATTTATAGCCAGGATGGATGGGGACGATATTTCGTTACCAGAGCGGATCGAGAAACAGATGGCGTTTTTACACGAACATCCGCATATAGATCTGGTGGGGTGTTGGCTGAAACTGTTCGGTGCCCGTGATGAGGTATGGCATTACCGACCTTATGATAACTTTATCAAAAATGCGATTCTGCTATTTAGTAATGGAGTTGGACACAACGCGATTCTGGTGCGTGCTGATGTTTACAAGCGTTTTCGATATGACCCCGAATATACGGATGTTGAAGATACCGAGTTGTGGACCAGAATGGCTATCAGCAAGCCCGAAGTTCGTTTCGCCAACTTGCGTGAGGTGTTGGTGCTGTATCGTATTCATGGCGCCCAATCGTCCATATTGCGCAAAGTCAGACAACGAGAGCTTTACCGGCGTATTGTCAGCAAGTATCTGGATTCGCTAGGTGTTTCAGCTACTGAGCAAGATATGGAGGCTCATGAATGGCTGGTGGATCAACCGACTAACTTGTCGGATTCGCAGCTCTATCGCTTGGCCAATTGGCTGAACCATATTGCGGTACTCAAGCATAGTGCGCTGCCAGATGAGTATGGTGTATTGGCCGAGCGCTGGCATCAACTGTGTCAAAAGAACCGAGCCCGCCTAGATATTTATAAGCGCTATCACGCAGAGTTCGATATTTGCTGGCTTCCACCGATGTCTACGTAATGAAGGGAAGATGGACATGGTCGTTAAAAACATCCCCCTAGGATCAGAGATAGCTATGGTTGGGGGTTGCCATGAGATTTGAGAGCGTCAATCGGCAAGGGGTCTGCTCATTATCTATTGCTGAACTGCCTTCATCAGGGTACCTGTTGGCTGGTATGGGAAATTACAGTCAACTGATCCTGCAACGGTTACAAGAGATGCAGCGTCCACTGCCTGTTGCCCTGATCGATACCATGACGAGCGATTGTTCGGAAAAGTTCGGTCTTCCGGTGATCGATATGACGCAGGCGAGCCAGCATGATCTGAGCATCATCATTGGTTCTTCTCCCTATGACTATGAGCAGGAGGTGATGGCCAAATTGCGGCAACATGGCTGCCATAGGCTGGTGGCTCTTGAGCCAGAAGAGATCCTGCCACCCTTGCTCGATCCTTTGGCCGATTCGTTGGCCGATACAGAGACTTGGCCTGTGTTGTTACTTGTCTGCATGTTGGATCACCATGTTCAGCAGTTGGCTAGTCTTATGATTTGGCTACATCAGCGGCAGATTCTGTGCAGAGTAGTCCGCTCTTATGATGCTCATGCGATTATGGCTATTCCTCCTTCACGCCTGCTTGGCGCCATCATCTGGAATGGTACACCGGCCTACTATGACAGCGTAAAACAGTATCTTCAGGATATGGGGAAGCAATATCTCTATGCCGAACTGGGTTTTTTCCCGCAAAGGGAGCATGTTTATCTCGATAGACAAGGCGTCAACCTGGGGCGATGCATGGGGCTAATGCCATGCCAGAAAGATGACGCTGAGCAGGAGTTGGTGAGAGTGAGGGAACGGCTTCTGGGCGGGCGCCTATGGGTTCCTGGGGATGCCGTTCTTGTGCCTTTACAGATTGCTACCGACACCAATGTGCGTCTCTATTCCAACTATGGAGACAAAATGCAGCAGTTTATTGACGATGTGATCCGCGATTACGGAAACGAACGACTGCTCTTTAAGCCCCACCCGTTGGATCCTCTGGGAGACACATATGATTTTCATGGCCGTGAAATTGTTAGTGGCGATTTCATGACGCTGGCGCTATCGAGCAAGTTTATTTGCGGTATCAACTCCAGCACTCTGTTTGAGGCTCGTCTGGTTGGAATTCCTGTGCACTTTTACGGTCGTTCATTGTTAAGCGAGTGTCCCGATGAGCAAGAGGTGATGTTGCAAATGGTTCAAAACCAGTTCCGGGTTGATGGGAGCGATTTAGTACGAAAAATCGGGCCTTACATGCAGCAGTTTGGAATTGAAATATAACGATGTTTATTCAATATCGGACAGTTAAAGGATGTATAAAATGAGAACGCTGGTGGTAACCCGTGCAACCTGTGGGCAGGTCACTCTGCGGGTCGAGGGACGGTCTGAGGTGAGTTGTCCGATCCCTGAAATTGCACATCAGTTGGATAGCGAGTTTGAGTTGATCCAAGTACTGGATTTGCAATTTTTGACCAGTATGGAAGCAGATACACTGTTAACACGTCTAGTCGATAAACTTGCAGTTAATGGTCACTTACGGGTTACGGTCCCCGATCTGGATTACGTCGTGGGCCAGTGGCTACAGGCTGAGTGGGATGAAGGGACTTTACGCGATGTGACCTCAGTCGCTCGTCAGAGCTTCGCCGGGCTCTTTGGCCCCCAGCACGATGGTAATCCCATGCTACCGGGCTATTCGACGCATTATTCGGGCTGCAACAAGTCTGGTTATAACAGTAAACGACTGGCTTTTTTGCTTGCCCGCCAGGGGTTGGTTGACATCAACATCGTGACTGATGATACCCACCTATTACAGGCTTCAGCTCGGCAGTCGATGGTGCGTGGTGAGCGACAAGTGGCACCGGATTTGCGTAATATCCGCCAGGACCACCTGAATCGTTATCGGTTCGCGGCAGAGTGCCTACGCGCTGTTATGCCGCAACGAGTGCTCGACTTGGCATGCGGGATCGGCTACGGCAGCCAACTGCTGGCTAACCAGCTTAATTGTCAGGTCACCTCCGTCGATATTGAACCCGAAGCGCTTGCTTATGCGCGAAAACACTATAGTTCGCCGAAGATTACTCATCTGTGTGCCGATGCTAGAACTCTGCAGCTGGATTCAGCTTCCTTTGACGCGGTTGTCTGTTTTGAAACCATTGAGCATGTGACGTTTGATGAAACCCTACTGGGTCAGTTTCATGAATGGCTACGTGCTGGGGGCAAGCTAGTGATGTCGACGCCGAACGAGAGTGTCATGCCTTTTAGTGCCGCACAATTTCCCTATCACGTGAAGCACTATACCTATGCCGAATTGGAGTCGATGCTGGCGCGCTGTGGTTTCCTCCTCCAGCAAGTCAGCAAGCAGCAAAATCTCCAGAATCCAGAGATTGTTCCTGGCAGCGATGGCTGTTTCATGATCGTTATCGCGGAAAAGGTGTGAGGTCGGGATGAGCGCAGCATTTGTGCGGTTTAGTATTATTATTCCGGTCTATAACCGGGATGAGCCGTTACAGCGGGCGCTGGATTCACTTTCTCGGCAAACATTCGGCAACTTTGAGGTCATCATAATCGATGATGGTTCAACACCCGAGTTTGGTGAGCGAATACAAGCTTTAGTGACCACTTTATCTGATTATCGTTTTTCGCTGATCTGCTACCAGCCTAACCGAAACGGCGCTTATGCGCGTAATCGTGGCATCGAGGTTGCTCGGGGCGAGTATCTATGTTTTTTGGATTCGGATGATGAGTGGTTACCGGAGAAACTGGAGCGCATCGACCAGATATTAGCGATTGAGCCACATTGGCAGGTGATTCATCATCCGTATCAGAACGTGAGCCATGGTGAGCGTAGTGCTCCCTTTCCTCGGGAGGCCCGCCGCACCGATGAGAGCGTTGCTGAATACTCGTTCTGTACTAATCGTGTCGGTGGTATTCAATCGAGCTGTCTCATCGTCAAGCGTGAACTCGCGCAGAGGGTACGTTTCAATGACAAGTTGCGAGGGCATCAGGACTGGGATTTTGCATTGCGGCTTGGCGCAGAAACGGATCGCTTCTTGTTTATCGATCAGGTGTTGACGCTGCGTCATGTCGCTGACGCAGCGACTGGCATGGTGTCCCGTTCTCTTGACTACGCATACTCGTTGGCCTTTCTACGTGAGAACCAACACTATTTTTCATGGCAAGCTCAGGCCGGGTATGCGGCCCATATCTTGTTACCTAAAAAAATGACAGCTAATGTTCAAGCATTTAATCGCTATGAATGGCTGGCTATGCTGTTTTACCCAATTTTGATCGGAAACTGGAAAATAAAACAGCTGCATCTACATTGGCGCTGTATACGGTTGGTTTTGTGGTGTCGCTGGCACAACAAAAAGAATATTGCGTTAATGGGATGCAATGATTACACATGTTTTTTTATCAAAAACTATGCTTCGTATTTATCAATTCAAAGACTGATTGATAAAAATAAGCATGGAGAGTCTTTTTATGGTTGGTGTGTATTTTCCGTGAAAGATCTCGCTCCAGTATTATGGGAAAGTTTAGATTGCGTGGTAACTATGACTGATAAACATCATGAAAGCATGAGTGGTGATATAAAGGTATATGCAGAAAATATACCTGTTGTTGCTTTTTGATGAATTTTATTGTCACTTTTATGCCCTTGCATGATTAAGCCATTGCGGCGGAATTTTAATTATGGTGGTTAATTGATAATGAACAAGCTTCTGGTTTTTAGAACTCATCTTCTGCCATATTCTGAAACATTTGTCTTGGCTCAGGTTTGTCATTTGAAACGTTGGCATGCAGCCATCTTGGGAGAGGTCAGATTAGATAACGGCTTGTCGCTTCAGGGGCTGGAGGTTGATACGTTGCTGAAAAACGAGGAGCATTATAAAAATTTATCAATGAACCGGGCTGTAAATGAATTTGTTCGTTCGTCCCTGTTGTCAAAGGCTAATTCATTTAAGAATGCCGGTTATAAGCTAATTCATGCGCATTTTGCTGTCGATGCACTGCGCGTTTATCCATTAGCTAAGGAAATGGATGTTCCATTGGTTGTAACACTACATGGTTATGATATTAATAGAAATCATGATTGGTGGCAGAATGGGCTCGGTGGTCGGAGCATGATTACTTATCCCGAAGAACTGGTGAAAATGTCCACAGACCCCAAAGTAAGGTTTATTGCCGTCTCAAAGGCTATCCATCAGAGATCCATAGAGTTTGGTATATCTCCATCCAAAGTGACCCATATCCCGATAGGGGTGGATGTTTCGTATGCTGAAAAATTTAATCTTAAGTTCAAACAGCACAACAAGGAAGTTATATTTGTTGGTAGACTGACAGAAAATAAAGGCTGTATTTTTTTGTTAAGGGCCATGCGCATCTTGCAAAAAAGGATTGATGGTGTGCATCTGCGAATCATCGGTGATGGTCCTCTGCGTAATGGATTGGAAGAATTTGCCAAAATATACAATCTAAATGTTTCGTTTTTAGGCGTGCTACCTAGTGCTAATGTGATGAGAGAAATATCAGAGTCAAAGGTTTTATGCTTGCCCAGTATCACTATCGGTAATGGGGAATCGGAGGCATTCGGGTTGGTTTTGTTGGAGGCTCAGAGTTTAGGGGTGCCTGTCATCACATCATCCAGAGGGGGGAAGGGGGAGGGACTGATTCATGGGGAGACTGGATATGCGTTTGATGAAAGAGATGATAAATCGTTAGCAGAATATCTATATCGGCTTCTGATGGATGATGAGCTAGCCCATGCCATGGGGAAAAAAGGGTATGCTTTTGTAAAGAATAACTTTGACATCGTCAGGCAGACCGAAATTCTAGAGTCATTTTATGATGACGTTGTTAGTGAGTTTAATCGGGGGTGATATGGAGGAGTTTAATTCAAAACTATATTGGGAAAAAAGATATGCAACTGGTGGGAATTCTGGCGCTGGTTCATATGAAAAATTTGCCGAGTTCAAATCTGCAGTATTGAACGAATTCGTAAAGGTTAATAATATTGATAGCGTTATCGAACTTGGGTGTGGCGATGGGAATCAATTGTCGTATGCAGATTATAATTTCTATATAGGTGTTGACGTCAGTCCGTCAGCTATAAACATCTGTAAACAAAAATTCATAAATGATGTAAGAAAAATTTTTTTAATCTCTGATGAGCTGAAAGAACATCGGGCAGATTTGGCTATATCGCTTGATGTAATATTTCATTTAGTTGAGGATGCTGTGTTCTTTAATTACATGAAACAGCTTTTTAGTGTAGCAGATAAATATGTTGTTATATATTCTAGCAATACGGATGATAACGAGTTATCCCCGAAGCATATTAAGCATCGAAACATTGAAAAATATATTTCCAGGCATTTCCCGAATTGGTTGCAGACTAATAAAATAAATAATATATATCCATATACAGGAGACCATTTAACTGGTTCGTTCTCGGACTTTTACATCTACCAACGTAGATGAGTTTGTTTTCCATTTGCACAGATTTAAATCTTATTAAAGTTAGAGGGTGGTTGAAAGATGCCAAAATTCAAATGCTATGTTGGTGTTCCTGTTTTCAACGAAGAAAAATATATAGAGCAGACTCTACTTTCTTTAATTAGGCAAGATGAAGACAATGTTTGCTTTCACGTGTCTGATAATTGTTCAACCGACAATACATGGAACATTATCAATGATATCTGTGCTCGCGATAAACGATTTATCCTGACTAGGCAAGAGAAAAATGTAGGTGCATTTGAAAACTTCAAACAGTTATATGATATTTCTGACTCACAATATTTTATGTGGCTTGGGGGGCATGACTATATTTCGGATGGTTACCTGTCTGCGATGAAAGAAACCCTCGATCATGATGAATCACTGTCAATGGCATTTGGTATACCACATAAGATCCTGGATGGCATCGATTATGGTCGAATGGAAAAGGCTATCCATACGTTTTCAAAAAGACGAATTGCTCGTTTTCTTCAAGCGACAAAAAACATAACTCTGTGTGCTATGTGTCAGGCTTTATTTAGACGAGAACTTTTGCAAAACTTTGATTTCAGAATGAAGCTTGGTGCGGATTTCGTAATGATTTGTCACTTGCTTTGGTATGGAAATATTAAATTTGTTGAAGGGTGTAAATATTATGCCCGCTTTTTTTCTGCAACGTCGGAAACCTCGGATGAGCGAGTTACTGGTCAAAAAGATATATATTTGAGTAATTATGATTTCATCATTTACCAGTTAGATTCATTAGCTAATTTATATGATGGAGACCCGCGAATAAAGCAATATCTAGAATATGAAATCATCCATGCCTTGCAGCAATACCGAGGTATACATAGCCTGATGATTAACGATGATCGGTGAAAATAATGAAAGCAATTATTCTAGCGGGTGGTTTAGGCACCCGGATCAGCGAAGAGTCTCATCTTCGACCTAAACCCATGATTGAAATTGGTGGTAAACCGATCCTTTGGCATATTATGAAAATATATTCTCACTATGGTGTTAATGATTTTATAATATGTCTTGGTTATAAAGGCTATGTGATAAAAGAATATTTCGCAAATTATTTTTTACATATGTCTGATGTCACGTTTGATATGCCGAATAATCGAATGGAGGTCCATCATAACCATGTGGAACCCTGGCGGGTGACATTAGTCGACACCGGTGAAGATACGCTTACAGGTGGACGATTGCGGCGTGTCGAAGAGTATGTGAAAGGTGAATCGGCTTTTTGCTTTACCTATGGTGATGGTCTCAGCAATGTTGATATTGGAAAACTGATAGAGTTTCACCATAGCCACGGCAAGCTGGCGACTGTTACCGCTGTTTCACCGCCAGGCCGTTATGGGGCTTTGACTCGAGACGGAAATTTGGTGACAGGTTTTTCTGAAAAACCGCGCGGTGATGGGGGCCTGATTAATGGCGGTTTTTTTGTGCTTTCTCCTGACGTGTTCAAGTTGTTGGATAGCGACCACTGTAGCTGGGAAGGAGAACCTTTGGTTGAGTTGGCCGATATGTCGCAGTTGGTGTCATTTGAGCATCAAGGTTTTTGGCAGCCGATGGATACGTTGCGCGAGAAAAATCAACTGGAGGAGCTATGGGCCAGTCACAAGGCTCCCTGGAGGGTTTGGGAATGAGACGAGGTCTCTATGCATCCTTTTGGTCAGGAAAGAGAGTGCTCGTTACCGGGCATACAGGGTTTAAGGGGAGTTGGCTGACTATATGGTTGCATCGCCTCGGGGCGGATGTGACGGGAATTAGCTTGCTGCCCCATTCAACGCCAAATCTGTTCGAGGCTGCAGAGGTTGCGAAGATATGTCGACACCATATTTGTGATGTCTGTGCACCGGAACATTTCGTGCCACTGGTTCAGGAATCGCAACCTGAAGTGGTATTCCATCTGGCGGCGCAGTCATTAGTGCGCGAGGGGTATCGTGAGCCTGCGCGGACATTTGAAACCAATTTGATGGGGTCTGTTTATCTATTAGAAGCGCTCCGTACGTTGGATTCGGTTAAGAGCCTTGTCATGGTGACCACGGATAAAGTCTATTACAACCAGGAGTCCATCTGGCCGTATCGCGAAACCGACCTATTGGGAGGACATGATCCCTATAGTGCGAGTAAGGCGGCCAGCGAACTGGTTATTACCAGTTATCGTGATGCTTTTCTGGCAGCACGAGGCGTTGCTATTGCAACCGCGCGAGCAGGCAATGTTATCGGTGGAGGGGACTGGTCCGTCGATCGTTTGATTCCTGACGCAATACGGGCCTGGCAAGGTGGTCAGACTTTATCCATTCGGCGCCCTGAGGCTGTTCGGCCGTGGCAGCATGTCTTGGAGCCTGTTGCTGCCTATATGGTGTTGGCACAACGTCTGTATCAAGAGCCTCGGTTGGCGGGGGCTTATAACTTTGGTCCAGATAGCCGGGATGCTGCGAGTGTGGCGCAGGTGGTGGATTTGGCGGCTTTAAGTTATGGGCTCAGTCATAAGGCTTGGCGTTTGGTGGGTGAGTCAGGCCCTCATGAGACCAGTTGGCTGGCGCTGGAGACAGCCAAGGCGCGACATACTCTGAACATTTCACCTCGGTGGTCATTGCCACAGGCCGTTGAGAAGACCATGTCTTGGTATCGCGACTGGTATCAGGGGGGGAGGGCCCGAGACTTGTGTGAGCAACAAATTAAAGCCTACGAGGCTCAGCCATGAATCGTTTTACCCTATTGTCAGAGCCGCTTGGTGCCAGATTGTTGCAGCGTGAAGTGCATGGTGACTCACGCGGTGCTTTGAGCAGACTCTTCTGTGTCGAAGAGTTGTTGGTGCTGGGGTGGGGGACATGCGTGGCACAGGTCAATCTGACATGTACGTCCCGTTGCGGCACTGTCCGTGGTCTTCACTTCCAATATCCACCGCATGCCGAGAAAAAGTTGGTGACTTGTACTCGAGGTCGGGTTTGGGACGTAATTGTCGACATTCGGGCTGGTTCACCGACTTTTCTGATGTGGCATGCGGAGGAGCTTTCGGGTGATAACCACCGTTCTTTGCTGATTCCAGAAGGATTTGCGCACGGTTTTCAGGCTCTGAGTGATGACGTCGAAATGCTTTATTGTCATTCGGCAGCCTATGTTGCTGCAGCAGAAGGAGGACTCGATCCGTTGGATCCGTATCTTCAGATTTCATGGCCGATGCCGATAACAGAAATCTCCGCACGAGATCGCCAGCATTCTGCATTAAACGACAGTTTTCAGGGAGTGATAATTCGATGAGATGCCGACACTGCGGTACCCTGCTGGTCCATCGTTTTCTCGATCTGGGCTTTGCTCCGCCATCGAATGCCTATCTGTCTGCCAGCGATCTCTCCCGACCAGAAGTAACCTACCCATTACGCTTGTGCGTGTGTGACCGGTGCTGGCTGGTACAAACGGAGGATTTTGCTTCGGCAGATCAGCTTTTTTGTGCAGATTATGCATATTTTTCAAGTACATCGACCAGCTGGTTAGCTCATGCAGCCCGTTATTGTGCGCGTATGATTGACGAATTGTCTCTTACGTCCAAGAGTCATGTGGTTGAGATTGCAGCCAACGATGGGTATTTGCTGAAGAACTTTGTCGCCGCAGAGATTCCTTGCCTAGGAGTGGAACCTACCGCTGGTACTGCCGCTGCGGCTGAATCGCTGGATATTCCGATTATCCGGGAGTTTTTTGGTTCCGAGTTAGCTCAACAAATGAGAGGAAAAGGACAAGGGGCGGATCTACTGATCGGTAATAATGTTCTAGCTCATGTGCCGGATATCAATGATTTTTGTCGTGGCTTGAAGTATCTGCTTAATCCTGGTGGAACGCTGACGCTGGAGTTTCCTCATCTGCTGCAATTACTGCTGCAGGTTCAGTTTGATACGGTTTATCACGAGCATTTTTCGTATCTGTCGCTGCAGACGGTGCAGCGGATGTTGGCTTCGGTTGGCCTGAGAGTGTTTCATGTCGAGTCATTAGCGACCCATGGTGGAAGTTTACGGGTATTTGCCTGTCATGCCGATGAACAACGACCGGATACTCTGGCTGTCGCAGATTGTTTGTATCAGGAGGCTGTAGCTGGATTACATCAGTTGAACCTCTATCTGGAATTTCAAGCGCATGTGGACAGAGTAAAAAATTCACTACTTTCTTTCTTATTAACACAGTATCAAGCGGGGAAGACGGTGGCAGCCTATGGTGCTGCTGCTAAAGGCAATACATTGTTGAACTATGCCGGTATTCGTCCAGATCTGCTGCCTTATGTTTGCGATGCAGCCGGCTCGAAACAGGGGCGATTTATGCCTGGCAGCCATATTCCAATCTTGTCGCCAGAAGTACTGATGGCTAATCCACCAGATTTTGTCCTGATTTTACCTTGGAATTTGGCTGATGAAATCAGCCATCAATTGGCGCACCTGAGGGCAGCAGGAACTCGTTTTGTCGTTGCGGTTCCTCATCTGGAGTTCCTATGAGTGAGCGTATCTTATATACCAAACCATCTATCACCGAGCTAGAAATTGGCTACGCCACAGATGCGGCGACTAACGGATGGGGTGAGCGCTGTTACGAATATATTGACCGCTTTGAACTGCTTTTTCGTGACTATTTGGGGGTGAAATATGCGATTGCCACGTCAAGTTGTACCGGCGCCTTGCATATGGGGATGGCTGCGTTAGGAATAGGTGCTGGCGATGAAGTAATATTGGCTGATAGCAACTGGATTGCCAGTGTTGCACCCGTCGTCCATCTGGGGGCGACGCCTGTTTTTGTCGATATCTTGCCGGACTCTTGGTGCCTTGATCCTGAATTGGTTGAGGCGGCAATTACGCCACGCACCAAGGCCATCCTAGCAGTACATCTGTATGGTAATCTCTGCCATATGGATCAGTTGTTGGCTATTGGTGAGAGATATGGCATTCCGGTGATTGAAGATGCCGCTGAGGCGATTGGCTCTGTGTATCACGGACGGCGAGCTGGTTCCATGGGCTGTTTTGGTGCTTTCTCATTCCATGGAACCAAAACCCTGACTACTGGGGAGGGCGGCATGTTTGTTACCAACGATGCTGACCTCTATGAACGTGTGTTAACGCTCAGCAACCACGGCCGGGCTCGTGGACAGACTCGTCAGTTCTGGCCTGACGTTGTGGGTTATAAATACAAGATGTCGAACATTCAGGCTGCGATTGGCTGTGGCCAGATGGAACGAATCGAAGAGTTAGTTTCGCGGAAGAGATATATTTTAGATTGCTATCGGCGTGAATTATTGTGTGTCGATGGAGTCAAAATGAATCCAGAACCGAGCGGTACGATTAACGGTGCCTGGATGCCAACTATTCTGATTGAAAAATCAGGTTCGGAGGCAGTTGAACAGCTGAAATTTAAATTCAGCACTGAAAATATAGATGCGCGAGTATTTTTTCATCCATTGTCATCTCTGCCCATGTTCATGCAAAATAACTGTAATGCTCTCGCGAAATTTATATCTAAAAGTGCGCTAAATCTTCCAAGCTATCATGATATGAGCGATGAATCTCTAGAGAAAATCATCAAAATCATTCGTTCCGTGCTGAAGAGTAATTAGAGAGATGAATAATCAAAAAATTAGTCAGTTGTTATGTGAACACTATTCAAATACATTCATTAAGCATGGCCGAAACTCCAAAGGGGTTGATTGGGGTGATAATAAAACAGGTCATTTATTGCGCCTTGAGAAAATGCTGAATGTCATAGATGTGACTAGTGTTTCAACCGCCAGCTCAATCTTGGATGTCGGCTGCGGATATGGAAGTTTGCTTGAGTTGATCAGACAAAAAAAAATGCCCGTAAAATACACTGGAATCGATATCAGTTTGCCCATGATTAATTCAGCAAAGAGCCTCCATCCTAACGATGAATGGAGGTGTATTGATATATTGAATGATTCGTGTTCTGGGCAATATGATTATGTCGTTTGCAATGGTATTTTGACGCAAAAACTGAATGTCAGTCATAAACTAATGGATCGCTATGCTCATGAACTAATAAAAAAAATGTTTAGCTTGTGTCGTGTTGGGATTGCCTTCAATGTCATGACAACCCATGTTAACTTTCAAGTTGATAATTTGTATTACCGAAACCCGGCGGAATTGCTCGCCTGGTGTATGAGTGAGTTATCATCGAAAGTTAGAATTGATCATTCTTATCCTTTATTCGAATACACTATTTATTTATATCGGGATGTGGATAATAAAGATAAGGATTGTGATATGAAATATAATTCGGCGATAAGTTCAGTATGATGCGGCTTGGTATTATTGCTTCAAGCGGTGGTTCTGTATTCGCGACAGGCATTAACTTGCTAAAGTCGTGTGGCTATGAAGTATCTGCATATGTGGTTACGGATCGTGAATGTGGGATAGAAAGAGCCTGTGACGAGTTAGGTGTCTCTTACACTAGAATAATTGATAATGATAATGTTGGCTTTTCATGTAAAGCCAGCCAGTGGTTATTTTTTGAAAATAATGTCGACTGGGTTTGTCTTTTTTTTACCAGGCTGATCAGCTCGTCGATATATTCATTTAAACCGTGCATAAATATACATCCTTCTTTGTTGCCTGCGTTTCCTGGATTTAACTCTCTGCAGCGGGCCTTTGAAAAAAAGGTCCGATTTGTTGGCGCAACAGCTCACTTTGTTGATGGAAGTACGGATGGTGGCGAGCTCGTGGCTCAAGTGGTTGGCTCTGTAGTCAATATGCATGATATACAGCAATTAGAGCGGCTCTCTTTTGCGCAGAAGCTATATATATTTCTTGTTTTGTGTGAGTCAGTACTTCTGGATGGCGTTAGTTATTTATACAAGTCTAAAGACAACTTAAACACATACCCCGCGCATTCATGGAACAGCCAGTCTCTCAGGAGTAAAAAATTAGCAGATGCCTTCGAAGACTTTTTGAAAAGTGAGAAAATATATTGGATACGGTAATGGTCGATAACAAACGAGTTGTCATATCACAATCCATGTACTTCCCATGGGTTGGATTGCTTGAGCAAATCCGTCTAGCTGATATTTTTGTACACTATGATGATGTTCAGTTTTCTCGTGGTTTTTTCAACCGTGTACAAATTAAAACGTCAAGAGGCATTGTCTGGATGACTGTTCCTCTAAAAAAACATCATCAGAAAGAAAAAATAAATGAAATAGAAATTGACAACTCAATAGATTGGCAAAGACAACACAAAATCCTTCTCAAGGAGGCATTTTCATTTGCTCCCTATTGCCAAGATGTTATGGATATTGTAGATGGAGTTTTCTCTTTACCCTGTAATACATTAAATGACCTATCAAGACGTTCGACTGTCGCATTGGCCGAGTACTTTGAACTCGTTCCATCCACTATTTTTTATGAATCTAGCCAATTAAATGTGTCCGGCAATAGCACTGACAGATTACTTGGAATTGTTAAAAGACTTGGTGGAAATATATATGTCACTGGGCACGGTGCTAAAAATTACTTAAACCATGAGCAATTTTTAACATCTGGTATTTCTGTTGAATATATGAACTATCAGAAAGCAGCATACCCCCAATTATTCGGAAACTTTACTCCTTACGTGTCAGCTCTTGATCTGATTGCAAATTGTGGGGCTCATGGGAAAAAATTTATCCATTCTGGAACTATACCTTGGCAGGAGTTTGCTGATGAATCATAATGATCTATTCAAAGAAGAAGTTGAGACAAATATTCGCTCTCTCGCGTCAGATATGGATCTACAAGCTTTATCAAGGATCTGGATTAGGGAGATAGCCCCCCATAAATGGTCATATAACTTTCGATGGATGGGAAGGCCTGCTATACAGTTTCCGAATGACGCATGGGTAATGCAGGAGTTGATTTGGGAAATACGTCCAGATCTTATTATTGAGACCGGCATTGCTCATGGTGGATCACTTATATTTAGTGCTTCGATGCTGGCACAACTAGATTTGTGCGAAGCCATTGAACGTGATGAAAAATTTGATGCTAAACGATCAGAACGGAAAGTCATTGGAATTGATATTGATATTCGGAGTCATAATCGAGAAGCGATTGAAAAACATCCAATGTCATCAAGGATTCACATGATTCAAGGATCAAGTACGGATGAAAAGGTGATTTCTGAAGTCAGAGAGCTTGCACGGAAATATAACAGAGTACTCGTTTGTCTAGATAGCAACCATACGCATGACCATGTTCTTGCCGAGTTAAACGCGTATGCATCATTGGTCAGCGTCGGTAGTTACTGTGTTGTATTTGATACCATCATTGAAGATATGCCAGATAGTCTGTTTCCAGACCGACCGTGGGGGAAAGGTAATAATCCTAAAACAGCTGTTTTCGAGTTTATGAAAAACTGCTCTGATTTTTGTATCGACGAGAATATTGCCCATAAGCTGCTTATAACTGTAGCTCCAAGTGGATTTTTGAAGCGACTCAAATAATCAGCGACACTACAACATCAGATATAAAATACAGGAGCTATATGTATAAAAGAATTTATTTCGACATTTCTGGGGTTTGTAATGCACACTGTCGATATTGTGTAAGTGGTAAAGATTCAATATCTGGCTCTGAACATCGTAAACAGGGAAAGTTTATCGATATTGAGACCTTTTCTGGGGCCATCACTCATATGCTGAGCAAAAAAATAATTGCTCCTGACTGTGAGGTTATTCTATATAGCTGGGGGGAGCCATTCTTACACAAAGATCTAAAAATGATAATAGATATATTAAATCGCAATGAGCTATTTTATAGCCTCAGTACTAATGCATCTATATGTATATCATTTAATGAGGAACAGATATCTCGTCTAAAAAATATAACCTTTTCAATGCCTGGCTTTAGTCAGGACTCATACGATAGGATTCATGGTTTCAAATTTGACAGGATCAAAAATAATATCTCTGATATGGTTTTATCTCTTCGTTCTAGTCGCTATACAGGCCCCATAAATCTTGCTTATCATATATACAAGTTTAATCTGCATGAAATAAGCTTGGCAGCAAATTTTGCAAAGGAAGTTTGCATAAATTTCGTTCCGTCACTTGCATATTTAAATGGTTACAACATGTTTCGCCACTTTCTGACAAAGGCTATGAAACCTAACCAAATTGAGGTGATTTCGACGGAAGTTTTCACAGAACATCTGGGGAAGATGCAGCGACAAAGACCTACCGATTATATTTGCCCACAATTCGAACGACTTTCGATCGATGAAAGCTGCAATGTACTTATGTGTTGCGGGATGGAAAAAACATGTGGCGATAGGGGACTCGTTGGTGATTTATTTAAGATGGATTTCAACGACATCCAAGAACGAAAGAGAGAGATGACCATTTGTGATGAATGTACATCCCTTGCTATTGATTATATAGGCCATAATGCGATTGGCATTGTTGATTTCCTCAGGCTGTATGGCGAGTTGTTCAGCATTGTTGATTACGATAGCAACGAGAAACAGATGGGGGGTGATATATATGTGTATGGGACGGGTGAAACTGCTGATGCTTTATTTGGCTCATTCTTGAATAATAAATTGTTTAATGTGAACGGTGTAATTCATGGGCAGTCTGTAGAAAAAAATATATTTTTTAGAGGTCATAAAGTTGAAAGTATTGATGTGCTAAAACACAATCCAAGTCAAAAAATATTAATAGCTTCATTGTCATCCAAGTCAATTGATGAGATATATCATATGCTTCGTCGTGAATTTAAAATAACTAACCCTATTATAAAATTCGAAATCAACATATAGTTCTCATATTTGGATGGCATTCGACTTATTTGGATATGATATTTTCCAAATGGTATATGACCTTCTCCTGTTGCTTGGTCAAACCTGGATAGAGAGGGATTGATATACTTTGTTGATAGAATATTTCGGATGTTGGGTGTTTTTTGATTATCATATGGTGAAATGGTTGAGAATAGATTGGCATGTAGTGCACATTAACTCCGAGTCCTGCAGAACGAAGTTGTTCAAAAAAAACCTTTCGATCATCTGCGGGTATCTTTATTACAAACAGATGCCATGCCGAGAGACGCCCCTCTCGGTTGGCTAGGATCTCAAGCCCCAGGCTAGGCAGTTTGGCCTGATAACGTGCGGCAATGGTGCGGCGCTTGGTCAGAAATTCCTCCAAGCGTACCATCTGGCTCACCCCCAGTGCAGCCTGAATGTCGGTCATGCGGTAGTTGAAGCCGAGCATCTGCTGCTCGTAGTACCAGGGGCCATCCGGTTCATTGATGAAGTCTTCCGGTTCGCGGGTGATGCCATGGCTGCGGAGCATGCGCATCGTCTTGGCGAGCGCAGGGTCGTTGGTCATGGCCATCCCCCCTTCACCGGTGGTGATGATCTTCACCGGGTGGAAGCTGAAAACGGTTATATCGCTGTAGCGACCATTACCGGTTGGTTCATCGTGATAGCGAGCTCCCAAGGCGTGGCAGGCATCTTCGATGATCCGAAAGCCATACTCTTGTCCCAGGCGGCGGATCTCCTGCATGTCGCAGGGGAGGCCGGCAAAGTGCACCGGGATAACGACTTTGGGCAACTTGCCCGCCGCTTTAGCAACAATTAGTTTCTTTTCCAGCTCCAAGGCGCACATGTTGCCGGTATCTGGCTCAATATCGACGAAGTCGACTTGTGCACCGCAGTAGAGAGCACAGTTGGCGGATGCAACAAAGCTGATGGGGGATGTCCAGACCCTGTCGCCGGGGCCGACGCCCAGCGCCAGACAGGCGATATGGAGTGCTGCAGTACCTGAATTGACCGCCACCCCAAATTTAGCTCCGCAGTAATCAGCTACTGTTTGCTCGAAACGGGGGACGACTGGCCCCTGAGTCAGGAAGTCGGACTTGAGAACTTCCACGACAGCATCGATATCTGCCTGGCTGATGGATTGGCGGCCATATGGGATCATTCTGCACTCCCTTTTTGGTTCATTTTCAAAAGCTGTTCAATGGTAAAAAAGTGAGGGTTGCTGCGAGAGTTATATTCAAAGCCCTGCTCTACCATTTTTCCTTTTTCGCCCGCAGCTGTTTTGGAGAAGTCGTTGTTGCGATTATTGAAGTTGATGGTTGGGCCAATCACGAAGAAGTCATCAAACTCGAAGGTGTGATAAGAGTCATCGGCAGGGCACATCACTTCATGGAGCTTCTCTCCCGGGCGAATGCCGATGATCTTGTGTGGCAGGTGAGGGGCCATAGCACTGGCGAGCTCCGTAATTCGGACGGATGGCAACTTGGGAACAAATATTTCCCCCCCCTTCATCCGCCCAAAATTTTCCAGCACGAAATCCACCCCTTGCTGCAAAGTGATCCAGAAACGCGTCATCTCCTCATGGGTGATGGGTAACGCATCTGCTCCCTGGTCAATCAGCTTTTGGAAGAAGGGGACGACAGAGCCGCGAGAACCGACCACGTTACCGTAGCGAACTACGGCAAAACGGGTGGGATCCTGCCCCGCGATGTTGTTTGCTGCCACGAAGAGTTTGTCTGATGCCAGTTTGGTGGCGCCGTAGAGATTGATTGGATTGGCGGCTTTGTCAGTGGAGAGGGCAATAACTTTTTTGACTTGATTGAGCAAAGCGGCCTGGATAACGTTCTCTGCACCATGGATATTGGTTTTAATGCACTCCATGGGGTTGTATTCAGCGGCAGGAACCTGCTTGAGTGCGGCTGCATGAACTACGTAATCCACGCCGCGCATTGCCATGGTAAGGCGGTTGGCGTCTCTGACATCCCCAATGAAATAACGCATGCAGGGGTCGTTGAACTCTTGCTGCATCTCGAACTGCTTCAGCTCGTCGCGAGAATAAATGATAAGGCGTTTGGGTTTATAACGTTCCAGTACTGTTTTGACCAATCGTTGGCCAAACGAGCCGGTGCCACCTGTGATCAGTAGCGTTTTATCGTTGAACATTGTGGGCATCTCGTCATAAAAACAGTAGATGAATCATATGCTAGCAAATAAAGTACCAGTTTTTTTGGCAAAGAGTGTGATCCATTCACACAAAAACAGTTCTAAAGATTTGGTTGCTACCCAGAACACTTCAGGTCGATCCTCATCATTAGTGATGTATCAAGATGTGCTGATGCTTTGCGAGCTTAGCTGGATAGCTTGGCAAATCTGCTCCACCGCATTGAGGGCTCTCGGGGTGAAGCGGTGCAGCTCATCCGAGTTGATCAAATCGAGTCGCTGATGCTGCACCGCGTCGAGATTTGGCCACTTTCGCCAGTGACGCAGGGCGTCAGGATCTTGGCTCCCGGCCAGGATCAGCGTGGGGTTGGCCCTGATCACCTGTTCCATGTCAACTTGAGGATAGGGGGTCTTGGCATTCGCCATGATGTTGATCCCGCCGCAGAGTTCGATGGCCTGCGCAGGCCAGGCGTTGCCGCTCACGCTGGTGAGCGGCGGGTACCAGAGCTGGTAGAACACCTTGACGCCGGTTGGCCTGCCATAGCGCTGTTGCAGGGAATGCAGGCGTGCCAGATAGCGATCGGCGGCTTCGTTGGCACTCGTTTCCACTCCCAGCAATTTGCCGAGAGCCCGCATCTCGGTGGCCAGCGAGGCAAAATCGGTAGGCTCTGAGTAGAAAACCGGGATACCCAGCTGCTCCAACGGGGCCAGCATCCGTGATTGAGCCGAGCGCCAGCCGAGAATGAGATCCGGCTTTTGCGCCAGCAGCGCCTCGACGTTGATGCTGCGATAATTCGCTACCTTTGGTTTGGTTTTGACCTCGGCAGGATAGTCGGAGGCATCGTCGATGGCGACCAGCTTGTCACCGGCTCCGATGTCATAAAGCAGCTCGGTAAGATGTGGCACCACGCTCACCACCCGGTTCGGGGTCGCGGCCTGCAGGACACCGGGCAACCAGGCAAGCAGCACGCAGGGCAGCCAGATCGGCAAGCGCAACACCCTACCCATGAAATAACCCCGCTACCGTGATAATCAGCGCCAGCATCAACCAGCCCCAACCTATTGCTTGCAGAATATTGAGCACCTTGCGCGGTGACTCGCTATCTGGTTCAGCACCAGTGCCGATGACGGGCCAGCGCTGGAGAGTCCCTTGATAGTAGCGAGGGCCACCAACTCGGAATCGGCACTTTTCGGCCAGCAGAGTGAGCAGCATCCCCATGGCGGGATAGGGCCAGAGCGCGCCACTGCGCAGCAGCTGTGCGGCCTGTTTGAGACGGCTTGCCAGCAGTGGCAGCGCCAGCAGCAAAATGACGGAGGCATTGAGCCCCTGATAGAGGGCGCTGGCGGCGCGACCAAAGTGTTCGAAGGCGGGATCTTTGCGACTCCAGCTCTGATTCATCAGCTGCACCAGCCGCCAGAGCAGGGCGCCCTGTACGCCAGCCAGAGCAAATCCCAGCAGCGGGCCAGCCCATTGGCCGACCAGACGCAGGGCGCAGCTCTCCGTCACCGCTTTGGCGAGCCCCATGGCAGAGAGTTTGCCGGTTTCCCGTTTGAGCCAGGGGGCAGACTGCAATCTTGCCAGCGGCAGGGTCTCCTGGGTGGCGAGCGAGCGAGTGGCATGGGCGAGTTCGCGCAGTGGACGGGATTCGAGCATCAGCAGCAGGAACAGCAGGTCGAAGAGCGGCTCGCTCAGGGCCAGATTGCGCAGCGACCAGAGCCCGGCAGCGCAGGGGAGCCAGACTACCAGCATCGCCAGCATACCTGCTTGCAGCTGCTGGCGTGGCGTGCCATCGGCTCTGTGCACCTTGTGACCCAGCCGGGTCAGCAGTGGCGTGACGGCCGAAAGACGCAGATGGGATGGCCACGGGATCACCGCCTCCAGCAGAGCAGCACCTACCAGAATGGCCGCCATCGTCGAGAGGAGGGCGTCGGCCATCAAATCAAGCGAGCCGGTCTCGATCACAGCTTGCCGAGCATCTTGATGATCACTTCGGCGGAGTGCTTGCCGGCCACTTCGATAAAGGCATCGAAGGATTCAACCTGTTCCTTGCCAGCGATATCGGACATGGCACGCACCACCAGATAGGGCACCTTGAACATGTGGCACACCTGACCGATCGCTGCACCTTCCATCTCGACCGCCAGCATCTGCGGGAAGTCGGCGCGAGCCTTGGCGATGGCGTCCGGTTTGCACATGAACTGATCGCCGGTGCAGATAAGGCCGACCTTGGTCTGGTGCTTGCCCTGCTCGGCGATGCAATCCTGAGCGACCGCGATGAGTTTCTCGTCGCAGGGGAAGGCGGCGGGTTGCTGCGCCATCTGGCCCATCTCGTAACCAAAGGCGGTCACGTCCACATCGTGGAAACGCATCTCGCTGGCAATCACCACGTCACCGATGTGCAGGTCCTGGGCAAAGCCGCCTGCAGAGCCGGTATTGATGACGCAGTCGGGAGCGAACTTTTCCAGCAGCAGGCTGGTGGCCACGCTGGCGGCGACTTTACCGATGCCGGAGCGGGTCAGGATCACCTCTTTGCCCGCCAGCATCCCTTGATAGAACTCACAGCCGCCCAGTTGCAGGGTGGTGGGGTTGCTCATCTGGCTGCGCAGCAGGGCCACTTCTTGCTCCATGGCGCCGATAATACCTACTTTCATTGCTGACCTCGTCTTGCTAGCCGTGTGGCTGAATTTAAGTTGCTGTAGATCATAACAAAAGATGGCGTCGGCGCCGAGAGGCGCAAGCGAAAGGAGAGATGAAGTGCAGCGCTCCATATGGGAACGCCGCAGGTGACAAAAAGCATTGATGAGAGAGGGCCTTTAGCCGAGCGCGGTGTCTAGGGTCATCATCAGGGCAAAGCCCGCCATCAGGCCGAGGGTGGCATAGGTCTGGTGACCGTTGCGGTGAGTCTCCGGGGATCACCTCGTGCGAGACTACAAACAGCATGGCGCCGGCGGCGAGCCCAAGTCCGATGGGGTAGGCGATGGCAAGGCCGCTGGAGAGCCCGACCCCGAGCAGGGCGCCAACCGGTTCGAGCAGGCCGCTGGCGATGGCAACCAGCACCGCCACCGAGGGGCGAAAACCGGCGGCGCACATGGCCAGCGCCACCGCCAATCCTTCCGGAATATCCTGCAGTGCGATGGCAGTGGTAAGCGGCAGCCCCACCGACATATCCCCCTGCGAGAAGCTCACCCCGATGGCCATCCCCTCCGGCAGGTTGTGCAGGGCGATGGCAAAGACGAACAGCCAGACCCGGGAGCAGCTCTCATGGCCGGGGCCGCAGGGGCCGGTTTTGTCATGCTCGTGCGGGGTGAACTGATCCAGCCCCAGCATTAACAGCACCCCGAGGGTCATGCCGACCACCACCACGGCGGCGGCGCTAAAGCCGTTGCCGGTAATCCCCTCGGCGGCCTCCAGCCCCGGCAGCAGCAGGGAGAAGGCACTGGCGGCCAGCATCATGCCGGCGGCAAAGCCCAGCATGGTGTCCTCTACCTTTTGCGGTACCGAGCGCAGTAACAGGGTGGGCAGGGCGCCGATAGCGGTGGCGGCAAACCCGGCGGCACCACCGATAAGGCCGTAGCGCACGCCGCTGGTCACTTCGCCGGTAGCGAGCATGATGAGACTCTGCAACAGCAGCAACAAGACGGCTGCCAGCGCGATAAAGAGGCCGAGAGCGGTGAGCGGGCGGCTTTGCATCTGGCTACGCAGCTGCTGTGACCATGATAACGGGGGGAGAGCAGAGAGATGGTCCATAGCATGACCTCGAGTGTGTAAAGTGGATGGTGGCATTACATCGATTTCGGCCGCCCCTTGTCCATGTCTGCAGGGCGATTGCCACTATCTGAAAATCTGGAAAGAGTTTATCCAGGCAACCACATGGGGACTCTTATCGGTAGCCAAAGGCGGGGGGCAAGAGGGGTTGTCTGCAAATGACTGAGGTGGATGTGGGGTGGCAAGTGGGGGATGCATCGCGAACTCTTTTAAATCAGCTGTAGATGTCTGCCTTGGTGTTCGGATAACAGATACAAGAAAACCGGCTTGCGCCGGTTTTGTTATCTGTCTGCTCGAAGGCTGGCTTATTTCGCCAGAGACTCCGGCAGCTCTTCACGGATCTTGCCGAGCATCTCTTTCAGGACGCGCGGGTTGGCAACCACGATGTTGCCGGAGTTTTCGTAGTTGTGACCACCGACGAAGTCGGTGACGATGGCGCCAGCTTCTTTGGCCAGCAGTTCACCGGCAGCGGTGTCCCAGGGCTTGAGGCCGATTTCCCAGAAACCGTCGACACGACCGGCAGCCACGTAGGCCAGATCCAGTGCGGCAGAGCCGGAGCGACGGATGTCGGCACATTCGATGAACATGCTCTGGAACATCTTCAGGTAAGGCTCGATGTGATGCTTCTGCTTGAACGGGAAACCGGTCGCCAGCACGGTGCCTGCCAGCTCTTTGGCTTTGCCGACACGAATGCGGTAGCCGTTCAGCTGGGCGCCGCTACCACGGGTAGCAGTAAACAGTTCGTCACGGATGGGATCGTAAACAACGGCTTGTTCGGTTTTGCCTTTCACGCGCAGGGCGATGGAGACGGCAAAGTGCGGAATGCCTTTGACCAGGTTGGTCGTGCCATCCAGTGGGTCAATGATCCATTGGTAGTCCGGATTGGTACCGGCAATCTCACCAGACTCTTCAGCAACAATGCTGTGCTCTGGGTAAGATTTTTTGATGGTGTGAATGATGGCCGCTTCGGCTTCACGGTCAACGTTGGTCACGAAGTCATTGCTGCCTTTTTGGATAGCCTCAATGTTCTCGGGCTGGGAGAAGGCTTTTACTACAACTTGACCGGCGTTGCGCGCAGCGCGCACGGCGATATTCAGCATCGGATGCATAGGTTCACCACTGGATGTTAAAGAACGGGGGATAAAAGGACGCGATATGATACCAGTATTTTGTGCGATGGCAACTGTTATCCCCCTACGACCAATTGATTACCACTGCCAGATTTGACGGCTCCAATATAGACCAGATCTGCGCTAGTCTTATCCCAGCAGCCGGATACAGGCTGTCATGAGCATAGGGATGTGAACCATGAATTTGTCATTAGTGAGTCAGAACGTGTCAGCGGCCAGCGAGGGACTGTTGGCCATCTTGCGGTCATCACCCGAGTATGGTGATCACTTTGCCCACATCACTGTGACCCCCCTTGCCCAGTGGCAACCGGCCAAGACGGAGGCGGCGATCCTGCTGATCGACGGCGATGCGCCCTGGCAGGATGCCGGATTTGCTCGGGGAGAGGATGAGACGATCGGTTTGCCGGTCTTGCCGTTGCTGATCCGCAAGGGAGACAAGGAGCTGACGGTCTGTGGGCCGGATGTGCGTGACCCCCGTTTCTATTTTGTCTCAAACGGCATCGTGCTGGATGAGTCTGAGCTGGCCGAGCCTGCCTGCAGCCGGGTGCTGCTGCGCAAACTGGAGTCTTACTTCCCGTTGCTTTCCCGCCTGATCATGCTGCGCCAGCGCAAGCCGGTCGCCATGCTCAACTAGCATTTACCATTGCCAGAGCGCACTAGCGGCGCACCGTAGCCTTGTTTGGCCAGCGGTGCGTCGCTTTTTAATGGTCTGGAGCCGGTCACTTGTTGCAAGATGAGGCGGCTATGGTGTTGCCCCCTGTTCCAACCGTGCAATCTGGCTATGACCAACAAGGAGTGAATCATGATCGACTTTTACACCGCCGCGACCCCCAATGGTTTCAAAGTGGCGATCGCCCTCGAAGAGCTGGGTTTGCCCTATCGGGTCATTCCTCTCGATCTCTCAGCACTGGATCAGAAGAAGCCCGAGTTTCTCGCCATCAACCCAAATGGCCGTATTCCGGCTATCGTCGATCGGGATAATGACGATTTTGCCGTATTCGAGTCGGGCGCCATCCTCATCTATCTGGCGGAGAAAGCAGGCAAATTGTTGCCGGCCGATCCCAAACACCGCTCTCAGGCTATCCAGTGGCTGATGTTCCAGATGGGTGGGGTAGGGCCCATGATGGGGCAGGCCAACGTCTTCTATCGCTACTTTCCCGAGAAGATCCCCGCCGCCATCGAACGCTATCAGAAAGAGGGGCGCCGTCTATTCGAGGTGCTCGACAGCCATCTGGCCCATCACGAATATCTGGCGGACGAGTACAGCATCGCCGATATTGCCACCTGGCCCTGGGTGCGTATTTATGACTGGAGCGGCATCTCCATCGAGGGATTGCCCCATCTGCAAGCCTGGATGGATCGCATGGCAGAGAAACCTGCCTGCCAGAAGGGGATCACCATACCGCCACGCAAGGAGCAGCCCGATGAGCTGATCAAGCAGGCGCAGCAGATGGTAACCCGTTGATTTTTAACTGCTGAATGGGCGTAAAGCTCCGTAATATTAGAAAAACTAAGGCAAGCCGATTATAAAGATTCGTTCGTTTTCTGTGAGCTGAATCACTATGATGCCCCCATACCACCAAGCGTCCTGTGCGGTGGTCTGGCGGGCTCCCCGCCTACTGTTTCCAACACTGTTTTTGATTGCATCACAGCATCTGTGATCGGATTCCTCTGGGCTATTTTGTGCCAGAGGGCGGTAGCATTTTTTCGATTTTTTGGGACTGATATGGATCGGCACAGTTTTTATCCGTTGTTTTTACTGACCATTCTGATGGTCGCTGTGGGCCAGATGACCCAGACCCTCTATGTCCCCTCCATTCCCATGATGGCGGAGGATTTCAATGTGGCCTCGGGCCAGTTGCAGGCGGTGATGGCCTGTTACCTGATCCCCTATGGCCTCTCCCAGTTTGTCTACGGGCCGCTGTCGGATCGCATCGGTCGTCGTCCGGTGCTGATCGTCGGCATGATGGTATTTCTGGTAGGAACCTTGATCATTCAGGTCATCCCCCATTTTGCCGCCCTGCTGGTGGGCAGCTTTATTCAGGGGCTGGGTACCGGTGCCGGTGGCGCCATGAGCCGTACCGTGATGCGGGATCGCTACAATGGCGCCGAGCTCAACCGCGCCAACAGTCTGGTCAGCATGGGGGTGATCTTCTCCCCGCTGCTGGCACCGGTACTGGGGGGATGGCTGACTGAGCTGTTCAACTGGCGTGCCGGTTACTGGTTCCTGTTCGGTTTTGGTGCCGTAGCCACTCTGGCGATCATGGCCTGGTTTGGTGAAACTCTGCCTGCTGCTGCCCGTCAGCCACTGCGCGTCGGTGCTGCCTATCGCCACGTGCTGGGCAACCCCAAGTTTCAGGGCAACCTGCTTTGCCTGATGGCGACCTTTGCCGGTTTGGCAGTGTTCGAGGCTGCGGCCGGTGTGCTGCTGGGCGATGTGCTGAAACTGAGCGCCCGTACCGTGAGCGTGCTGTTCGTGCTGCCGCTGCCCGGCTATCTGTTCGGGGCCTGGCTCTCTGCCAAGCTGAGCTTTCGTTTGACTCAGGGCAAGCTGATGCGTCTGGGGATCGCCTTTCTGGCGCTCGGCTCCCTCATTATTCTGGTGCCGGGGCTGTTCGGGGTGGTGAGTGCCGCCTCGCTGGTTGGTGGTGCGGCTGTCTACTTCATCGGTAGCGGTATTCTCTACCCGACCGCCACCTCCTGCGCCATCGAGCCCTTCCCGGGTCAGGCCGGCACCGCGGGGGCCATTCTCGGCGGGATGCAGAATCTGGGTGCCGGTGTGGTGACCCTGCTGGCCGCCGGTTTCCCGATGACCGGTCAGGTGACTCTGGGTGCCATCATGACCCTGATGGTGCTGATCGTGGCGCTGAGTTTTGTCTGGCTGCGTCACTACGGCTCGCCTCACGAGCAGATGGCCATCTAAATTTGCTTGCCTGCTGCAAAACAAAGCCCGCCTGTTTGGCGGGCTTTGTCGTTATGGCAGTGTCCGTTTCACACCTTGTCCCATTGGGTTCTCCATTTATTGGGCGAAAGGTGTAAACCATATTCAGGACGGGACAGTTCGTTGATCATCAGGCAAAGAAAAAGCCCGTCACGCTGGTGACGGGCTTTTGCTGTTGGTACCCCGAGATGCCGTTGCCGGTTTGGGCCCTTGAACCGTCGGTTCAAGGCGGGGATCGGATCTGACCGCAGGCTTCTCGGTCGTGCCGAGCATGCGCAATAGCCAGAAGGCAGATCCCCTGTTTGGTATGAATATCGGCTCGGGGACTTGAACCGGCTGACAAACATCCCAGGGAATTTTAAAACGGTTTGCGATTAGGGCTGCTGCCCCTCTTCGCTGGAATCACCATATTGTCCGTGCTCGATCAGGGCCGCTTCGATGGTGCGCTGCAGCATCTTGATCCGCTTGTCCATGGTCTCAGAGTATTGGTGGTTCTTCTCTTTTTCAAGGCAGAGCTCATGACAGAAATTGAGCGCCGCCATGATAGCCAATTGCTCGTTGCTGGAGACTTTGGAGCGTTGACGCAGGTCGATCAACTTGTCGGTCAGCTGCTCGGCGGCCTGGCGCAGGGCATCCTGCTGTCCCAAGGGACAGGATACCTTGTAGGGACGTCCCAAAATGACGATTTCTACGGCCTCTGTGCTCATGCCTTCCTCAATACGGCGGAGCTGATTTCCGCCTTTATCCACGTGGACAACTGGGCGGGACTATATAGCGCAGATGCATAAGTTTCAAGGCCTTGCTGGCTCTGCAAGAGGGAGAATGCTAGGATCCTGACCATTAATTCTGCAAATTTGACTGAACTTTGAGCGGATCCTCGATGAGCAAAACGAACCCCCTTAAATATGCGGCAGTGGCCGACATCATGGAACAACATGAGCTGATGGCCAGCGCAGTAGAGGCCCATGGTGTGATCTGCGGTCTGGTGTGCGGCGGTGTGGCACTAGACGACAAGAGTTGGGTGCCCCATTTCAACGATCTGGTGAACGACGGTTTCGGCCTGCCGGCCCCGGTGCGCCAGGTGATGACCGATCTTTATCACAATGTAGTCGAGAGCCTGATGGCCCAGAAGGGCGTCGAGCTGCTACTGCCAAGTGATGATGCTCCCCTCGATGAGCGCATCGATTCGCTGGTGGACTGGTCACAGGCATTTCTGGCCGGTTTTGGCGTGGTGCAGCAGGAGCTCTCCCGCGCATCGGAAGAGCTGCAGGAGATGATCCAGGATATCGCCAGCATCACTCAGGTATCCGCCGAGTTCGATCAGGAAGATGACGAGAACGAAGCCTCCTTCCTGGTGCTCTACGAACACGTCAAACTGGGGGTCATGATGGCCTTCGAAGAGTTTGGCAAGCGCCCCGATACCCCGAGCGCGCCGCCGACCCTTCATTGAGGTGCGGGTCAACGCGACCCTTACTGAATCTGCAAGAGCGCCTGATGGCGCTCTTTTTTATTTCCTTGTGGTGGCTAACCCTGTGAGGCGCAACCGGTTTTTTGCCGGTGGCCTCGCATTCGGCCAGCGGCTTTGTGATAGCATGAGGCCACCTTTTTCACTTCTTCCTCTCTGCTTATGTCTCAATCTGATGTGCGACAGGTCGATGTCACCCTGGTCGGCGGTGGAATGAGCGGTGCCGTGCTGGCCCTCTCGCTGGCAGCCCTGCTTCGATCCGATGGCTCCCCCCTCGAGATCCTGCTGCTGGAGGCAAGCGTCCCCGAACAGCACACCCATTCAGGGTTCGACGCCCGCGCCATTGCGCTCTCGGCCGGTACCTGCGATGCGCTGTTGCGACGCGGACTCTGGCCGCTGTTTGCCCCCCATTGCGCCCCCATTACCCAGATTCATGTCTCGGATCGGGGCCACTTCGGTCAGGCTCGCCTGTCGGCTGCCGAATACGGTCTGCCCGCGCTGGGCCAGGTGATCGAGCTGGCAGCTGCCGGTCATGAACTGCAACGGGCGATGGCGGCCTCGCCCAATATCCGGGTCTGCTGTCCGGCCCGGGTGAGCGAGATTGTGCCCGATGAGGAGAAGGTGACCCTCACCCTTGAGGGCGGTGAACAGATTGAGACCCGCCTGCTGGTGGCAGCAGACGGCGGCAACTCCTTTGTGCGTCAGCACTTCAAGTTGCCGGTGACCCGCCACGACTTTGAACAACACGCCATCATCGCCACGGTCAAAACGGCGCAAGACCCTGAGGGACGCGCCTTCGAGCGTTTTACCGAAGGGGGGCCGCTGGCCCTGCTGCCGATGCAGGAGGGGCTCTCCTCACTGGTGTGGAGCGTCGGGCAGCATGAGGTGGATGAGCTGATGGCCCTCGATGAGGCGGCGTTTCTTGCCCGTCTGCAGCAGGCCTTTGGCTGGCGGCTTGGTCGCTTCGAGCAATGCGGCGTGCGTAACGTCTATCCGCTCATTCTGACCGCCTGCGACTACCCGCTGGCCCAGCGCACCGTGCTGGTCGGTAATGCCGCCCACGCCCTGCACCCGATTGCCGGACAGGGCTTCAACCTCGGGATGCGGGATCTCGACCTGCTTACCGGCGCCGTAGCCAAGGCGTTGGCAGAGGGGGAGGATATCGGCAGCTTCCAGGTACTGAGTGGCTACTGGCAGCAGCGTCAGCGCGATCAGGAGCAGACCGTCTGGCTCACCTCTTCGCTGGCCCAGCTCTTCTCCAATGGTCACGATCCGCTGGTGGCGGGGCGCAATCTGGCGCTCACCCTGATGGGGCGATTCCCGTGCCTCAAGGCGCCGCTTGCCTCGCGCACCCTGGGCTTTGTCGCTGGTGTGTGCGGCAACTAGCCAGCACTTGTTGAGTGGAACCTGTTGACCGCAATTCGTTGAGCAAAACCTATTGAATAAAGAGGTGATGTCTGCGGGCGTCCCCTCGCTGGCCAGCCGGTCAGCCCAGAAAGGATGAGATGATGCAGATGCAAAATGTGGATGTGGTGATTGTCGGTGGCGGCATGGTGGGGTTGGGGCTCGCTGCGGCCCTGAAACATAGCGCCCTCAAGGTGCTGGTGGTGGAGGGACAACTGCCCGACCCGCAGCTGGGGGAGGTGGCCGATAACCGGGTCAGCGCCCTGAGTCTGGCCAGCCAGCAGATCCTGCGCCATGTTGGCGCCTGGGACGGCATTGAAGCGCGTCGCCTGCAGGCCTACGACAAGATGGCGGTGTGGGAGCAGGACAGCTTCGGCCATATCGACTTCGATGCCGCCAGCCTGCGTCAGGCCAATCTCGGCCACATCGTCGAGAATCGGGTGATCCAGCTGGCACTGCTTGAGGCGATTGAAGGTGCCAGCAATATCCAGTTGCTGACCCCCGCCAGAGCCAAGAGCCTGCAGAGCGGCCCGGCGGGCGCCCTGCTGCTCCTTGAAGATGGTCAGGCCATCTCGGCCAAACTGGTGGTAGCCGCCGATGGCGCCCACTCCTGGGTGCGCCGTCAGGCCGATATCCCGCTTACCAGCTGGGATTACGGTCACCACGCGCTGGTGGCGACGGTGCGCTGCGCCGAACCCCATGAAGCTGTTGCTCGCCAGATCTTCACCCCGGATGGCCCGCTCGCCTTTTTGCCGCTGTGGAAGGAGAACCTCTGTTCCATCGTCTGGTCGCTGCCTGCGGCCCGCGCCGAGGCGCTCTGCGCCTGCGATGACGAGCAGTTCAATCGCCAGCTTACCGCCGCCTTCGATGCCCGGCTCGGTCTGTGCAAGGTGGAGGGGGCGCGCAGCGCCATTCCCCTCACTGCCCGCTATGCCCGCGACTTTGCTCGCGAGCGGCTGGTGCTGGTGGGAGATGCCGCCCACACCATCCACCCCCTGGCGGGGCAGGGGGTCAACCTTGGCCTGCTGGATGCTGCCGCGCTGGCGGAGCAGATCTTGCAAAATGATGCCGCGGGTGAGGATATCGGCCTGCTCGCCAACCTGCGCAGCTACGAGCGCTGGCGCAAGAGCGAAGCGGCTCGCATGCTCGCTGCGATGGAGGGGCTCAAGCGGCTGTTCAGCGGGGCCAACCCGCTCAAGAAGCTGGTGCGGGGCGTGGGATTGCGCGCGGCCAATCTGCTGACGCCCTTTAAGGAGGGGGTGATCCGCGCCGCTATGGGGCTGGAGGGCGAGTTGCCCGCATTGGCCCGTCCTGACTGGGCTGTTGCTGCGACCAAGGGCAGTACCATGCAGGCCAAGGGTGAAAAAAACTAATATTACTCGCGTTTTTTGACAACAAAAGTAATCCGACAAGGCTGATGACCCGTTTTGGGTGTCAGCCTTTAATTTTGCTCTGGAGCGAAACGTTTTTCTGCAAATTGTGACGAAACGGTAAAAATCAAAATTTAATCTCGCCTGAGTCGGCTTATAGCTGTTTTTATCACTGCATTTATCTTAGTGTCTGGAGTCAGTTTTACGGGAGGGGATTAGTTTTTTTTGAGCGGCACGCTCGCCTGCTTGTCATATAATCCGCTCCGTTCAAGGAATCCCTCTTGCCTGGCAAGGGCAGGAGCGAGCACACACTTTTGGATCCGGTCGCTTTTTGCTGTACGTAGTGCAGTCAGAGCGGTGGCGCGGGTCGCAAGGGTGGTCGCCAAAGCGAAAAGGCTTTTTGCTAAGGAAAGAATGCGATGATCCAGACTACTGTACTGCATCCCAAACACCTGGAAGCCGGCGCCAAGATGGTGGACTTCCACGGTTGGGAAATGCCCATCAACTACGGCTCCCAGCTGGAAGAGCACCACGCGGTGCGCAGCGATGCCGGTATGTTCGATGTCTCCCACATGACCATCGTCGATTTGACCGGCGAACGGGTCAAAGCCTTTCTACAACACCTGCTGGCCAACGACGTGGCCAAACTCACAGCCCCCGGCAAGGCCCTCTACAGTGGCATGCTCAATCCGGAAGGCGGCGTCATCGATGACCTCATCACCTATTACCTAACCGATACCTTCTACCGGCTGGTGGTCAACTCCGCTACCCGCGAGAAGGATCTGGCCTGGATCCGCCATCACGCCATCGATTTCGATATCACAGTGACCGAGCGTCCCGAGCTTGCGATGATTGCGGTGCAGGGCCCCAACGCCAAGGTCAAGGCCGCAGCCGTGCTGAGCGCCGCTCAGCGTACCGCCGTGGTGGGGATGAAACCCTTCTTCGGCGTGCAGGCTGGCGATCTCTTTATCGCCACTACCGGCTACACCGGCGAAGATGGTTATGAAATCGTGGTGCCGCAAGAGAAAGCCTGCGAGCTGTGGCAGGCACTGCTGGATAACGGCGTCGCCCCGTGCGGCCTCGGTGCCCGCGATACCCTGCGCCTCGAAGCGGGCATGAACCTATACGGTCAGGATATGGACGAGTCAATCTCTCCACTCGCCGCCAACATGGCCTGGACCATCGCCTGGGAGCCGAGCGATCGAAATTTCATCGGCCGTGACGTGCTGGAAGCGCAGAAAGCGGCGGGCAACCAGCCCAAGCTGGTGGGGCTGGTGATGGAAGAGAAAGGGGTGCTGCGTGCCGGTATGCCGGTCACCTTCACAGCGGCAAACGGTGAGAAGCGGGAAGGTGTGATCACCTCCGGCTCTTTCTCCCCCACCCTGGGCTACAGTATTGCCCTGGCACGGGTGCCCCGCGATATCGGTGAATTGGCCGAGGTGGAGATCCGCAAAAAGCTGGTCACCGTGAAGGTCACCAAGCCCGCTTTCGTCCGTAACGGCCAGAAGCTGGTTTAATACCGTTTTGGGGGAGGGCAGTGCCTCCCCCATCCCTTTTCATATTCGTTTTTAAACGCGACTCAAAGATCAAAGGAAGCACAAATGAGCCATATCCCGAGCGAACTGAAATATGCCACTTCCCACGAGTGGATCCGTGTTGAAGCCAACGGCGAGGCCGTGGTCGGTATCACCGAGCACGCCCAGGAGCTGCTGGGTGACATGGTGTTTGTCGAGCTGCCGGAAGTGGGCAAGCAGGTCAGCGCCGGTGACGACTGCGCCGTGGCCGAGTCGGTCAAGGCGGCCTCCGACATCTACAGCCCGGTGAGCGGCGAGATCATTGCCGTCAACGAAGAGCTGGAAGGGAGCCCCGAGCTGGTCAACTCCGATCCCTACAGCGCTGGCTGGCTGTTCCGCATCAAGCTCGATGACGAGAGCGAGCTGGCCAACCTGCTGGATGCCGAAGGCTATCAGAACGTGGTGGACGAAGAGTAATGCCCCCGGGCCCTGCCAACACAGCAGGGCCCCTTTGTATGACCACCAGCCGGGCAAGCGCCGGCCGGTGGAAGGGTGAAGTCGCCCGCGCCTGCCGTTTGCCAGTCTAGGTGCCTAGGGGGCAAACAGGCCGGTTCGCAACAAGGCGATCCCCTCTTGATGCTGCCGCAGCATCCGGTGCCGCACCCTGTCTGCGGGACCCAGAACATGAGTGGAGTCGGTATCAGCCGACGATCAGGAACATCAGGTCTTGGTTATCAGGATGTCATGCCAGGACTTATTTATCAGGAAATAGGGAAATGACCCAGTCACTGTTTGAACTCGAGCAAAAAACCGATTTTGTCCGCCGCCATATCGGCCCGGGCGAGGAAGAGCTGCGCCAACTGCTGGCGACCGTTGGGGCCGAAAGCCTGGACGATTTGATTGAACAGACCGTGCCCGCCGCCATTCGCCTGCCGGGTCCGCTGGGGATCGGTGCCGGCATGACCGAGGTGGAAGCGCTGGCCAAGCTCAAGGGCTATGCCGCTCAGAACAAGATTGCCAAGAGCTATATCGGTATGGGTTATCACGATACCCATGTGCCCCACGTCATTTTGCGCAATGTGCTGGAAAATCCGGGCTGGTATACCGCCTACACCCCCTATCAGCCCGAGCTGGCACAGGGCCGTCTCGAAGCCCTGCTCAACTTCCAGCAGCTGACGCTGGATCTGACCGGCATGGATCTGGCAAGCGCCTCCCTGCTGGATGAAGCGACCGCCGCCGCCGAGGCGATGGCGCTGGCCAAGCGGATGGCCAAGTCCAAATCCAACCTCTTCTTCGTGGCCGATGATGTGCACCCGCAGGTGATCGATGTGGTCAAGGAGCGCGCGGTTCACTTCGGTTTTGACGTGGCGGTTGGCGCCGCGAGCGATGCAGTGAGCGAAGAGGTGTTTGGTGCCCTGTTCCAGTACCCCACCACCACAGGTGAGGTGAAAGATCTGCGCGCCCTGATTGCCGCGGTACAGGCCCAGAAAGGATTGGCCTGTGTCAGCGCCGATCTGCTCTCTCTGCTGCTGCTCAAATCCCCGGGTGAGCTGGGTGCCGACGTGGTGTTGGGCTCCGCCCAGCGCTTTGGTGTGCCCATGGGCTACGGTGGCCCCCACGCCGCCTTCTTCGCTACCCGCGATGCCTACAAGCGCTCCATGCCGGGCCGTATCATCGGTGTCTCCAAGGATGCCCGCGGCAAGGCCGCGCTGCGCATGGCGATGCAGACCCGCGAGCAGCACATCCGCCGCGAGAAAGCGAATTCCAACATCTGTACCGCTCAGGTGCTGCTGGCCAACATGGCGAGCTTCTATGCCGTCTACCACGGTCCGGTGGGGCTGAAAACCATCGCCTCCCGCGTGCACCGCCTCACCACCATTCTGGCGCTTGGCCTCAAGGCCAAGGGCGTGGCCCT
Source organism: Aeromonas sp. 602658 (assembly GCF_049173005.1). NCBI lineage: Bacteria > Pseudomonadati > Pseudomonadota > Gammaproteobacteria > Aeromonadales > Aeromonadaceae > Aeromonas > Aeromonas sp. 602658. Next base: position 309,013 of record NZ_JAAKRF010000001.1, on the reverse strand, counting down.
CAAGCATGCCAGCTGGTTCGATACCCTGACCGTGCAGACTGCTGACAAGGCCGCGCTGATCGCCAAGGCCGAGGGGCTCGGCATCAACCTTCGTGCAGACCTAGATGGCGCGGTAGGGGTGTCACTCTCTGAAACTACCACCCGCGCTGATGTGGCCGAGCTGTTCGATCTCTTCCTCGGTCAAGGTCATGGGCTCGATATCGAGGCTCTCGACAAGGCGGCTCAGGCCCATCACGCTATCCCGCAGGATCTGCTGCGCACCGATGCCGTGCTGACCCACGAGGTGTTCAACAAGTACCACTCCGAAACCGAGATGCTGCGTTATATCCACCGTCTCGAAGCGAAAGACCTGGCCCTCAACTACGCCATGATTTCGCTCGGCTCCTGCACCATGAAGCTCAACGCCACCGCCGAGATGATCCCGGTGACCTGGCCCGAGTTCGGCAAGTTGCACCCGTTCGCTCCGCTGGCGCAGGCCAAGGGCTACCAACTGCTGCTGGCCGACCTCGAAAACTGGCTGGTGAAGGTGACCGGTTACGATGCGGTTTGCATGCAGCCCAACTCAGGTGCTCAGGGCGAGTACGCTGGTCTCTTGGCCATCAAGAAGTACCATGAATCCCACGGCGAGGGGCATCGCGATATCTGCCTTATTCCGGCTTCTGCCCACGGCACCAACCCGGCCTCAGCCCAGATGGCGGGGCTCAAGGTGATCGTCACCGCCTGTGACAAGTCCGGCAACGTGGATCTCGACGATCTGCGCGCCAAGGCGGCCGAGGCGGGGGATCAACTCTCCTGTCTGATGGTGACTTACCCCTCCACCCACGGGGTGTATGAGGAGACCATCAAGGAGGTGTGCGACATCGTTCACCAGCACGGTGGTCAGGTCTATCTGGACGGCGCCAACATGAACGCGCAAGTCGGGTTGACTGCGCCGGGCTTTATCGGGGCGGATGTGTCGCACCTCAACCTGCACAAGACCTTCGCCATTCCTCACGGCGGTGGCGGCCCGGGCATGGGCCCCATCGGCGTGAAGAAACACCTGGCACCGTTCGTAGCCGGTCACGCCGTGGTCAAGACCGACAAGGAGAGCCGCAACAACGGCGCCGTGTCGGCGGCACCGTTTGGCTCGGCCAGCATCCTGCCCATCAGCTGGATGTATATCGCCATGCTGGGCGACGAGGGGCTGAAGAGATCCACCCAGGTGGCCATCCTCAACGCCAACTACCTGGCCAAGAAGCTGGGTGAATCCTTCCCCGTGCTCTACTCCGGGCGCAACGGTCGGGTGGCCCACGAGTGCATCCTGGATATCCGCCCGCTCAAAGAAGCTTCCGGCATCAGCGAGATGGACGTGGCCAAGCGGCTGATGGACTACGGCTTCCACGCGCCGACCATGAGCTTCCCGGTAGCGGGTACCCTGATGGTCGAGCCGACCGAATCGGAATCCAAGCGCGAGCTGGACCGCTTCGTGGAGGCGATGACCGCCATCCGTGCCGAGATCGCCAAGGTGCAGGACGGCCACTGGAGCCTCACCGACAACCCGCTGGTCCATGCGCCGCACACCCAGGACGACGTGATGGATGCAGAGTGGTCCCGTGGCTACAGCCGCGCCGAGGCGGTCTTCCCGTCCGACGCCGTGCGCGCCAGCAAGCTGTGGCCCTCTGTGAACCGCATCGACGATGTCTACGGGGATCGCAACCTGTTCTGCTCCTGTATCCCGACTGAGGATTACGCCAAGTAAGTGGCGTCCAGGAGCAACAGTTAAGCCGTATAAACAACAGGGCCACCCAGACGGGTGGCCCTTCGTTTACATGGACTTTATCTGCATGCTGCTATCCGAATGTCCGGCTTAGGTCCTTGAGCTGGCTCGCTTTGCTCTGCAAGTTGGCACTGGTTTTACTGACCTGATCGATTTTGAGGCTGTTATCGTGAGAAAGTGAGGATATCTGATTGATATTACGACAGATCTCCTCGATCACCGCTTGCTGCTGGGTCGCTGCAGCGGAAACTTGATTGGAAAAATCAGAGACCTTGTCTATTTCGATCACGACCTGATTCAGGTTGCCGGTGCTTGCCCGAGTGGTTGCGAGGCAATCATTGGTTCTGGTCACATTGAGATGCATCATCTCTTTCCATCCCCCGAGGGTTTGCTGGATATGACCAATGCTGCTCTGGATCTGCTCTGTTGCTCTATGGGTTCTGGTCGACAGGCTGCGTACCTCGTCAGCCACCACTGCAAAGCCGCGTCCCTGATCGCCCGCCCGCGCTGCTTCAATCGAGGCATTGAGTGCCAGCAGGTTGGTTTGATCCGCAATCCCGCGAATTTCACTCATGATGCTGCCGATCCGTTCGGACTCGCTTGCCAGCTCGACGGCTGACTGGAAGGCCTGCTCTGCCTGGGTAGCCAGTGCCGACATCTCTTCTCCCGCATCGGAAAGCTGATTGCTGGTGGTGATGCAATGGTTGCGCGCCTCTTCGATCTGCTGGTTGCTGTCCTGAATATTGCGGCTGATCTCTTCGGCAGCTGATGCCATCTGGGTAACTGCGGTGGCGACTTGCTGAATTTGCATATCCTGTGAGGAGATATCCCTGCTGGCCAGTGCGGCCGAACCACTCAAATTGTTGGCCATGGCATTGAGCGAGAGTGTGGTGTCATCGACTCTTCCCAGCACGGTACGGATTCTGGCTTGCCAGAGCTTGATATGGAAATCGGCAATGCTGTGGGGGGCATCCCCCGAGAAGATCAGGCGGCTGATGCTGTCGTAGTCCTGCTCAAGCTGTTGCAAGAATCGCGGTGTGAGGAAGAGCGCATTACGGTTGAACCAGAGGGTGGCCAATAGGGGAATGATGATCCAGAGCGCCTGCAGTGGTGTGAGCAGCCAGAGCGCGCTGATCACGCTGAGCAGCAGCAGGGGTATGGTCATGATGGCCGGAGTGAGCAGGCGCTGCCCCATGTGAATGGCGGAGCCGGTTTCGCGTGCCTTAAGGGTTTTGTACATCTTGTTGGCACGCGCTTTGTGCTCTGCGGAGGGTCGGCAACGAACGGATTGGTAACCCACCATCTTGCCATCTTCATAGATCGGGGTGACATAGGCATCAACCCAGTAATAGCTACCATCCTTGCAGCGGTTTTTGACTATGCCCCGCCACGGCTTGCCCGCTTTTAGATGGGCCCAGAGATCGGCGAATGCCGCCTTGGGCATGTCTGGGTGGCGTACCAGGTTGTGATGTTGTCCCAGCATCTCTTCAAGGCTATAGCCTGCCACCTGACAAAACGCCGGATTGGCGTAGGTGATGTCCCCTTTGAGATCGGTGGTCGATACCAACTGGACGTTGTCGGTAAATTCAACTTCGGTATCTGTAGTGTGAGGTGTGTTGGTTACCATGATCAGGCTCCGGTTTTACCATAACGGAATGCATCGTCTGAGTATGGCAGAGGCTGCTCATTTTATTGTGTTGTTGCTCATTAACTGTTCTGCGCCTAGCAGGGGCATCTACACATCTTCCATCGCAACGGTTTGGCGGGGGACGCAAGCCAAGTAACATCGCATGACTTATAGCCACGCAGCGATACAGGTAAGGCAATTAAGTTGGGGGCGATTTTATGGAATTATGACGGCACCCTGGTCAATTCGGTGCCGCAGAATATCGATATCGCCAAGCAGATCCTGGCTGAAGTCGCCCCCCATCTGACCGGCGATCAGTTACCTCGTTATCTGCGCAGCGAAGCGGAGTATCACCATGCCAATCACGCCGCCAAGAACTGGCAGGATCTCTATAGGGATTACTACGGTTTGTCGCGGGACGAGATGGTGCAGGCTGGCAGTCTGTGAGCCAAACATCAGGAGAGACAGGGACTTAGGTGCATTTTTTAGGAGCTGGAGGTGGTGATTGACCATTTCTCTGCCATTTCCCATGGCATTTGTTCGAAAAACGCCTAAAAACCCTTCTCCAGGTGCTTGAACTGCATGGTGTGAACAGCCAGTTCAAGGCCGTGGCTGGCTACGATGACGTGCCCGCACAGTAGCAAAAAACACCCTTTCGGCGGCCTCAAATGTCTGGAGTCTATCTTCGGCCCAGCCAGGTGTCCGTCGCTCATCTATATCGGTGATCATGAAGCGGATGTGCAGTTTGCCCGTCATTTGCAAGGGGCGCTTGGCGAGCAGAGCCGTGTGATCTCGGTGGCTGTCGCCTATAGCCGCGCGACCCCGGAGCGCTGGGAACACCAACCCGACCATATCGCCCGTGACGTCGAGGATCTGCTCCCCATCGTCGGGCAATATCTGTAACGCCGGTTGCAGATTGCCGTACGGAATAGACAAACGCCGATCAGTTGATCGGCGTTTTGTCTATGGGAAGCCTGATGGTTTCACACTCAGCTGGCTTAACACCCTGTCTGTTTAATGATGGGCGACTTAAAACAGCAGTTGCATCAGGTAGCCCATCAGGATCGCCATGCCGAGGATCACGGTAAGGAAGGCCGCAATCATCGGAGTTCTGAACATCGATTTGAGCAGGATCACCTCGGTCAGACTGGCACCGGCACTGCCGATGATCAGCGCCATGACTGCGCCCATTCCCATCCCTTTGCCCAGTAGTACCGACGCCAGCGGGATCACGGCCTCGGCACGGATGTAGAGCGGGATCCCGACGATGGCGCTGAAGGGGATGGCCAGCGGGTTGTCGGCACCAGCATGGGCGGCGATCCACTCGGCCGGAATAAAACCGTAAATAAACGAGCCGATGAGCACCCCCAGCAGCAGGAAGGGCAATACCGCTTTGAACTGCTGCCAGGCATCGAGGCGAGCTTTGACCCAGGCGGTGGGGAGCTGTGGCGCACGAGTCAGGGTTGCCGTGCCATCGCCGCAGCAGGAGAGGGTGGCCTGTTCTGCCATCTCTGGTTGCGGTGCCGGGCAGCACGCTGCCCCGTTGAGGGGTTTGATTGCACGAATGGCGCTGCGTTGGTTGTCACTGCAATGTGCTTGAGTGGTGGCGCGGGTCGCCGGGCCACAGCCGCTACCGCAAGAGGGGGTGGCCTCTTTGGGGTCGATGACATGGCGCTCGAACCCGAGCCTGTCGAGCAGCATGCTCGCCATGACGGAGACGCTGGCAGCGATCACGGCGTAGAGCAGGGTCACTTTCCAGCCAAAGGTGGCCCACATCAAGCCGACGATGATGGGGTTCAGCAGTGGCGAGATAAACAGGAAGGTGAGGGTGGGGCCAAAGCCAGCCTTGGCCGAGAGCAGCCCTCTCAGCATGGGGATGGTGGAGCAGCTGCAAAAGGGGGTGACGGCGCCGAGCAGGGCAGAGAGCAGATAGCCCTTGCCGTGGCGGGCCCCCAGCATCCGCTGGATCTTCTCGTCGGGGATCTTCTGACGGATCAGGCTGACCCCGGCGCTAATGACCAGAAACAGCACCGACAGCTCGACAGCCAGAAACAGGAACATCTGGGCTGCGTCGGTCAGCATGGTTAACCACTCATTCATTGTCGTATCCTCACTTGGTTTCTATATTTCCAAAATAATCGAAATTAATGGTCGGTCAAGATATTTCTGGTATTATCGAAATATCAAATTCGTGGAGGGCGCAGAGATGCAACTGGAAGAGGTCGCCAAGGCATTGAAAGAGCTGGGTCATCCGACCCGGCTGTTTATCTTCAAGCATCTGGTCAAGGCGGGAGAGCAGGGGTTGCCGGTGGGGGAGCTGCAAAAGCAGCTGGTGATCCCCGCTTCCACCCTCAGCCACCATATCGCGGCGCTGGTCTCGGTGGGGCTGGTGAAGCAAAACCGGGAGAGTCGCACCCTGCTGTGCGTCTCTCAATACGCGGTGCTGGAGGAGATCATCGCCTTTTTCCGCGATGAGTGTTGCGTCAACAGCCCGGAGCATCGGCAAGATCAAAGGCAAGAGCTGCCTTCCTGAGGGCTATGGCTGCTAGTAGTGCTGCGCGTAATAAAAAAACGCCGATCATGCGATCGGCGTTTTGCATTGTTTTTCTCAACTGCGGGCATTAACCCAGATTGGCTGCAACCTTGCTTTGAGCTTGTCCTTTGCGCTTGATGACAAAGCCAATACCCAGTACCACCAGCCAGGCGGGGATCAGTTCGACCGAGATGCGGAAATCGGGGGTCATATACATGATCACCAGAATACCGGCCATGAACGCGAGGCAGAGGTAGTTGCCGAAGGGGTACCAGAACGCCTTGAACTTGGGCTGGACACCCTCTGCGACCTTGGCCTTGCGGAACTTGAGGTGCGCGAGGCTGATCATCGCCCAGTTGATCACCAGTGCGGAGACCACCAGCGCCATCAGCAGACCGAACGCCTTGCCCGGCATCAGGTAGTTGATCAGCACGCAGAGCAGGGTGGCGATGGCCGAGACCGAGAGGGCAACCAGCGGCACGCCGCTCTTGTTGGTCTTGAGCAGGGCTTTCGGGCCGTTGCCCTGTTTGGCCAGCCCGAACAGCATCCGGCTGTTGCAGTAGACGCAGCTGTTGTAGACCGAGAGTGCCGCCGTCAGCACCACGATGTTGAGTACGGTGGCGACCAGATTGCTGTCCAGAGCGTGGAAAATCATCACGAACGGGCTGCCGCCTTCCACCACTTTACCCCAGGGGTAGAGGGACATCAGGATAGCCAGAGCGCCGATGTAGAAGATGAGGATGCGGTAGATCACCTGATTGGTGGCCTTGGGAATGCTCTTCTCGGGGTTGTCCGCTTCGGCGGCGGTAATGCCCACCAGCTCCAGACCGCCGAAGGAGAACATGATCACCGCCATCGCCATCACCAGACCGCTGATGCCGTTGGGGAAGAAACCGCCCTGAGCCCACAGGTTAGTGACGCTCGCCTCGGGGCCGCCGGCACCAGAGATGAGCAGATAGCCGCCAAAGCCAATCATGCCGATGATGGCGACCACCTTGATGATGGCGAACCAGAACTCCATCTCGCCAAACGCTTTGACGTTGGAGAGGTTGATGGCGTTGATCAGCACGAAGAAGAAGGCTGCCGACATCCAGGTCGGGATCTCGGGCCACCAGTACTGGACATAGATGCCCACTGCGGTCAGCTCGGCCATGCTCACCAGCACGTAGAGCACCCAGTAGTTCCAGCCGGACGCAAAACCGGCAAACTCGCCCCAGTATTTGTAGGCAAAGTGGCTGAAGGAGCCAGCTACCGGCTCTTCAACCACCATTTCACCGAGCTGGCGCATGATCAGGAAGGCGATAAAGCCGCCGATGGCATACCCCAGCAGGACTGAGGGGCCTGCCATCTTGATGGTTTGGGCAATGCCCAGAAAGAGGCCGGTGCCGATGGCACCGCCCAAAGCAATCAACTGAATGTGGCGGTTTTTAAGGCCGCGCTTCAGATCCTCACCGTCTTGTTTCAAATCCATGGGTCTGTCCTTACGTCTCTGTTGTCTCTGGTCGGTGTTGGGCTCATCCTGAGCAGGCCGCAGTGCGTAGCCAAAACCTGACGAAAGCTGTATTTATTTCGTTACGACATGCCATTTTCAATTTTTAGTGTTGGCTGGCAACCGAAGCAGAATAGTGATAATCCGCCATGAATGCACCTGTTTTCCATCTCTAATGGCCGTGTTTTGTACCAAAGGCAGCTTTTTCATGATCTGAAGAGGCTTCTTGGCAGTTTCTGGTTGATGTTTGCGCAATCGAATTCTGTTTTATTGACATTTTGTCTTGTTGGTGTGCTTTTGTGGTGCCAGGCCACAAATGGATGCAAATGATGCCAAACAAGCGAGAGTACAGGGAAGAGTGCAGGGAGTTGGAGTACAGAGAGCGCGAAAGCGTGCTGCAACAAGGGGTTGCCCAGGGTGTACTGGTGGCGCTCTGGTTAGGGATTGCCGCCAGTCCGCTGTTGTTGCTGGTGGCCGCGATTATGTTGCTGGGTTGGCTGTTACTCGGTGATCAGGAGTTGCTGCACTACTGGCAGTCGCTGTTGCTGGTGGGTGGGGTAACGGGGGCGCTCGTTGGCGGCTGGCTGGCGGAGCGGGTTCGCCTGCGCCACGGTTTGCTGGCCTTCTATGCCCGGTTGATGAACAACCCTGAGCTCAATCGTTAGTTAACGCTGGGTGTTTGCCGAGCGCAGCAGAACGGAATCGAATAGCGGCTAACTGGCAGCAGGTGACAAGGGCACAACGCCAAGGTCGACAAGAAGAGGGATAAGCATTTGTGGTGCTTATCCCTTTTTTATCCACGCTTTTCACTGTCATCTATGTGAATTGCAGTTCGCCACAGCTGACTTTCGCCGCGACACTGTAATTTTTATCTTTTGTTGATGCCGATAGCTGTCAAGCTGGCTTAACAGAGCTGGCGGCGCAGACCGGTTGCCTCGAGGACCTTGGCGCTGATCTCCTCCACCGAGTGGGAGCTGGTATCGAGGAAGCGGATCGCCTCCTGGCGAAACAGTCGCTCCACGCAGGCCAGCTCCTGCTCGCACTGTTCGATGGAGGAGTAGCGGCTGTTGGCACGGCGCTGGTTACGGATCTCGTGCAGCCGCTGCGGCGCTATAGTGAGGCCAAACAGCTTGTGACGATTGGCCTTGAGGGGGGCGGGCAGCTCCAGCATGCCCATGTCCTGCTCGATAAAGGGGTAGTTGGCGGCACGAATGCCGAACTGCAGCGCCAGATAGAGGCTGGTGGGGGTCTTGCCGCAGCGGGAGACCCCGATCAGGATGATGTCCGCCTCATCGTACTCCCTGGTGGTGATGCCATCGTCGTTGGCCAGTGCGAAGTTGACCGCCTCGATGCGATCGTCATAGAGCTTGCGGTTCTCCATGCCGTGGGTGCGGTGGAGGCGGGGCTCGGCTTTGACCCCCAGCTCCTGCTCCAGCGGGCTGACGAAGGTATTGAGAAAGTCGTGGCCGCACGCCTCCGATTTCAGTACCTCTTCCCGTACCAGCGGGTCGACGATGGTGTGAAACAGAATGGGGCGTACCCCGGTCTGGCGAAACTGCTCGTCGATCCGCATCCGTACCTGACGGGCTTTCTCCAGTGTCTCCACAAAGGGGATAGTGATCTGCTCGAAGGCCAGCGGAAACTGGCTCAGTACCGCGTGGCCGAACACTTCGGCGGTGATGGCGGTGCCGTCTGAAACATAAAATACGGTGTGCACGTAGGGCTCCTGTGATACCGCGGGTGGGGTCGCATGGGGTAAGGGGTGAGAAGTATCTCCCGAAACCATACCAGTTTTGTCAACCGGTCTGCTGTGCCCAAGTTGTGAAGTGGCTTGCAAACCTGAATCGTTATCTTTTTGTGTCGCCATTGTAGAATGTTCCGGTCATTCGACCATCCCCAACTCTTGCTCGGGGATTTTTTTGAAAATCAGTAGAAAACGTTTTCATTGTCGTTGGCAACAAAAGAAACAGACAATAACGCACCTGACTTACCCATAACCTCATCGATTAAATCGGGCGCACGAGGTGCTATGGCATCGGTGCCCACCAACCTGGAGACATCCAAGTGCAACAGTACGTGCTCTGGTACGAACAACTCGGAATGCAGGACGTAGAACGAGTTGGCGGCAAGAACGCATCCCTTGGCGAGATGATCAGCAACCTCTCTGGCGCCGGCGTATCCGTGCCGGGGGGCTTTGCCACCACCGCCTTTGCGTTTAACGAGTTTCTGGAGTCAAGCGGCCTCAACGGCAAGATCCACCATCTGCTCGACAATCTCGACGTGGACGATATCGCCGCCCTCAACCGGGCCGGTCAGCAGATCCGCGATTGGGTGATCGAAGCCCCGTTCCAGCCCGAGCTGGAGCAGGCTATCCGGGTTGCCTATGAAAAGTTGAGTGCCGGTGTCGAGGCCTCGTTTGCGGTGCGCTCCTCCGCCACCGCCGAGGATATGCCGGACGCCTCCTTTGCCGGCCAGCAGGAGACCTTCCTCAACGTACGTGGCATCGATGCCGTCATGACGGCGGTCAAGCATGTGTTTGCTTCTCTGTTCAACGATCGCGCCATCTCCTATCGGGTGCATCAGGGCTACGACCACAAGGGTGTTGCCCTCTCGGCCGGGGTGCAGCGGATGGTGCGCTCGGATCTCGCCGCCTCCGGCGTCATGTTTACCCTGGATACCGAGTCCGGTTTCAACGACGTGGTCTTTATCACCGGCGCCCATGGTCTTGGCGAGATGGTGGTGCAGGGCGCGGTCAACCCGGACGAGTTCTATGTGCACAAGCCGACCCTCAAGGGGGGCCGCCCGGCGGTGGTACGCAAGACCCTCGGCTCCAAGCTTATCAAGATGACCTACTCTGACGATGCCGGTCATGGCCGTCAGGTGAAGATTGTCGACACCAATGAGGCCGAGCGCAGCCGCTTCTGCATCAGCGATGAGGAGGTGATGGCGCTGGCGAAACAGGCCCTCATCATTGAGCAGCACTATGGCCGCCCGATGGACATCGAGTGGGCCAAGGATGGTCAGGATGGCCAGCTCTATATCGTGCAGGCCCGCCCGGAAACCGTGCGCAGCCGCCAGGAGGCCAACACCCTCGAGCGTTTTGCCCTCAAGCAAGCGGGCAAGGTGCTGATCGAGGGGCGGGCTATCGGTCACAAGATTGGCGCGGGCCCGGCGCGGGTCATCTCCTCCATCAGCCAGATGGACGAAGTGCAACCCGGCGACGTGCTGGTTACCGACATGACCGACCCGGACTGGGAGCCCATCATGAAGCGGGCCTCCGCCATCGTCACCAACCGGGGAGGCCGCACCTGTCACGCCGCCATTATCGCTCGCGAGCTGGGCATTCCGGCGGTGGTCGGCTGTGGCAACGCCACCGACCATATTCAGCCGGGCCAGCGGATCACCGTCTCCTGTGCGGAAGGGGATACCGGTTTTATCTATGACGGCGAGCTGGACTTCGATGTGGCGGTGACCGAGGTGGGCAATATGCCGCGCCTGCCCATCAAGATCATGATGAACGTCGGCAACCCGGACCGCGCTTTCGACTTTGCCCAGTTGCCCAATGCAGGGGTTGGGCTGGCGCGCCTTGAATTCATCATCAACCGGATGATCGGCGTGCACCCCAAGGCGCTGCTGGAGTTTGACCAGCAAACCCCAGAGCTGCAGACCACCATCGGCAAGATGATCGCCGGTTACGACAGCCCGCGGGAGTTCTATGTGGCCAAGCTGACCGAGGGGATCGCCACTCTGGGGGCCGCCTTCTGGCCGGAGCGGGTGATCGTGCGGATGTCGGACTTCAAGTCCAACGAGTACGCCAATCTGGTGGGCGGTCGTGGCTACGAGCCCCACGAGGAGAACCCGATGATCGGTTTTCGTGGCGCATCCCGCTACATCGCCGACAGCTTCCGCCCCTGCTTTGCCCTCGAGTGCGAGGCGATCAAGCGGGTACGCGATGTGATGGGGTTGACCAACGTCGAGGTGATGATCCCCTTCGTGCGTACCGTGGGCGAGGCGGAGCAGGTGATCGACATCCTGGCCGAGAACGGTCTGCGCCGCGGCGAGCGGGGGCTCAAGGTGATCATGATGTGCGAGATCCCGAGCAATGCCCTGTTGGCAGACAAGTTCCTCGAGCACGTGGACGGTTTCTCCATCGGTTCCAACGACATGACCCAGCTCACCCTTGGGCTGGATCGGGACTCGGGGCTGATTGCCCACCTGTTCGACGAGCGCAACGAGGCGGTCAAGGCACTGCTGTCGATGGCGATTCAGGCCGCGCGCAAGGCGGGCAAGTACGTGGGGATCTGCGGTCAGGGGCCATCCGATCACCCTGACTTTGCCGCCTGGCTGGTGGAGCAGGGGATTGACTCGGTGTCGCTCAACCCCGATACAGTGGTCGATACCTGGCTCTATCTGGCGGAGCAGCATGGCGCCAAGTAAGTCACTATCGACATGAGTGATTAGAAAGGGGGGCCTAATGGCCCCCTTTTGATCGCTATTATCTTATGTTTTGCCCTTGGGCTTATTCCACCAGGCTCATACCGGGGATCTGGCGCCAGTAGCCGTTGCAGTCGCTTCCTTGCTGCAAGGAGAGGGGAGCCTGGCCCTGCCGGTTGGCTTTGAAGCGGGCCAGCATCTCCAGCGTCTCCATCCCTTGCGGCGAAAGCCTGACCACATCTACCAGACCTTCCATACCAGCCAGCTCGTTACCCAGGTTGTAGCAGTAGCCGGACTGGGTCTGGATCCCGTTGAGATTGAACACCCGCTCCCCCTCGCGGCTGTTGGCCAGTCGTCCGGTGGGGTAGTTGATGCAGGCGAGCTCGCAGTTGTCCTTGGGCTTGTCGAGGGAGCGGGCGGTGAAGCAGCGCGCCGAATAGGCGAGCGGCAGATGGCCGTAGGCAAACACCTCCACCTCAAATTGGTCGCGCAGGGGACCCAGATCCTGATTGAGCTGGATCAGCCAGTCACGGGAGAGCTCCACCGGCATGACCCAGCGTTTCATCCCCTGTTTGAGCAACATGCGCAGCACATCGGCGTTATAGGCGTTGATGGCGGGACCACAGACGAAGGGGATCCCTGCCTCCCTGGCGAGTTGCACCGTACCGAGATCGTTGGCTTCGACCATAAGATCGCCATTGTCGACCAGCCGCTTCACCTCCTTGAGCTCGGAAGGGGCGGAGATAAGGGCGAGGGTCGAGAGCACCACCTGCTTGCCGGAGTTGGCCACCTGACGGGCCAGTGCAATCCAGTCATCGACTTTGAGTTCGCGCCGCTTGCTGCAAACGGTCTCCCCCAGATAGATGATGTCGGCCTGACTGTCGGCGGCGGCATGGTAAAAGGCTTCGGTATCGGCCTTGGGCCAGTAGAAGAGCAGGGGCCCGAGAGAAAATTGCATGGGTGGACTCCTTATTGCCACTGACGATGGTAGGCGCCGAGGGTAGTCTGGCTACCTTCGGAGACGCGTGCGAGCTGGGCATCCCACTCGGCTTTGACCTGATAGGCTTCGGGATTGGCCTGATAGGCATCGATGGCCGCACGCCAGACCCGGGTCACTTGCTCCACATAAGCAGGGCTGCGTTGGCGCCCTTCAATCTTGACCGACTGGATCCCGGTCTTGAACAGCTCGGGCAACAGGCCAAGGGTATTGAGACTGGTGGGCTCTTCCAGCGCGTGGTAGGTCTGGCCATCCACGTCGAAACGCCCCTTGCACAGGGTCGGGTAACCAGCATTTTCGCCCGGGCCATAGCGGTCGATCAGCACTTCGTTGAGTCGCGACTCGAGGCCATTCGGGGTCTCTTCCCAACGGACGAACTTGGCCGGTGAGCAGGCGCCGACGGTGTTGGGGCTCTCGCCAGTCATGTAGGAAGAGAGATAGCAGCGCCCCTCGGCCATGATGCAGAGGCTGCCAAAGGCGAATACCTCAAGGCCAACATCGGTCTCGCGGGCCAGCTGCTTGACCTGATGCATGGAGAGCACCCGGGGCAGCACCACCCGTGTGACATTGAATTGCTGCTGATAGAAGCGAATGGCGGCGGCATTGGTGGCGCTGGCCTGCACCGAGACATGGAGTTCCATCTTGGGGTAGTGGCGGCTGGCATATTCCAGCACGGCGAGATCGGCGATGATTAACGCATCGGCGCCGAGGGCCACCCCGCGATCAACCGCCTGTTTCCATCGAGTATCGGCCCCGGGATGGGCAAAGGTATTGATGGCAATATGCAGCTTGCGACCATGTTGATGCACATAATCTACCGCCTTCTCCAGTTTGCTGTCGGTAAAGTTGAGACCGGCAAAGTGGCGTGCATTGGTGTCATCCTTGAAACCGATATAAACGGCATCGGCCCCGTTATCCACGGCGGTTTTCAGTGCCGGCAAACTGCCTGCCGGACAGAGTAATTCCATTGGTACGCTCCGAGAGTGCATATGAAGGGCAAACGAGCCCTGATTGTATGCAGCCATGCACTCCCGCTTTTTGACCTGAGGCAGCTTTATGTGGCTTTACCCTTCTTGAGGTAACCCTGCACAAGTTTGATTTCCAACAGGATCTTGCCACTCTCCCTGTGTTTGAATGCGCAAAAAAAGGGAGTCTATCGTGTTTCAACAACTGCAACGCCGCCTGGTCGAACAGGCTCCGCGCTTCTTGCGCCATCCCCTCAAGCTGGTTCCCTTCAATCTGCAAAAGCAGCTGATGGAGAGTTTGCTGGCCCGGGTATTCAAAGAGGCTATCGAAGATGGCGATTTCGAGTTTCTGGCAGACAAGTGGCTGAAAGTCGAAGTCTCTGATCTGGAGCTGTGCTGGTTTATCAGTGAGCAGAATGGCCAGCTGGTGGTAGCTCGCGAGTGTGACAAGGCCGATGTCTGCTTCAGCGGTACCGCCAACGACCTGATCCTCATCGCTGGTCGCAAAGAGGATCCGGATTCGCTTTTTTTCCAGCGCAAGCTGAAGATAGAAGGGGATACCGAACTGGGTCTTGAGGTGAAAAACTTGATGGACAGTCTGGATCTCGATGGCTTGCCAAGCCTGATGAAGTATCCCCTGATGGATCTGGCGACGTTTATCGAACGGGCCCGCACCGAGTCAGCGCAGGCTCCGGTGCAGACGGCGCCGGGCGGGATCCCGTCTTAAGTGGACAATCACCCCATGGGCATGGCGACGATAATGGTGCCGTGCCCAGAGGCAGCGACAGGCCCACAGACAGGGCACCAAGGCGATGAGTGCCGCAGGGGCGGGCAGCTGTGACATGGCCAGCCCCGCAGCCAGCCAGATGAAGGGCAGCGCTTCATATAACCACTCCGGCTGTAGCCAGCGTTTGCTCGGAAAGATAATCAGATCGGTACGTCGGTAGCTGGAGCGCATCATCCAGGTCACCGCTCCGGCGATAAACAGCAAGGCGCCTGCAAACCAGAGCAGGGGCTGTTCACTCAACGTAATAATGGCAATGGCTGCCAGCAGGTAGAGGCTGGGCAATCTCTCATAGATAAAGGGAGGAAGCATGGCGTGGTGTCTCCTGTGCCGTTTATCGGATATCCATCAAGTTTAGTCCCCCCCTCTCACTTCCATCATGCTGGTTTGTTATACAAACGGGTGGTTTTGTTCTGAAATGGCTCGGCTTTTACGGTGCCAACATTGTGTTCTCTTATGTTACAATTGCGCGCCATTTTTGACTGAAGATTGACTGGGCATGTTGGATCAGATTCGTATCGTTTTGGTAAACACCTCTCATACCGGCAACATGGGGTCTGCGGCACGCGCCATGAAGACCATGGGGTTGACCCAGCTGGTATTGGTTGATCCGCAAGCCTTGCCGGATGACAATGCCTTCGCCCTGGCGGCTGGTGCCAGCGATGTGCTTGCCAATGCCCGTATCGTCCCGACTCTGGACGACGCGATCGCCGATTGTGGTTTGGTGATTGGCACCAGCGCCCGCTCTCGAACCCTGAGCTGGCCCATGCTCGATCCCCGTGAGGCCGGCGAAAAGTCGGTGGTTGAGGGGATGCAGCACCCGGTCGCGCTGGTGTTTGGTCGTGAGCGCACCGGTCTCACCAACGACGAATTGCAAAAGTGCCACTACCACGTGGCCATTCCGGCCAATCCTGATTACAGCTCTCTCAATCTGGCCATGGCGGTGCAGACCCTCTGTTACGAAGTGCGGATGCGCTGGCTGCAGGGGCAGGCCGCCGAGCCTGAAGATGAGATGGCCTATCCGAGTGCCGCCCAGCTGGAAGGGTTTTATCAGCACCTGGAACAAACCCTGATGAAGACCGGTTTTATTGCCGATGACCATCCGGGTCATGTGATGAGCAAGCTGCGTCGCCTGTTCAATCGGGCTCGGCCGGAAGCGGCAGAGCTCAACATTCTGCGCGGGATTCTGACCTCGGTACAGAAAGCGCGCGTACCGGATTAATCCGACTGATTTACTCAACCATATACTTGACTGTTTTGGTCGGGTATGTGACCATGTGCCCCATTAAATTGCTTCGCAAGACGGTAAGGCACATGAGACTGACTTCAAAAGGACGTTACGCTGTAACCGCCATGCTCGACGTGGCGCTGCATGCAGAGCAGGGGCCCGTCCCCCTTGCCGATATTTCCGAGCGCCAGGGCATCTCGTTGTCCTATCTCGAGCAGCTCTTTGCCCGCCTGCGCAAACATGGTCTGGTGAGCAGCGTGCGTGGCCCGGGCGGTGGTTATCGCCTCGGGTTGGCCCCAGGCGAGATTTCGGTTGGTCAGGTGATCACCGCGGTCGATGAGTCGGTCGATGCCACCAAGTGTCTCGGCAAGGGCGGTTGCCACGGCGGTACCCAGTGCCTGACTCACTCCCTGTGGCGCGACCTGAGTGAGCGGATCTCCAGCTTCCTCGGGGATATCACCCTGGCTGAGCTGGTACGCCAGGCCGATGTGCGCCGCATTGCCGGCAAGCAAGATGAACAAATGAAGACCGTGTTGTCCCTGGTTGATCGGGCAGAACACGGCGATGTGAGCTTGAAAGTCCAACTATAAACGTGCTTTCCACAGCGGGACTCTGTATGACCCGGACTGTGACGGAGAAAAACATGAAACTGCCTATTTACCTTGATTATTCGGCAACCTGTCCGGTGGACCCGCGTGTCGCAGAAAAAATGATGCAGTGTCTCACCATGGATGGCCTGTTCGGCAATCCGGCTTCCCGTTCTCACCGCTTTGGCTGGCAAGCCGAAGAGGCGGTGGATCTGGCCCGTAATCAAGTGGCAGATCTGATCGGCGCCGATCCCCGCGAGATCGTCTTCACTTCCGGTGCGACCGAATCCAATAACCTGGCCATCAAGGGTGTTGCCCACTTCTATGCCAGCAAGGGCAAGCACATCATCACTTCCAAGACCGAACACAAGGCGGTGCTCGATACCTGTCGCCAGCTGGAGCGTGAAGGGTTCGAGGTGACCTATCTTGAGCCGATGCCCAACGGCCTGTTCACTATCGAGATGATTGAGAATGCCATGCGTGATGACACCATCCTGGTCAGCATCATGCATGTGAACAACGAAATCGGCGTGGTTCAGAACATTGCCGCCATCGGCGAGTTGTGCCGTTCCCGCAAGATCCTGCTGCACGTGGATGCCGTTCAGAGTGTGGGCAAGATCCCGGTAGATGTGGAAGCACTGAAAGTGGACCTGCTCTCCGTCTCTGCGCACAAGGTGTATGGTCCGAAAGGGATCGGTGCACTGTTTGTTCGCCGCAAACCCCGCGTTCGTCTGGAAGCCCAGATGCACGGTGGCGGCCACGAGCGCGGCATGCGTTCCGGTACTCTGCCGACCCATCAGATCGTCGGGATGGGCGAAGCTTTCCGCATCGCCAAAGAAGAGATGGTGAGTGAAGGCGAGCGTATCTTGGCACTGCGCCAGCGTCTGTGGAATGGCATCAAGGACATTGAAGCCGTCTACATCAATGGCGATCTGGAGCAACGTGTTCCGGGCAACCTCAACGTCAGCTTTGCCTATGTGGAAGGGGAATCCCTCATCATGGCGCTGAAAGATTTGGCGGTCTCTTCCGGTTCGGCCTGTACCTCCGCCAGCCTGGAACCCTCCTATGTGCTGCGCGCACTGGGTCTGAACGATGAGCTGGCACACAGCTCCATCCGTTTCAGCATGGGTCGCTTCACCACCGAGGAAGAGATTGACTACGCGGTCAAGCTTATTCGTGACTCCATCGGTCGTCTGCGCGAGATGTCCCCCCTGTGGGAGATGTACAAAGACGGCGTCGATCTGAGCACGGTCGAATGGGCTCATCACTGATCCACCGGGTCAGTGAGCAACAGAATTAGCAGGAGTGAGATATGGCTTACAGTGAAAAAGTAATCGACCACTACGAGAATCCTCGCAACGTCGGTGGTTTTGACAAGAATGATCCCAGCGTTGCAACCGGCATGGTCGGTGCGCCCGCCTGTGGTGACGTGATGAAGCTGCAATTGAAGATCAGCGACGAAGGCATCATCGAAGATGCCAAGTTCAAGACCTACGGTTGCGGTTCTGCCATCGCCTCCAGCTCCTTGGTGACCGAATGGGTCAAGGGCAAGACCCTGGACGAAGCGGCTGGCATCAAGAACACCGATATCGCTGAAGAGCTGGCCCTGCCACCGGTGAAGATCCACTGCTCCATTCTGGCTGAGGACGCCATCAAGGCCGCCATCGCCGATTACAAGCAGAAGAAAGGTCTCTAAGCGCCGGAGAGCAGTATGGCTATTACCATGACAGATGCCGCCGCGGCACGGGTTTCCTCTTTTCTGGCTAACCGGGGCAAGGGCATTGGCCTGCGCCTCGGCGTCAAAACCACAGGCTGCTCCGGTCTGGCCTACGTGCTTGAGTTCGTTGATGAACTGACCGATGAGGATAAGGTGTTCGAGCAGCAGGGCGTCAAGATCATTGTTGATGCCAAGAGCCTGATCCATCTGGATGGCACCGAGCTGGATTTCGTCAAGGAGGGCCTCAACGAGGGCTTCCAATTCAACAATCCCAATGCCAAAGGCGAGTGTGGTTGTGGCGAAAGCTTCAGTGTCTGAGATGTTTGACGTGAATGATCCTTCGTCTGTGGTTGAGCGGGTTGTCCATGACCCGTTCAACCACATCTCATTTGCCAAGGGCGAGTGAGGTTGTGGCGAACGTTTCCAAGAGGTTTGCATGAATCATTTCGAGCTGTTTGGGCTGGTTGAAGGCTTCGAGCTCGATACCCGTCAGTTGGCTGATACCTACCGCCAGCTGCAAACCCAATTCCATCCTGATCGTTTTGCCACCGCCCCCGAACGGGAGCAGCTGGCTGCGGTGCAACGTGCCGCCCAGATCAACGAAGCATTCACCACCCTCAAGGCGCCGCTGCGCCGTGCCGAATATCTGCTCTCCCTGCGTGGCACCGATATCCGTGGTGAACAGCAGACCCTGCAAGATACCGCGTTTCTGATGCAGCAGCTGGAGTGGCGCGAGCGTCTGGCCGATCTGAAAGATGACGCAGACCCTGAGCGCGCCATCAAGGATTTTCGCAGCGAGATCAGGCATGATCACCAGATGTTGATGCAGCAGCTGACCGAGTCTCTTGCCGCCGGCAGAGATCTCGTTGCCGCTGATTGCGTTCGCAAACTCAAGTTTGTCGACAAGCTCCTCGAAGAGCTGGAACGATTCGAAGACTCGCTTCTCGAGTCTTGATCCTTTAACGCTGGAAGTTTCATTACCCATGGCATTACTGCAAATCGCCGAACCCGGCCAGAGCGCTGTTCCTCATCAGCACAAACGTGCCGTCGGCATCGATCTCGGCACCACCAACTCTCTCGTCGCTGCGGTTCGCAGCGGTCACGCTGATACTCTTTGCGATGAGCAAGGGCGCGACCTGCTCCCGTCAGTGGTGCACTATCAAAGCGACGCCATTCGAGTGGGGATTGATGCCAAGCGCGAAGCGGCACTCGATCCTCACAACACCATCGTCTCGGTCAAACGGATGATGGGCAAGGCGCTGGCCGATATTGATACTCGCCAGCAGCCCTACCAGTTCATTGCTGCCGACAATGGCATGCCGCAACTGCAAACCCGTCAGGGGCTGGTCAATCCGGTGCAGGTCTCGGCCGAAATTCTCAAAAAGCTGGCCGAGCGTGGCGCCCAGACTCTCGGGGGCGATCTCGATGGCGTGGTCATTACCGTGCCGGCCTATTTCGATGATGCCCAGCGTCAGGGCACCAAGGATGCCGCCCGTCTGGCTGGTCTGCACGTGCTGCGCCTGCTCAACGAGCCGACTGCGGCCGCGATTGCCTATGGCCTTGACTCCGGTCAGGAAGGGGTGATCGCGGTTTACGATCTGGGGGGCGGTACCTTCGATATATCCATCCTGCGTCTGCACCGCGGTGTGTTTGAAGTGATGGCGACCGGCGGCGATTCGGCCCTCGGCGGTGATGATTTTGATCACCTGCTGGCGGACTGGATCAAGGCGCAGGCGGGCCTCTCCGGCGAGCTGGATGCCCATCTGCAGCGCGAGCTGCTGGATGTGGCCGCGGCCGTCAAGCACGGCCTCACCGATACCGACAGCGTTCCCTGCACCTTTGCCGGCTGGCAGGGTTCAGTGAGCCGCAGCCAGTTTGATGAACTCATCACCCCGCTGGTGAAACGGACCTTGCTGGCTTGTCGCCGCGCCCTGCGCGATGCCGGTCTCGAGCAGGTGGAAGTGCTGGAAGTGGTGATGGTCGGTGGTTCCACCCGGGTGCCGCTGGTGCGTGAACTGGTGGGCGATTTCTTCCAGCGTGCGCCGCTGACCAGCATCGATCCGGACAAGGTGGTCGCCATTGGCGCCGCCATCCAGGCCGATATTCTGGTGGGCAACAAGCCCGATGCCGAGATGCTGTTGCTGGACGTTATCCCCTTGTCGCTGGGTCTGGAGACCATGGGTGGCCTCGCCGAGAAGGTGATCCCGCGCAACACCACCATTCCGGTGGCTCGCGCCCAGGAGTTCACCACCTTCAAGGATGGTCAGACCGCCATGGCCATTCACGTGGTACAGGGTGAACGCGAGTTGGTGGCCGATTGCCGCTCCCTGGCCCGCTTTACCCTGACCGGAATTCCGCCGATGGCAGCCGGCGCCGCCCATATTCGCGTCACTTTCCAGGTGGATGCGGATGGTCTGCTCTCGGTCAGCGCCATGGAGAAATCCTCCGGCGTGCAGGCCGAGATCCAGGTCAAGCCCTCTTACGGACTGGCGGAGCAGGATATCCTCAACATGCTGAGTGCCTCCATCGAGAATGCCCAGCAGGATATGGATGCCCGCATGCTGGCCGAGCAGCAGGTTGAAGCCGACCGGGTGGTCGAGAGTCTCAATGCGGCGCTGGCCGCCGATGGCGATGCCCTGCTGAACGCAGCCGAGCGTGCCGAGATTGATGCCGCCATCGCCCATCTGCTGACCATGCGCAACAGCGGCGCAACCCATCAAATCAAAGAAGCCATTGAGGCAGCTGATGCTGTCAGTGGCGAGTTTGCAGCCCGCCGGATGGACGCCTCCATCCGCAAGGTGCTGACCGGACAAAACGTCAACAAGGTGTAATATGCCAAAACTGATCATTCTTCCTCATCCCGTACTCTGTCCGGATGGCGCCGCCCTCGAGGGGCAAAGCGGCGAGACCATTCTGGATGTGGCGCTGCGCAACGGTATCGAAATCGAGCACGCCTGCGAGAAATCCTGTGCCTGCACTACCTGCCACTGCGTGGTGCGCGAGGGCTTTGACTCGCTCGAGCCAAGTGACGAGCTGGAAGACGACATGCTGGACAAAGCGTGGGGGCTGGAGCCGGAATCCCGTCTCAGCTGCCAGGCAAAACTGGCGGACGAGGATCTGGTGGTGGAACTGCCCAAGTACACCCTGAACCTTGCCTCTGAACGCCATTAATTACACATGAGTGAATTGCACGTGCAGCATCCTGTGGTGCTTCAGTGATATGGTGGAAGGCCGTGACCCTCGTGGGCACGGCCTTTTTTGTATTCGTTATTCTCTCTTTGCCAATAAGCTCTTTCCCATAAAGAGTGCTTATACATAGTGCCAGTAAAAAGGAAGCAAACACGATGGCTGACATGATGAAGGTAGCGTTATCCACCCAGGCTGCGGCCGCCTATTGGGGCGAGGGCGCCCA
Organism: Aeromonas sp. 602658; assembly: GCF_049173005.1. Lineage (NCBI taxonomy): Bacteria > Pseudomonadati > Pseudomonadota > Gammaproteobacteria > Aeromonadales > Aeromonadaceae > Aeromonas > Aeromonas sp. 602658. Next base: position 287,484 of record NZ_JAAKRF010000001.1, on the reverse strand, counting down.
GCTCAGTTTCAATGGCGACGAGGCACTGATCCATCTTGGTGCCGCCGGTCAGGAGAAGGATGTTCTGCGCACCGTTCAGCGCGCCGCCCGTCGCCTCGAATCGAGCGGGATCAAGCGGGTGATGCTGGCCGGTGAGGGGTGGGATCTGGAGCGTCGCTACGCGTTCGCCCAGGGGTTCTACGCCGCCAAGGGATCGCGTGAACTGGATTTCGGCCAGCAGAGCGACGCGGAAGCCCGTGAACTGGATGCGCTGCTCAAGGCGGCTCGCTGGGTACGTGACATCACCAATGGCTGTCCGGAAGAGATCTACCCCATGAGTCTGGCGGAATCGGCCCTGTTGCTCATTCGTGGTATCGCTGGGGATCAGGTCACTGCCCGCATCACCGCCGGTGAAGCGCTGCGCGAGTCCGGCCATATCGGGATCTGGTCGGTTGGCCGTGGCAGCGAGCGCGAGCCGGTGCTGCTGGAGCTCGACTACAACCCGACCGGTGATCGCAATGCGCCGGTGGTGGCGGCGCTGGTGGGCAAGGGGATCACTTTTGATTCTGGCGGCTACTCCATGAAGTCCTCTGACAACATGCTGCCGATGAAGTCCGACATGGGCGGCGCTGCCATGGTGACCGGTGCGCTGGCGCTGGCTATCAGCCGCGGTCTGAACCAGCGGGTGAAGCTCATTCTCTGCTGCGCCGAGAACCTGGTCTCTGGCCACGCCTTCAAGCTGGGCGACATCCTCACTTACAAGAATGGGATTTCGGTCGAGATCCAGAACACCGATGCGGAAGGTCGTCTGGTGCTGGCCGATGGTCTGATGGCGGCCTCCGACAGCGGTGCGGCTTATATCCTTGACGCAGCCACCCTGACCGGCGCCGCCAAGATGGCGCTGGGGCGCGACTACAATGCGGTGTTTGCCCTCGATGAGACCGAACAGCAGCGTGCGCTGGCCGCCGCCAAGGTGGAAAACGAGCAGGCGTGGGCGCTGCCGCTGGAGCCCTGGCATGCCAGCCAGCTCACCTCGGCCTTTGCCGATCTGGGCAACGTCGCCTCGGCAGAAGGCACGGCCGGTGCCACCACGGCTGCTGCGTTTCTCTCCCGCTTCGTGCGCGATGAGGGCAAGGGCTGGGTGCACCTGGATCTGGCAGCCTCCTATCAGAAATCGGGCAATGATCTCTGGGCAACCGGTGCCAAGGGCCACGGTCTGCGCACCATCGCACGCTGGCTGCAGGAGGTGACCGCATGAATGTCTGGTTAAGTCGTGAATTTGCACCGGCCGAGTGGGGGGAGGGGGCGCTGCTCTCTCACCGCGCCGACGGCATGGTGATCCATCTGGTGACGGCCAATCCGCTGCTCGATATCCAGCAGGCGGCCCGTCGCCTCTGCCAGCAGGGGATCCAGAAAGTGACCCTGGCTGGTCATTGGGAGCGTGAACAGCAGTGGGCTTTTGCCCAAGGGCTGCAAACCCCCAAGGCGGAGGTGCAACTGCAGTGGGCCATGTCCTCGGAAGAGGACAGAGAGGAGCTGGAAGCGCGTTGGCTCTGCGGCCGCTGGGTACGCGAGATGACCAATGCCACCCCGGAGCAGTTGGGCCCGCTGGAGCTGGCGGTGGAAGCGGCCTCCTTTATTACCGAGCTGGCGCCGGACAAGGTGAGTCATCGCATTTTGAAAGGCGAAGCGCTGCAACAGGCGGGCTGGGTCGGCCTCTATCAGGTGGGCCGCGGCAGTGCGCGCGAACCGGTATTGCTGGAGCTCGACTTCAACCCGGGGCGTGACCCCAAGGCGCCGGTAGCGGCAGCGCTGGTGGGCAAGGGGATCACCTTTGACTCCGGCGGCTACTCCATGAAGAGCTCCGAGGGGATGCTCACCATGAAGTGCGACATGGGAGGCGCGGCGATTGTCACCGGTGCGCTGGCGCTGGCTATGCTGCGCGGGCTCGACAAGCGGGTGAAGCTGATCCTCTGCTGCGCCGAGAACCTGGTCTCCGGCCACGCCTACAAGCTGGGCGACATCCTCACCTACAAGAACGGCACCACGGTCGAGATTGTGAATACCGATGCCGAGGGGCGGCTGGTGCTGGCCGACGGCCTGCAACTGGCGAGCGAGTCCGGCGCACCGCTGATCATCGATGCCGCGACCCTGACCGGCGCTGCTGTGATGGCGCTGGGTGGGCGCTACAATGCACTGTTTGGCCTCGATAAAGGGCTGGTAAGCCGGGCCATGACCTATGCCGATGCCGAGCATGAGCCTGCCTGGCCGCTGCCGCTGGAGCCCTGGCACCGCCAGCAGTGCCCTTCCCATTACGCCGACACGGCCAACAGCCGTCCGGTGAAGGGGGGCGGGCCGGGTGGCGCCTCCAACGCGGCGGGTTTCCTCTCCCGTTTCGTTGCCAACGAAGGGATGGGCTGGTTGCATATCGATCTGGCCGCTTGCTTCAGTGACAACGGCGATGCCCTCTGGGCGCCGGGGGCCAATACCCTGGGGATGCGCACCATAGCGCGGGCCCTGCTGGCGGAAGCCAAATAGGCGAGACAAGGCACCTTCGGGTGCCTTTTTCATGCTGTTCGAATTGTGAACAAAAGATGGGGTTTTGGCGGCTTAAGGTAACTATCGTGCGCAAGCGCACATATTTTCCGGCTCTGCTCGGTCAAGATGAGTGTGGATGTTGATTGCAAGGGAGTGATGTTTAATAAAAAGTTGCTTGTTTGTGTGTTTTTCCGGTTTTTGTTTACGTATAATCGCCAGCGAACATGGATTCTAACAATAAAACTCTGTAGTTAAGGAAAGATATCAATGGCCATCGAACGTACCTTCTCTATCGTTAAACCGGATGCTGTCAGCAAGAACCTGATCGGTGCCATCTATAGCCGTTTCGAAAGCGCAGGCTTGAAAGTGGTGGCATCCAAAATGCTGCACATGAGCAGTGAACAGGCTGCCGGTTTCTATGCCGAGCATCAGGGCAAGCCTTTTTATGACAATCTGGTCAGCTTCATGACCTCTGGCCCTGTCATGGTGCAGGTGCTGGAAGGGGAAGACGCCATCCGTCGCAATCGCGAGATCATGGGTGCTACCAACCCGAAAGAGGCGCTGGCTGGTACCTTGCGTGCCTGTTATGCCGAGAGCATCGATCGCAACGCAGTACATGGCTCCGATGCACCGGCATCCGCTGCCCGCGAAATTGCCTACTTTTTCTCTGACAACGAGATCTGCCCGCGCGGCTGATTTACGTGGATGATGACCCAAGGGAGCCTCGGCTCCCTTTGTTGTTTTCGCCGTTTACGCAATATCCCTCTATTCTCCAGGTGGAAAGCCAGACCCATTATTTGTACAATGCCGCCCCCTGACGTCGTCAGCCAATAATTGATGAAGTGTTTGAACTGAGGCCATTGATGAGCGAAACAAAAATCAACCTGCTGGATCTTGATCGGGATGCCATGCGTGCCTTTTTCGTCGAACTGGGCGAGAAGCCATTCCGGGCAGATCAGGTCATGAAGTGGATCTATCACTTTGGGTGTGATGATTTCGATCAGATGACCAACGTCAACAAGGTGCTCAAAGAGCGCCTCAAGGCGATCGCCGAGATCAAGGCGCCCGAGATCAGCCGCGAGCAGCGTTCTGCCGATGGCACCATCAAGTGGGCCCTGCAGGTGGGCGATCAGGAGGTCGAGACCGTCTACATCCCGGAAGATGACCGCGCGACCCTCTGCGTCTCCTCTCAAGTTGGCTGTGCGCTGGAGTGCAAGTTCTGCTCTACCGCCCAACAAGGCTTCAACCGCAACCTGAAAGTCTCCGAGATCATCGGTCAGGTGTGGCGTGCAGCCCGTGTGGTCGGTGGCAAGCGTCCCATCACCAACGTGGTGATGATGGGGATGGGCGAGCCGCTGCTCAACCTCGCCAACGTGGTGCCCGCCATGCGTCTGATGATGGATGACTACGGCTTTGGTATCTCCAAGCGCCGGGTGACCATCTCCACCTCTGGCGTGGTACCTGCGCTGGACAAGCTGGGTGACCAGATCGACGTGGCGCTGGCTATCTCCCTGCACGCCCCGAACGACAAGTTGCGTTCAGAGATCATGCCGATCAACGACAAGTACAACATCGAGGAGTTCCTCGCCGGTGTCCGTCGTTACCTGGCCAAATCCAATGCCAATGGTGGTCGGGTGACCGTCGAGTATGTGCTGCTCGATCATATCAATGACGATATGCAGCATGCTCACGAGCTGGCCAAGGTGCTCAAGGACACTCCGAGCAAGATCAACCTGATCCCGTTCAACCCCTTCCCGGGCAACCCTTATGGCAAGCCGAGCAATAGTCGTATCGATCGCTTCTCCAAGGTGCTGATGGAGTACGGTTTCACCGTGATTGTCCGCAAGACCCGTGGTGATGACATTGATGCCGCCTGTGGTCAGCTGGTGGGTGACGTGATTGACCGCACCAAGCGAACTATCAAAAATCGGATGCAACAGGATGGGATTTCCGTCAAAATGGTTTAAATGCTAAGCCATTGTATAGACAGGGAATGGATACACGTACATTGATCGTAGTGGCAGCGCTCTGCGCGCTGCCAGGCTGTGTGACCGAGACCACTTACGCTGGCCAGAACTCGACCCAGCGTGAAGTGGGTCCTGACCTCAAGGCGGCTGCCCAAACCCGCCTCGACCTGGGTATCCAGTACCTGCGTCAGGGCAATGCCGAGCAGGCCAAGTTCAATCTTGATCGCGCCCTCCAGTATGACCCCTCCAATCCTCAGGTGCAGATCGGTTTTGCCTACTTCTACCAGAGGGTGGGGGATTTCAAGGCGGCTGAAGAGCATTACAAGAACGCCCTTGCCATGGATCCGTCCAATGCTGACGCAATGAACAACTATGGCGCCTTCCTCTGTGATCGTGGCCGTTATGATGAGGCAGACAAGGCATTCAACCAAGCTGTTATTCAACCAGGCTATGTGAAGATTGCCGATACCTATGAAAATGCGGCACTTTGTGCCCTGCAAAATCGCAGAAATGATAAAGCAACCGAGTACTATCTCCTGGCCTTGGGGTATAATCCGGGCAATCCAAGGTTATTGCTGGACTTGGCCGAGCTTTCCATGAAAGATGGCAAGCTGCCTGATGTGCAGTCCTACCTCGCCCGTTTTGCCGATGTGTCAGACGAGAATGAGGAGAGTCTCTGGTTGAGACTTCGGCTGGCGCAGGCGATGGACAAGCCGGCATTACTTCACCAATTCGGGACTGAGCTGGTAAGGCAATATCCCACTTCGCAACAAGCCAAGCGTTATTTAGCCAATGACTATTGAACAGCAACACGATTTCCAAGACGACTCCCAGGCAGTAGGCCCAGGCCAATTGCTGCGCAACGCCCGTGAACAGCTTGGCTGGACACGAGAACAGGTTGCGTCCCGCATTCACCTTCGTCTGACCCTGATCGCCGCTATCGAATCGGATACCTACGACAAGCACACCTCCCATACCTTTATTCGGGGCTATCTGCGTACCTATGCCAAGCTAGTCGGGATCCCGGAAGAGACCATTCTGGCCGCTTACGACAAGCTGGGTCTGACTCCTCCCGACAATATCGACATGCAGAGCTTCTCCCGTCGCTCCCGTCAGCAAGCCAACGACAGTCGGCTCAAGGTGGTGACCTGGCTGGTGATCCTGGTGTTGATTGCGCTCTCGGTCGCCTGGTGGTGGCAGAGTACTTCACGCCGCTCCGCCGGTGATGAAGCGCTGGCAGCCACCGAGATGAGTGCGACCAGTTCGACTCCGGCTGAACCTGCAATCACGCCGCCCGATGCGATCAACACAGCTCCGGTGGAAGGCGCTGCCATCGCACCTGCCGCCACTGACGTGACTGCCCCCGCGGTGGTCTCCGATGCGACTGCTACCCTGGCGCCTGCTTCTGCGGCTGTTGCCCCGACCGATGTCAGCGCGGCTGTCGGCACTGCGACAGATGCTGCGGTATCCGGCGCCAATGACACCGAATCTGAAGAGGCTGTCGTTGATCCGGCGACTGCGCCGCAACTGAAGATGAGCTTCACCGCCGATTGCTGGCTGGATGTGAAGGATGCCAACGGCAAGACCCTGTTCAGTGGTCTGAAGAAGGCCAACGACGAGCTGGTGCTGGAAGGCGCCGAGCCCTTGAAGTTCATCATTGGCGCGCCCATGGCCGTCAAGCTTGACTACAAGGGTCAGTCGTTTGATATGAGCCGTTACAACAACGGTCGTACAGCCCGCTTCTCACTGCCGCAGGAGTAATCTGTTTCCCATGTCTTCTCACGAATCACCCATCATTCGTCGTAAATCCAGACAGATCATGGTTGGTAATGTACCGGTTGGGGGCGATGCCCCCATTACCGTGCAGACCATGACCAACACCAAGACCACAGATGTCGCCGCCACCATCGAGCAGATCCAGCGGATCGAGCGGGTCGGTGCCGATATCGTCCGTGTCTCCGTGCCCACCATGGAAGCGGCGGAAGCCTTCCGGCTGATCAAACAGCAGACCCGCATTCCCATCGTCGCCGATATCCACTTCGACTATCGCATCGCCTTGAAAGTGGCCGAGTACGGTGCCGATTGCCTGCGTATCAACCCGGGCAACATCGGCAACGAGCAGCGGGTGCGCTCGGTGGTCGATTGCTCGCGCGACCTCAATATTCCGATCCGTATCGGGGTCAATGGCGGGTCGCTGGAGAAAGATATCCAGGAGAAGTACGGCGAGCCGACCCCAGAGGCGCTGGTGGAGTCCGCCATGCGTCACGTGGACTACCTCGATCGTCTCGACTTTCAGGACTTCAAGGTGAGTGTCAAGGCCTCCGATGTGTTCCTGGCAGTCGGTGCCTATCGCCTGCTGGCCAAGCAGATCGAGCAGCCGCTGCACCTTGGCATCACCGAAGCGGGGGGGTTCCGTGCCGGCGCGGTGAAGTCTGCCATCGGTCTGGGCATGCTGCTTACCGACGGCATCGGCGATACCCTGCGTATCTCGCTGGCGGCGGATCCGGTGGAGGAGGTGAAGGTCGGTTTCGATATCCTCAAATCCCTGCGTATTCGCTCCCGTGGCATCAACTTTATCGCTTGCCCATCCTGCTCACGGCAGGAGTTCGATGTGATCGCCACTGTCAACGCGCTGGAAGAGCGGCTCGAAGACATCATCACCCCGATGGATGTCTCCATCATCGGTTGCGTGGTGAACGGGCCGGGTGAAGCGCTGGTCTCCGACCTTGGTCTGGCGGGTGCCGCCAACAAGAGTGCCTTCTATGAGGGGGGCCAGCGGGTCGATCGGCTCGACAACAAGGATCTCATTCCAACTCTGGAGCGCCGCATTCGCGCCCGCGCCGCCATGCTGGATCCCGCCAACCGGATCCCGATGGACAAGGAGTGAGCGAAACAGGGCCACATTGGGTGGCCCTTTTTCCAGGTGACTGATTTTAAATCCCGCATCCGGATTCCCTGATTTTACCTTGGGGGGGAAAATCCCTATAATGCGGCCAAATTTTACCTCTTTTTCTCGAGTATCAACGTGGCAAAACAGATCCAAGCTATTCGCGGTATGAATGATTGCCTGCCGGAGCAGAGCCCGGTATGGCAGAAGGTTGAACAGATCCTGCGCCAGGTCGTTGCAAGCTATGGCTACAGCGAAGTGCGCATGCCGATTGTCGAGCAGACTCATCTGTTCAAGCGCGCCATCGGTGAAGTGACCGACGTGGTCGAAAAAGAGATGTACACCTTTGAAGACCGTAACGGCGACAGCTTGAGCCTGCGTCCGGAAGGGACCGCCAGCTGCGTCCGTGCCGGTATCGAGCACGGTCTGCTCTATAACCAGGAACGCCGGATGTGGTACATGGGCCCCATGTTCCGTCACGAGCGTCCCCAGAAGGGCCGTTACCGCCAGTTCCATCAGTTCGGTGTCGAGCTGTTTGGCATCAACGGGCCGGACATTGACGCCGAGCTGATCATGCTGACCCACCGTCTGTGGCGTCTGTTTGGCATCAGCGAGCATGTCACCCTGCAGCTCAACACCCTGGGCCAGAGCGCCGAGCGTGCCGCTTACCGCGATGCGCTGGTGGCCTATCTAGAGCAGTACAAGGATCAGCTGGACGAAGAGAGCCAGCGCCGCATGTACAGCAACCCGCTGCGGGTGCTCGACTCCAAGGATGAAAAGGTACAGGCCATTCTGGCGGGGGCCCCGCGTCTGTTCGACCATCTGGGCGAAGAGAGCCTGGCCCACTTCGAGGGGCTCAAGCGCCTGCTCGAGTCTGCCGGTATCAAATACGAAGTGAACGAGCGTCTGGTACGTGGTCTTGACTACTACAACCTGACCGTGTTCGAGTGGGTCACCAGCAGTCTGGGTGCCCAGGGTACCGTCTGTGCCGGTGGCCGCTACGATGGTCTGGTAGAACAGCTGGGCGGTCAACCGACCCCGGCCGTGGGCTTTGCTATGGGCATGGAGCGTCTGGTGCTGATGCTGGAGACCCTCGAGCTCAACGCCGATATCCGCCCTGCGGTGGATGTTTATCTGGCGATGGTGGGCGAGGGGACCGAGCAGGCTGGCTTCCAGCTGGCCGAGCGTCTGCGTGATGCCCTGCCGGACTTGCGCCTCATGAGCCACTGCGGTGGTGGCAACTTCAAGAAACAACTCAAACGTGCCGACAAGAGCGGCGCGGCAATCGCCCTGATCCTTGGTGAAACCGAGGTGCAAAACGGGGAGATCACTATCAAATATCTGCGTGGTCAGGCCGAGCAACAGACCGTCAAGGTTGACGCCGCCATTGCCCTGCTGGCAGCCAAAGGAGAGTAAGCTGTGGAAGTCTATACCACCGAAGAACAACAGGTTGAGGTTATCAAGGAGTGGTGGAAAGAGAACGGAACCTCGGTGATTGCCGGGACCGTGATCGGTCTGGTCGGTCTGTTCGGCTGGCGCTATTACAACCAGCACCAGCAAGAGACCATGGAGGCCTCCTCCCACTCTTACAACCAGGTGATTGAGCAGCTGGCCAAGGGCGATGCCGCCGGTTTCGAGCAGGCACAGCAGTTTGTCACCGCCAACAAGGGTGACTCCTACGGTGAACTGGCCGCGTTGCAACTGGCTGCCGCTGCCGTCAAGGCGGGTAAGCTGGATCTGGCTGCCGAGCAGCTGGAGCTGGTTGCGACCACGGGTGACGAGAGCATTCGTCCCATCGCGGCGCTGCGTCTGGCCCGTGTGCTCAATGATCAGGGCAAGGCAGATGAAGCGCTGGCCAAGCTGGCGACCATCCAGAATGAGGCCTTCAAGGCGCAGGTAGCCGAAGCCCGTGGTGATGTGCTGCAAAAGCAGGGCAAGACCGAAGAGGCTCGTGATGCCTATCAGGCGGCGGCGGATGCCGGCGGCCTGCAGGGTAGCGCCGAGCTCAAGCTGAAAATGGACGATCTGGCCCTGCCGGCCGTTGCGACTGGTGAGGCACCGGATGCGTAATCTATTCAAGATGGTGGCGCTGGGGGCTGCGGTCTCCTTCGCTCTGCAGGGTTGCTCCCTGTTCAGTTCCGAAGAGGATCTCAACCCGATGGCGCCGTTGCCCAAGGTTGAATCTGCCTTCACAGCCGACACCGCATGGTCATCTAATGTGGGTGATGGCATCGGTGACTTCTACTCCCAGCTCAAGCCGGTGGTGGAAGAGGATCGTATCTACGCGGCGGCCCGCGACGGCGATGTCAGCGCCTTTGACCGTGCCAGTGGGGATCGCCTCTGGACCGTCGATCTGGCCGACCTGCCGGTCAACGCCGACAAGCGTAGCGCTCGTCTCTCCGGCGGCCTGGTTTCCCGTTACGGTAAGCTGTTCCTCGGCTCCGAGAACGGGGTGGTCTACGCCCTGAACGAAGAGAATGGTGAAGTGCTGTGGCAGACCAATGTGCCCGGCGAAGTGGTGGCAAGCCCCGCGGTGGAAGATGGCCGTGTGGTGGTGTTGACCACCTCCGGTCGCCTGATTGCCCTCGACACTGATGAAGGCAAGATGCAGTGGTCGCTCTCCGAAGAGCAGCCGCCGCTGACCCTGCGCAGTGCCGGTGCTCCGGTGATCACCAACGGCGCCGTGATTTACGGTCGTGCCGATGGCAAGGTGGGCATCGCCCTGCTGAGCAACGGCCAGCCTGTGCGTCAGTCCAAGGTGGCTGATCCGCGCGGTGCTACCGAGCTGGACCGCATGGTTGACGTCGATGCCAGCCCGCTGATCGCCGGTGATGAGCTCTACGCCATCGCCTACAACGGTCAGTTGATGGCGCGCAAACTGATGACCGGCGATGAAGTGTGGAAACGCAAGTATTCCGGCTATCGCGATCTGGCGATGACCGGTAATGCCATCGTGCTGACCGACAGTCGCAGCCACCTGTTTGCCATCGACCGTCGCAACGGTCTGGAGCTGTGGTCAAACACCCAGCTGGAAAATCGTACCGTCACTGCACCTGTCATCTTCGGTGACTATGTGGTGGTGGGTGATGTGGAAGGATACCTGTATTGGCTTGATCGTACCGACGGTACCATCAAGGCGATGCAGCAGCTCGATAGCAGTGGTCTCTACGCCGCCCCGCTGGTGGATGGCGAGACCCTGTATGTGCAGAGCCGTGACGGCAAGTTGTACGCCCTCAAGCGTCCTTGATCGTCCGATAATGTGAATATCCGGCTCCTGGTCTTCGGACCCGGAGCCTTTGTCGTCTTGAGAATGAGGCTTTTATGACTCCTGTAGTAGCCCTGGTGGGTCGCCCCAACGTGGGGAAATCCACCCTGTTTAACCGCTTGACCCGTACTCGGGATGCCCTGGTTGCCGACTTCCCCGGCCTGACCCGGGACCGCAAATATGGCCAGGCGAAGCTGGGCGAGCTGGAATTTATCGTGGTCGATACCGGCGGTATCGATGGCACCGAAGAGGGGATCGAGCTGAAGATGGCCGAGCAATCCCTGTTGGCCATCGAAGAAGCCGATGTGGTGCTGTTCATGGTGGATGCCCGTGCCGGTCTGACCGCGGCGGATCAAGCCATCGCCGAGCACCTGCGCAAGGCCCACAAAAAGGTATTTCTGGTGGCCAACAAGACCGACGGTATCGACGGTGATTCCGCGGTCTCCGAGTTCTACGGTCTGGCGCTGGGCGAGGTTTACCAGATCGCGGCTGCCCACGGTCGTGGCGTGCTGAGCCTGCTGGAACTGGCGCTGGCTCCCCATCTGGAGACCCTGGTCGACTCCGCTACCGATGAAGATGCGCAGGATGAGGAAGAGGAGGACTTCGACGAAGAAGCCCTGCTGCGCATGGTGGCTGCCGGTGAACTCGATACCAAAGAGGACACCAAGGAGACCCCGTTCGCCGACCTGCCTATCAAGTTCGCCATCGTTGGTCGTCCCAACGTCGGTAAATCAACCCTGACCAACCGTATGCTGGGTGAAGATCGGGTCATCGTCTATGACATGCCCGGCACCACCCGTGACTCCGTTTACATTCCGATGGAGCGTGACGAGCAGAAGTATGTGGTCATCGACACCGCCGGTGTGCGTCGTCGTGGCAAGGTGCACGAGACGGTGGAGAAGTTCTCCGTTATCAAGACCCTGAAAGCTATCGAAGATGCCAACGTTTGCCTGCTGGTGATCGACGCCCAGGAGACCATCACCGATCAGGACTTGAGCATCCTTGGCTATGTGCTCCACGCCGGTCGCTCCGTGGTGCTGGTGGTGAACAAGTGGGATGGTCTGGATCAGAAGGTGAAAGAGGATGTGAAGAACGAGCTGGATCGTCGCTTGGGCTTCATCGACTTCGCTCGCGTCCACTTCATCTCCGCCCTGCACGGCAGCGGCGTCGGCCACCTGTTTGAATCCATTCAGGAGGCTTACCAGTCCGCCACCCGTCGTACCAGCACGGCGATGCTGACCCGCATTATGCAGATGGCGCAGGAAGATCACCAGCCGCCGATGGTCAATGGTCGCCGCGTCAAACTCAAGTATGCTCACGCCGGTGGCTACAACCCGCCACGCATCGTGATCCACGGCAACCAGCTGAACGACTTGCCGGACTCCTACAAGCGGTATCTGATCAACTACTTCCGCAAGTCCCTCAAGATCATGGGCTCGCCGATCCGGGTCGAGTTCCAGGAGTCGGTCAACCCGTTTGAAGGGAAGAAGAACACCATGACCCTGAGTCAGGAACGTCAGCGCAAACGGCTGCTGAAAATGAAGAAGAAATAAGCCCTGGCGGCTGCCCTCACCGGCAGCCGCTCTGTTATTCCCCCTGCAGTGGCGTAATGTCTGGCGGGGAGGGGAACCCGCCATGGGCAAGCCTATCGCAGGTTCACTTTATGAGGAGTCGACTATGGAAGCTCTGCTTTGTCCATCATGCCAGGCTGAACTGGATACCCGCAGCAAGGAGCAAACCTGTGGTCAGTGCCAGGCCATTGTGCGGGTCACCGCGCTCTGTCCCACCTGCCATATGGAGCTGGAGCGGCTCAAGGCGTGCGGTGCGGTGGATTACTTCTGCAACCACTGCAACTCGCTGATCTCCAAGCGGACGGTACAGTTCAAGGCTGAGCTGGTTTAAGACGATATTTAGGTGAGAAAGAAGATAAAAAACCCGGCGAATGCCGGGTTTATGCTGTGTGCTCTGCAATAAGCAGGGTATAGGATCGATTTCTGCGCCACAGGTTGCGCTTTATGTCATTAAGCTTGAGTTTGCGTCTGGGGCTCCAGCTGCACTTCGCTTTTCTGACCAGACTGATTTTTCTACGTTTTTGCATCTTGGTCTCCTCCCAACTCAGGTGGCCGTCCCGGCCTTGGGTCATTGATGGAGCCCATCCGAAATTGCTGTTATTTAATCTCTCAACATAATGAAAACAATGCGATTTCGGATAGGCTCCGATGTGAATCGATGGTAACAGAGAAGTTTGTGTGAAGACAGCCGAATAATGGCTGGTTAGCGCATGGTGATCTGATTGACCACTTCGGCGATGATAGTCGGGCGCTCGGCGATCTCCGGCTCGCTGTCGTTGTCGAGACTCTCCCGCTGGTGGGCCTTCTGTTGCTCGTTATCGAGCCAGAGCAGGCTCTGGTAGTACTGACGCACGTTGTTGACATAGTTGCGCGCTTCGCTGCCGCGGGCATAACCGTAGCGCACCTTGCGATGCCAGCGTGCTTGCTGCAGCAGAGGCAGCACATCCTTGACGTCGCTCCAGGCGTCGGGATTCTTGCCGAGCTCTTTGGTCAGGCGGCGGGCATCCATCATGTGGCCGTAACCGATGTTGTAGGCGGTGAGGGCAAACCACACCTTCTCGTCATCGGGTACCGAATCCGGCACCTTCTCCATCATCTGTTGCAGATAGAGGGAGCCACCCTTGATGCTCTCTTCCGGATGAAGCCGGTTGTTGACCCCCATCGCCTTGGCAGTGGGCTCGGTCAGCATCATCATGCCGCGCACGCCGGTGTAGGAGCGGGCCTGCGGGTCCCAGTGGGACTCCTGATAGCTGATGGCGGCGAGCAGACGCCAGTCGATATTCTTGGCGTGAGTCTGGAACAGCGGCTGGTACTTGGGCAGCAGACTCTTGGCGCGCTTGAGGAAGGTACGGGTATCGACAAAGTCGAAGTTCTGCACGTGGCCGAAGTACTTCTCGTCCAGCTTTGCGATGGCACCATCCATAAAGCGCTGACCGAAAAAGTCGATGACGCTGGCGTAGAGGCTGTCATCGGGCAGCTTGCTCATGGCCCAGGCAACAGTCTGCTTCTGGGCCAGGGTCAGCCCTTCGGTGAGCTCCGGGTAGTAGCGCTGACTGCGTGCCAGTACGGTATCCTGCACCACCGTGTAGTCAATCTTGCCATCCACCACCTGCTTGAGCAGCTCCTCCACATCGGCGTTGTGGCTGGTGCTCCAGGCTAGTTTCGGATTCTCTTTGCTCATCTCTTTGAGCAGGTCTTCCCCGGTGGAGCCGGCTGCCACCATCAGCTTGCCTTTTATGTCGTTCAACGAGGCCGGCTTGGGCTTGCCGTTGCGGTAGACCAGCTTGGGGGAGACCTGGTAGAAGCCCGGACCGAAGCGAAACAGCTCGCGACGTTCCGGTGTGACCATGATGGCGGCTGCCGCCAGATCGACTTTGCCCTTTTTCAGCAGTGTAACCAGTTCGTCAGTGGTGTTGACCGGGATGATGGTGAGTGTCACCCCCAGCCAGTCGGCATAATTTTGTGCCAGCTCGTAATCGAACCCCTGGGCGAGGTCGTCACGCTGGTAATAGGAGGTGGGACCATAGATGGTGCCAACCCGGATCTCGCCTCGCTGGCGGATCTGCTCCAGCTGGCTGGAGGGGCTATAGAAGTCGCAGCCAACCAGCGTCAGCGTCAACAACAGCCCGATAAACAGTCGAAAAATGCAGCGCAAGTAGGTGAGTACCTTTGTTGAAAAAATCGGCATTTGTCAAAAAAGAGGCACCTTTATACCAGAGAGTGTGCGCAGAGTCACACTGCTCGAAGTGAGAAAAACGTTTGTCCGCTGTGAGCCAGATCCCTATAATACGCGCGTCTCAATTCCCCCCCACTTTAAAACTTGGTGAGAAAGGTCATATGGATATCTTGCGTGGTGCCCCAGCACTGTCTGATTTTCGTGTCCAAAAACTGCTGCAACGCTTCGCACAGATGAGAAACGAGAGTGGAGTAGAGAGCGGAGTAGAGATAGAGGATGTCTATGCCGAGTATGTGCACTTTGCCGAGCTGACAAGCCCCCTCTCTCCCCCCGAGCGAGCGACCTTGGGCCAGCTCTTGCGCTACGGCCCGACCATCCCCGAACACACCCCCAGCGGTCAGCTGTTTCTTGTTACCCCCCGCCCCGGCACTATCTCCCCCTGGTCTTCCAAAGCAACCGACATCGCCCACAACTGCGGCCTGAAACAGGTCAAGCGGCTGGAGCGTGGTATTGCCTATTACCTGACCATCAAGGGGCAGGGTGAGCTGAGTGCCGCCCAGCGTAGCGCCATTGCCGCTGTGCTCCATGATCGGATGATGGAAGTGGTGTTTGCCGAGATGAGCGAAGCTGCCGCCCTGTTTGCTCACCACGAGCCGCGCCCCTTCACCCAGGTGGATGTGCTGGGCGGTGGTCGCGCAGCCCTGGCCGAAGCCAACGTGGCGCTCGGTCTGGCGCTGGCCGACGACGAAATCGACTATCTGGTGGAGAACTTCACCAAGTTGGGTCGCAACCCCAACGACATCGAGCTCTACATGTTCGCCCAGGCGAACTCCGAGCACTGCCGTCACAAGATCTTCAATGCCGACTGGACCATCGATGGCGAGCAGCAGCCCAAGTCGCTATTCAAAATGATCAAGAACACCTTCGAGCAGACGCCGGATCATGTCCTCTCTGCCTATAAAGACAACGCTGCCGTGATGGAAGGGAGCCAGGGTGGCCGCTTCTTCCCGAGCCCGGCCAACGGCGAATACCAGTATCACCAGGAACAGGTTGACATCCTGATGAAGGTGGAGACCCACAACCACCCGACCGCCATCTCCCCGTTCCCGGGCGCAGCTACCGGCTCCGGCGGCGAGATCCGCGACGAGGGTGCCACCGGTCGCGGTGCCAAGCCCAAGGCGGGTCTGGTCGGTTTCTCCGTCTCCAACCTGCGCATTCCCGGCTTCGAGCAGCCCTGGGAGCAGGATTTCGGCAAGCCGAGCCGCATCGTCAGCGCCTTCGACATCATGCAGGAGGGGCCGCTCGGCGGCGCCGCGTTTAACAACGAGTTCGGCCGTCCGGCCATTCTCGGCTACTTCCGTACCTTCGAAGAGGAGGTGCCGAGCCACAACGGCGTCGAGGTGCGTGGCTACCACAAACCCATCATGCTGGCGGGCGGCATCGGCAACATCCGCACCGAACATGTCCAGAAAGGGGAGATCCCGGTCGGCGCGGCGCTGATCGTGCTGGGTGGCCCGGCGATGAACATCGGTCTGGGCGGCGGTGCGGCTTCCTCCATGGCCTCCGGCCAGTCGGCCGAAGATCTCGATTTTGCCTCGGTGCAGCGCGATAACCCCGAGATGGAGCGCCGCTGTCAGGAGGTGATCGACCGCTGCTGGCAACTGGGGGACGATAACCCTATCGTCTTCATCCACGACGTGGGAGCGGGTGGCCTCTCCAACGCCATGCCGGAGCTGGTGAGCGATGGCGATCGCGGCGGTCGCTTCGAGCTGCGCGCCATCCCGAACGACGAGCCGGGCATGAGCCCGCTCGAGATCTGGTGCAATGAATCCCAGGAGCGTTACGTGCTGGCGGTGGCCAAGGAGAAGCTGCCGCTGTTCAAGGCGCTGTGCGAGCGCGAGCGCGCCCCCTATGCCGTCATCGGTACCGCCACCGAAGAGAAGCATCTCACTCTCTCGGATGAGCACTTTGACAACCACCCCATCGACCTGCCGCTGGACGTGCTGCTGGGCAAGACCCCCAAGATGCATCGCGATGTGGTGACCCTGCCTGCACAAGGCAAAGCGCTCCAACTCGATGGCATCACCCTCGGCGAGGCGGCCGAACGGGTACTGCGTCTGCCGACCGTAGCGGAGAAGTCCTTCCTCATCACCATCGGCGATCGCAGCGTGACCGGTCTGGTCAACCGCGACCAGATGGTTGGCCCCTGGCAGATCCCGGTGGCCGATTGCGCCGTCACCGCTGCCACCTACGACAGCTATCACGGTGAAGCCATGTCGATGGGCGAGCGTACCCCGGTGGCGCTGCTCTCCCACGCCGCCTCCGCTCGCATGGCGGTGGCGGAAGCGCTCACCAACCTGGCGCCAACCCACATCGGGTCGCTGAAGCGGGTCAAGCTCTCCGCCAACTGGATGGCCGCTGCCGGTCATCCGGGTGAAGATGCCGGTCTCTATGAGGCGGTCAAAGCGGTGGGCGAGGAGCTCTGCCCGGCCCTTGGTATCACCATTCCGGTGGGCAAGGACTCCATGTCCATGAAGACCCGCTGGCAGCAGGATGGCAAGGAGCACAGCGTCACCTCGCCGCTCTCCCTGCTCATCTCCGCCTTTGCCCGGGTCGAGGATGTACGCAACACAGTCACGCCGCAGCTGCGTACCGATCTCGGTGAAACCGACCTTATCCTCATCGACCTTGGCAACGGCAAACAGCGCCTCGGCGCCTCGGCGCTGGCGCAGGTCTATCGCCAGCTGGGTGACAAGGCGCCGGATCTCGACAACCCGGTTCAGCTCAAAGGCTTCTTCAACGCCATTCAGGCGCTGGTGGCCGATCGCAAATTGATCGCCTATCACGACCGCTCCGACGGCGGCCTGTTCGTCACCCTGACCGAGATGGCGTTTGCCGGTCACTGTGGCCTCGACATCCAGCTTGATCGCATCGGTGGCGAGCTGCTGCCGGCGCTGTTCAATGAAGAGCTGGGCGCCGTCATCCAGGTGCGTCGTGAAGACAAAGAGACGGTGATGACCCTGCTGGCCGGTCACGGCCTGGCGGCTTGCTCCCATGTGCTCGGTACCGTGCGCGAAGGGGATCTCATCACCCTGCAGCGGGGCGGTCAGGAGGTCTATCGCGCCAGCCGCACCGCCCTTCGCACCATCTGGGGCGAGACCAGCTGGCAGATGCAGCGCCTGCGCGACAACCCCGAGTGCGCAGATCAGGAGCACGCGGCCCGTCAGGACGCCACCGATCCGGGTCTGCATGCCAAGTTGACTTACAACCCGTCCGAGGATGTGGCTGCACCTTACATTGCCCGCGGGGTCTCCCCCCGTCTGGCGGTGCTGCGCGAGCAGGGGGTCAACTCCCATGTGGAGATGGCGGCGGCGTTCGATCGTGCCGGTTTCGCGGCGGTCGATGTCCATATGAGCGACATTCTCTCCGGTCGCATCAAGCTGGAGGAGTTCCAGACCCTGGTGGCCTGTGGCGGCTTCTCCTACGGTGACGTGCTGGGGGCGGGCGAAGGCTGGGCCAAGTCCATCCTGTTCAACGACAACGCCCGCGAGCAGTTCCAGCGCTTCTTCGAACGCGGCGATACCTTGTCGCTGGGCGTGTGCAACGGTTGCCAGATGATGTCCAACCTGCGGGATCTCATCCCGGGTGCCGATCTCTGGCCGCGCTTTGTGCGCAACCGCTCCGAGCGCTTCGAGGCCCGCTTCAGTCTGGTGCAGGTACAGGAGTCCCCGTCGGCCTTCTTCGCCGGCATGGCAGGCTCGGTGATGCCGATTGCCGTTTCCCACGGGGAAGGGCGTGTCGAGGTGCGCGATGCCGCTCACCTGAACGCACTGCAGCAGAGCGGTCTGGTAGGACTGCGCTTTGTCGACAACCGCGGCAGCGTGACCGAGCAGTATCCTGCCAACCCGAACGGCTCGCCGGATGGTATCACCGCCGTGACCACCACCGATGGCCGCGCCACCATCATGATGCCGCACCCGGAGCGGGTGTTCCGCACCGTGGCCAATTCCTGGCACCCCGACAACTGGGCCGAGGATGGGGCCTGGATGCGGATGTTCCGCAACGCTCGGGTTCGTCTGGGTTAATCGCGACTGCGCCAGCGCATAAAAACAGAAACCGGCCAAATTTGGCCGGTTTTTCAATATGGGCTCTGTCGATCAGGTTTGGCCGTGGCCAAGTTCATGAGGGGTAAACTCTCCCCGATCCAGAATACGCAGACAGGCATCGACCACGGCTTCATCCAGCTGGACTCCCCGCATGGCCATGATATGGGTTCGGGCCTGCGCAATCCCCAGGGCAGCACGGTAGGGACGATCCGATGACATGGACTCCACTATATCGGCGACCGTGAGAATGCGCGCTTCCAGCAGGATCTGCTCGCCTTTTAACCCTGATGGATAGCCGGAACCGTCGAGATACTCGTGGTGCTGGTGGATCATCCGGGCTATGGGCCAGGGCAGGGCGATATCCTTGAGCACCAGATAACCCGCTGTCGGATGCTCCTTGACCAGATTGAACTCCTGGGGGGTCAGTTTGCCCGGTTTGGTGAGGATCTCGACAGGGACCTGGATTTTGCCGATATCGTGCACCATGGCGCCCAGATAGAGACCGCGTAGCGGTTTATCACCCAACCCCAGTTCTCGGCCGATGGCCAGCGCCAGGGTAGCGACATGCTTCTGGTGTCCGGCGGTGTAGGGATCGCGTTGTTCCAGCACGGCAGCGATGGCTCCCAGCGCATCCTCCAGGGCCAGCTCCAGTTGGCGGGCATGCATGGCTTTTTCACGCTGGGCGGCAAGATAGGCCTGCTGGGTTCGACGTGCCTGCAGGCCATAGGTCAGGTAGTCGGCCAGTCCGTTGAAGAGATGCACCTCCTCATCGGTGAAGGCTCTGGCCTGCGTGCTGTGAATAAGCAGTCCGCCTGGCACAGTGGCTTGCCACTGCAATGGCAGCAGCAGCCGTCCCCTCAAGGTGGCGGAGTGGTGGACCAGTTCGGTGCCAAGTGCTTCGTTGCGCATCTCGCCTGAACTGATTGCACTGATCAGGGCTGCGTCCCGGGTGAGCCAGTTATCGCTGGCAAACCAGACGGCCTGACCTGCCTGCGCCAGGATCTGTACTCTGTTCTGATCAGCGGTCTGCAGTACGGTCACCAGGGGAAAACGGCCATCGAAAGTGATGGCATCACAGATCTCCTGCAGTAGTGTCTGTTCATCCCCCTGCTTGAGCATGGCATGGTGGGCGCGGGTTATTGCTTCCAGCGTCCAGGTATATTGCTGGAGACGCTCCTGCTGCTGTTTCTGGTCGGTGATATCTTCGAAAAAGACAGCGACACCGATCACCTTGCCCAGCTCATCGTACAGGGGAAACTTGGTGGTACTGAGCCAGCGGTCTTCACCCCCTTTCAGATAGGGTTCTTCGTGATGCCGGGTTGTGCCGCTGGCCATGACCTGGAGATCGTCATCCCGGTAGCGTTGGGCCAGCTCGGCCGGGAAAAAATCGGCATCGCACTTGCCAACCAGTTCGGCCGGGGTGAGGGCCAGATCGTCGGCCAGCAGTCGGTTGCAGGCGATGAAGTGTGAACGGGTATCTTTCAACAGGACGCGATAGGGCAGCTGTTCCATCACCTGATGGAGCAGGGCTGCGGTGGGGTGAGAGCTGACGCCCGGTGGCTGAATGGATGGCGGTAGATCTTTTAACATCATCTTGGTGCAACCAGAGTCAGGTGGTAGTAAAGCGGTAGCCCGCTTGCCAGACGGCGAAACAGGCATCGACCACCTGTTCGTCGTAATGCACACCGGCATAGCGCGTCAGCTCGGCGAACGCATCGGTGAGAGAGAGGGCACGCCGGAACGGACGGTGGGCAGTCATGGCGGCCAGGGAGTCGGCGACCCGTATAATCCTCGCCTCCAGCGAGATCGCATCCCCCTGTAGCCCTTGTGGGTAGCCGCTACCATCGAGATTTTCATGGTGCTGCATCACTATGGTGGTGATGGGCCAGGGGAAGTCAATTTGTTGCAGGATCTCGCGGCCAGTGTCCGGATGCTGTTTGATCAGTTCGAACTCAACCGGCCTCAGTTCCCGCGGGCGTGTGAGGATCTCCGCCGGGATCTGCAGCAGGCCGATGTTATGCACCATGGCCGCAAGACCCAATCCATCCAGCTGCTCTTGCGGCAGTTGCAGCTGTTGACCTATAGCCAGCGCGAGATCATGCACGCGCCGTTCGTGTCCTGCCGTGACCGGATCTTTGTGGGCAATCGCGGAGGAGAGGGCCGCGATGGTCTGAAACAGCAGGGTGCGCTGGCGCTGCTCGCTCTCCTTGATATGGGTTATGTCGACCAGTGCCCCTATGATTCCGGCCACCTCGCCCTGATGGTCATAGAAGAGATCCTTGAAGTTGAGCACCTGGTAACGGTGGCCGCTGCGATCAAACAGCGTGTGTTCAAAATATTGCGGCTGCCTGCTGCGCAGCACCTCCATGTCCCTTTGGGTATATTCATCCGCCATCTCCGGGGGCAGGATTTCGTCCACCCGCTTCCCCAGCAGTTCGGCCTTGCTGATCCCGGTGACCTGGGTAAAGGCCGGGTTGCAACTGAGAAAGCGCCCTTCGACATCCTTGTAGAACACCGGGATGGGAATGGCCTTAAGCAGGGATTCGTTGAGGCGCTGCATGTCGACCAGCTCGGCCTGCTGGCGCCTGGCGAGCTGTTCGCTGTCCTTGCACAACTGGATGGCGCGCGCCAGATTACCGAGCACCGGGCTGAACAGATGGCAGACCGGCACTGTGTGCTGCTGGGGTTGGGGGGCCAGCAGCAAGATGAGATATCCCCCGTCAACCCTGAGCCGATAGGCAAAGTGGTACGGTCGGCCACCGGGGAGAGGCAAGGTCGTTTGCAGCGCACATTGGTCACCTTCAACAATCCAGGCAGGCAAGGAGAGCAGCGAGCCACTGTGCCGGGATAGCTGATCATCACCAATGACCTTGAGCAGCTCATATCCTTCCCGTTGCTGCTGCAATACCACACCAACCGGTGTGGCACAGTGAAACATAAAGCGCTGCAACACCTTGGTGAGCAGGGCATCGAGTGTGACCTCCCGACCGATACAGAGGGCGAGATCGCAGACAATGGCCATGGCGTGATCGTTATTCATTGCTAACCCTCGCTGAGACAGAGGATGGCACCGTTGTGAAAGAGCGGGTAATCCCCCGGCCTTACACTTCCTATCTCGCCAAGAGAGAGGGCTCCGACCAGCTCGTGGGCTCCGCTGTGGCTAAAGAGGGTCTCCAGCTCCAGGGTACTCTGTTCGCCGAAGTGCTGCTGACGGCCGGCGCAGTAGTAGATCTCGAGGCGCTCGGGTGTACCGTGTCGGCCGAGCTTTTCGGCCAGTTCGACAGCGTGCTCTGTGGGGCTTTCCGGGGCTTTCAGCAGTGTGAGAATACTGTGGTCAGGCACCTCTCCGACACAGAGCAGGGCACCTTCGTCGGTAACGGCGACCGGGATCCGCACGATCACATCGCCATTGGCTCGCAGCAACCCCAAGGGCAAATGTACACCGTACCGATAGAACTGCTCTGGTGTGAGGTTTTGCTGGAACTGCTGCCGGATCAGGGATTGATAGCGGCTAAAAGCCGGCTCCCAGTCGATAAAGGAGATCTTGTTGCCTTCACTGCTGGTGGCGAGCATGGGCTGGGCAGTGAGTTGATAGCCGTGCTCCAGCAAGGGGGGACTGTGGGGGGAGAGCAGTGCACAGCTGACCCCATGCCCCAGCAATCTCTGGGTGTCAAACAGGCAGGGCATGGCTATGAACTGGCCGCTACCTGCATTGACACCCGCATAGTTGACCCTGTCCGCCAGCCTTAGATAGATCCCCTCGAGCAGGGTTGCAATATTGGGGAGCATGGCGTCAAAGGTGAGAAAGAGGGTGGGAACCTTCTCGGTGTCCGGCCATTCTGCCAGTCGGGACGCCAACTGCTCGCAGATGATATCGGCCAGTGTATCGGCACTGGCTGTAGGGGAGAGCGAGAGCAGCAGAGGATTGTGGGATGCTGGTCGGGGCAACAGCCAAGCCCCCCTTTCGTGGAAACCGTGCCGACTGACAAGGCGTGGAAAGATGGCGCCGCAGAGTTGAATGTTGAGGCGCTGACACTGCTGCTGCAGATCGGCAACGCGTGCGGCATCCCGCTCGGCTAGCAACACATCGAGTCGTTGCCCCTCATAGGGAAGCAATGCATCGGCCAGTGGATGCGCATCAAATTGATGAAAAGTAGGCTGCATCATCGCTCGGAACTCCATTCCTGCCAGTCATCAATATATCAGCAAGGGGGTTGGATGAATACCGGACGAGACCAACGGCTGCACGGGGTGTGAGATGCCAACACAAAAGGGTCTCTGCCAGCAGGCAATCCACATAAAAAAGAAACCGGCCACATGGGCCGGTTTTGAAGGGAAATGAGCCGGGTTACTGCAACACCACCTGCTGGAACCCTTGTACCAGACTGATGACCGGCTGGGGATAGAGCCCCAGCAACACCACCAGGGCGGCAGAGAGCAGTACCACCACACCACCGGAGGAGAGCGCCCAGTCGGCGCTGGCATCGCGCTGCTGCATGCCCGGTTCGCGCAGATAGAGGGTCACCATCACCTTGAGGTAGTAGTAGAGACCCAGTGCGCTGCCGAGCACGATGGCGCCGGAGAGCCACCAGAGCTGCGCCTCGACGGTGACGCCGATGAGGTAGAACTTGCCGATAAAGCCGAGGGTCATCGGGATGCCCGCGAGTGACAACATCATCACCGTCAGTACGGCAGTCAGATAGGGGCGCTTCCAGAACAGACCGCGATAGCTGTGCAGGGAGTCGGCATCCTTGCCGCGATAGGGGCTCGACATCATGCTCACCACCCCAAAGGCACCCAGGCTGGTGAACAAATACATCAGCAGGTAGACCCCGGCTGCTTCCACCGGCATCTGGCCGAATCGGCTCGCCACGATCACCGCCAGCAGGTAACCGAAGTGGGAGATGGAGGAGTAACCCAGCATCCGTTTGACGTTGGTCTGCACCAGGGCCAGCAGGTTGCCGACCAGGATGGATATGACCGCCATGGCTGCCAGCAGCCAGTGGATCATGGGATCGCTCGCCGCCGGTACCGCCAGATAGAAGCGCAGCAGCACGGCAAAGACCGCCACCTTGCTGACGGTGGCGAGGAAGGTGGCGACCGGTGCCGGGGCTCCTTCGTAGACATCCGGGGTCCAGAGGTGGAAGGGGGCCAGGGAGAGTTTAAAGGCAAAGCCGACCAGCATTAACCCCAAACCCCCCATCAGCAGCGGATGGTGAGCCGGGCTCTCGGCCAGGGACTGCCCCAGGGCAGCAAAGCTCAGGCTGCCTGCCTGCGCGTAGAGCAGCGCCATGCCAAACAGCAGGAAGGCGGTAGCGGCGGCAGAGAGCACCATGTATTTCACCGCCGCTTCCAGCGAGTGGCGCTCGCGGTAGGCGTAACCCACCAGACCGAACATCGGCAGGGTCAGCATCTCGATCCCGATAAAGAGAGAGGCGAGGTGACGGGAGCAGGCCAGCACCAGACCACCAGCGGTGGCGATCAGCAGCAGCAGGAAGAACTCTTCCCGGTTGTCCGGGTAGGTTTTCAGCCAAGATTGACCGAAGGTACAGGTAGCCAGCGCGCCGATGAGTACCAGTCCCATGTAGAAGACGGCGTAACTGTCCACTTGCAGCAGCGGGGTGACCCCCTGATCCCCTTGCGCCATCACGATGGGCAGTGAGAACAGTGCCAGGTTGAGGCCAACAATGGTCACGGTAAAGGCGGTGGTGACACAGCGGCGCCAGGCGATGGCCAGCATCAGGGCCGCCATGGCCCCGGTGGTCAACAGCAGGGGAAGCAGTGCCAGCAGTTGGGAAGCGGAGAAAGTCATTGCAGGGCTCCAGCAGTCGGCAGCAGATACCAGTGCAGCACGTTGATAAGGCTGCTGCTGGCGGTGTCAATCACGGGTTGGGGATAGAGGCCAAGCAGAACAAGCAGGCCCGCGATCACCATCATCATGGTCAGCTCGCGGCGATCCAGCCCCTTGAGCATGCTCTCATCCTTGGCGGGGCCAAAGCAGGCGCGCTGCAACATGATGAGGGAGTAGACAGAGGCCAGTACCAGACCGAAGGTGGCGACTGCCGTGATGACAGGGGCAACCTGGAAGCTGCCGACCAGGATCAGGAACTCGCCGACAAAGTTGCCGGTGCCCGGCATGCCAAGCGACGCCACCGAGAAGAAGAGCATCACGCCGGGCAGATAGCGCAGGCGTCCCCACAGGCCGCCCATCTGGCGCAGATCCCGGGTGTGCAACCGCTCGTAGAGCTGACCGCAGAGGATAAAGAGGCCGGCAGCGGAGAGACCGTGGGCGATCATCTGCACCACGGCGCCCTGCAGGGCCAGCTCGCTACCCGAGTAGATGGCGATCATCACAAAACCCATGTGGGAGATGCTGGTGTAGGCCACCAGCCGCTTGATGTCGGTTTGGGCGAACGCCACGATGGCGCCATAGACGATGCCGATAAGGCCCAGCACCATGGCGTAGGGGGCAAATTCGGCGGAGGCTTCTGGGAACAGCGGCAGGGCGAAGCGCAGCAGACCGTAGGCGGCGGTTTTGAGCAAAATACCGGCTAGATCCACCGAACCTGCGGTCGGCGCCTGACTGTGGGCATCCGGCAGCCAGCCGTGCAGCGGCACCAGCGGCATCTTGACCGCGAAGGCGATGAAGAAGCCCAGCATCAGTAGCCACTGTACACCCTTGCTCATCGGGGTATTGAGCAGATCCAGATAGTTGAAGGTGAATACACCGGTAGCATGCTGGTGGGTCAGCACCAGCCCGATGATGGCCACCAGCATGATAAGGCCCGAAACCTGGGTGTAGATGAAGAACTTGGTTGCGGCGTTGATCCGTGATTTGCCGTCAGTGACTGAATGGCCCCAGAGCGCAATCAGGAAGTACATGGGGACCAGCATCATCTCCCAGAAGAAGAAGAAGAGGAACAGGTCCAGCGCCATAAAGACGCCGAGTACGCCACCCAGGATCCAGAGCAGGTTGAGGTGGAAGAAGCCGATGCGTTGCACGATCTCTTTCCACGAACAGAGGATGGCCAGCACCCCGATAAAGCAGGTGAGCATCACCATCAAGAGCGACAAGCCATCTACCGCCAGATGCAAAGAGATGCCGAAGCGGGGGACCCACGGCAGGCGCCACTCGGCGGCCCAGGCGGAGGCAGCACCGGTGACGCCCGCGCTGTCGAGACCCGTGGTGGCAAGGGAGAAGTCACCACTTAGCCAGATGGCACAGGAGAGCAGCAGGCTGGCGCTCATGGAGAGCAGGGCTACCCAGCGGACAAACTGCCCGCCGAGACGCTCCATCTGCCAGCAGAGCAAGCCGCCGATAAAAGGAATTAGCAAGATCCAGAGTAAGGTCACGGTATCAGCTCTCGTTCAAGTTCATATGAGATTGCGCTCCCTGTTCCATCAGGGAGAGCAAACAGCCTGGCTGTATGATCGTCCGGTTGTTCATCGCGTTACCCCAGCAGCAACAGCGCCAGCACCAGCACGGCGCCGATCCCCATGGAGGCGGCATACCAGCGCAACTTGCCGGTCACGGTCCAGGCCAACAGCTGGTTGCCACGCAGGGCAAACCAGGCGGGCAGGCCCATCATCCAGTCCAGCGGATCCTGCCCGACCAGACGGGTCGCCAGCAGATAGGGTTTGACCCACAGCTGGTCATAGAGCCAGTCAAAGCCCCAGGCGTTGAACCAGAGGGTGCTGAGCAGGCGGCCCGGCGCACTGTTGGCAATGGAGGTGGCCAGACGGCGCTCACCAAGGAACAGAAACGCGGCCAGCGCGATGCCCGCAATGGCGATGATGCCGGAGGCAACCTCCAGTGCATGGCGCCCCTCTTCGATATGATCTCCCGGGCCTGCCGGCAGCACACCTGCCAGCGGCGGGGTGATCAGCGCGCCTATGCCGGTGGAGAGCACCAGCAATACCAGCAGCGGCAGGTGGTGAGCCAGACCGTGACCAGCGTGGGCTTTGGTCTGCTCTTTGCCATGGAAGGCGATAAAGATCAGCCGGAAGGTATAAAGCGAGGTGAGGAATGCCCCCGCTAGACCTGCCCACAGCAGGGCGCTCTGGCCACTGGCCTCTACTTGCCACAGGATGGCGTCCTTACTGTAGAAACCGGAAGTGACCAGCGGCAACGCCGCCAGCGCCGAGCCCCCCACCAGGAAGCAGGCATAGACCAGCGGCAAACTCTTGCGCAGGCCACCCATCTTGAAGATGTTCTGCTCATGGTGGCAGGCAACGATAACGGCACCGGCAGAGAGGAACAGCAGCGCCTTGAAGAAGGCGTGGGTCATCAGGTGGAAGATGGCCCCTTCCCATGCGCCGACACCCAGTGCCAGAAACATGTAGCCAATCTGGCTCATGGTGGAGTAGGCGAGGATCCGCTTGATATCGGTCTGAACCAGCGCGGCAAAGCCTGCCAGCACTAGGGTGATGGCACCGACCAGCCCGACCAGATGGAGGATCTCTGGCGCCAGCAGGAACAGGCCGTGGGTACGGGCAATCAGGTAGACACCGGCGGTCACCATGGTGGCGGCGTGGATCAGCGCTGAGACAGGGGTCGGGCCTGCCATCGCATCCGCCAGCCAGGTTTGCAGCGGCAGCTGTGCCGATTTGCCGACCGCGCCGCCCAGGAGCATCAGGCAGGCCAGCGACAGGGCAGGGGAGCCCTCGGCAAACAGGGTCGGGGCACGAACCAGCAGCTCGTGGATATTGAGGGTGCCCAGTTCCCGATAGAGGATAAACAGACCGATGGCGAGGAAGACATCACCCACCCGGGTCACGACAAATGCCTTGAGGGCCGCCGCTCCGTTCTTGCGATCCTTGTAGTAGAAGCCGATCAGCAGATAGCTGCACAGCCCCACCCCTTCCCAGCCGAGGTAGACAAACAGCAGGTCATCGGCCAGCACCAGAAACAGCATGCTGGCGATAAAGAGGTTGGTGTAGGTGAAGAAGCGGGAGTAACCCTCTTCCCCACGCATATACCAGGAGGCGAACAGGTGGATGAAGAAACCCACCCCGGTCACCACCCCCAGCATGGTCAGCGACAGGCCATCCAGTGCCAGCGAGAAGCTCGGGGTAAAGTTGCCCACCGCCATCCATTGCCACAGGCGCTGGACATAGACGCCCCCCTCGGGCGGGTTGCCCAGAAAGTCGATGCCCACCCACAGGGTAGTGAGGGCCGACAGGCCAATGGAGCCAACCCCGATCAGCGCCGAGGTACGCTCACTAAACCGGCCGAGGGAGAAGGCCAGCACCAGCCATCCCAGCAGCGGAAATAGAAAAGTCAGATATAAGAGGCTCATCCGCGCATCTCGCTCACAGTGTCCACGTTCAGGGTGTGGTAACGACGATAGAGCAGCAGTAACAGGGCGAGGCCGATACTGGCCTCCGCTGCCGCCAGAGAAATCACCAGGATATACATGATCTGGCCATCGGCCTGGGCCCAGCGGCTACCCGCCACCACAAACGCCAGTGCCGAGGCATTCATCATGATCTCGATACTCATCAGGATGTAGAGCAGGTTGCGGCGGATCAGCAGACCGCACAAGCCGATGCAGAAGAGCACCGCGGCCAGCAGGAGGCCGTGCTCCATAGGGATTCCATTCATTGCTGACCTCCTTCTTGTGCAGAGCGGGATGCTGTGCGGGGGACGGAGAGCACTTCACCGCTCTTCTCTTCCCGCCCCAGGTGATAGGCGGTTACCAGACCCGCCAGCAGCAGGATGGAGGCAAGCTCCACCGCCAGCACATAGGGGCCAAAGAGCTCGACACCCACCTGCTTGGCGGTCACCTCGGTCACTCCGATCAGGCCCCCGGTCACCCCGAGAATGCCGTGGGCCAGAAAGCCCAGCAGGATCAGCGAGAGCAGGGCTGGGCCCCCCCAGGTCATGGGGGTGAGCCACTTTTTCTCCTGCGCCTGGGCACTCCCCAGGTTCAGCATCATCACCACGAACACGAACAGCACCATGATGGCGCCGGCGTAGACGATCACCTGCAGGGCGCCCGCAAAGGCGGCACCCAGGCAGAAGAAGATCATGGCCACGGCGATGAGGGAGATGATGAGATTGAGCAGCGCATGCATGGGATTGCTGGTGCTGATCACCCGCAGCGTGCTGTAAATGGCCACCAGGGCCGAGGCATAAAATGCCAGTTCCATGATTGACTCCTCAGGGCAGCAGGCTCTTGACATCGATGGGCTTGGCTTCGTTTTCGGCATCCCCTTTCGGCTTGCCGTCGATGGCCATCCCGCTCATGCGGTAGAAGTTGTAGTCCGGGTATTTGCCGGGCCCGCTGATCAGCAGATCTTCCTTCTCGTACACCAGATCCTGGCGGCGATACTCACCCATCTCGAAATCCGGTGTCAGCTGGATGGCGGTGGTGGGGCAAGCCTCTTCACACAGGCCGCAGAAGATGCAGCGAGAGAAGTTGATGCGAAAGAACTCCGGATACCAGCGACCATCTTCCCGCTCGGATTTTTGCAGCGAGATGCAGCCGACCGGGCAGGCAACTGCGCAGAGGTTGCAGGCCACGCAGCGCTCGTCCCCGTCCGGGTCGCGGGTCAGCACGATGCGACCGCGGTAGCGGGGGGCCGCATAGACTGCCTGCTCCGGATAGTTGAGGGTTTCACGGGGCCTCCAGGCATGGGAGAAGACCATGGCCAGGCTGCGTAACTGGGTGCCGACACCCTGAATAATGCTAACAATTTTCATATTGAGTGCCTCACTGCGTACTTATCAGTACAACTGCCGCGGTGACCAGCATATTGATCAGGGTCAGCGGCAAGCAGACTTTCCAGCCAAACGACATCACCTGGTCAAAGCGCGGGCGAGGCAGGGAGGCCCGCAGCAGGATGAAGAACACCATGAAACAGGCGGTCTTCAGGGCAAACCAGATGAAGGGGGGCAGCCAGGGGCCGTGCCAGCCACCGAAGAAGAGGGTCACGATGAGCGAGGAGATCAGCACGATGCCGATATATTCGCCCACGAAGAAGAGACCCCACTTCATCCCCGCATACTCGATGTGATAGCCATCGGCGAGCTCCTGCTCGGCTTCCGGCTGATCGAACGGGTGACGGTGGGTGACGGCGACACCGGCAAACAGGAAGGTGACAAAGCCCAAAATCTGGGGCACCACGTTCCACAAGTCTGCCTGTGCCTCGACGATGTCGCGCAGGTTGAAACTGCCGGTCTGGATCACAATCCCCATCAGGGATAGCCCGAGAAACACCTCGTAGGAGAGGGTCTGGGCCGAGGCACGCAAGCTGCCGAGCAATGAGTATTTGTTGTTGCTCGACCAGCCGGCGAACAGCACCGCATAGACCGCCAGCCCTGCGATGGCCAGGATGTAGAGCAGCCCCACATTGAGATCCGCCACGCCCCAGGTGGGGGTGATGGGCACCACCGCAAACGCCAGAATAAAGGCAGTGAAGGCGATGATGGGGGCCAGGATAAATATCCGGCGATCGGCGAAGGGCGGGATCCAGTCCTCCTTGAAGAACATCTTGATCATGTCGGCGGCCAGCTGGAGCAGACCAAACGGCCCCACCCGGTTGGGGCCATAGCGATCCTGCCACAGGGCCAGCAGGCGACGCTCGATGAAGCTCATGAAGGCGCCAGCCCCCACGATCCCCACCAGCACGATCAGTGCTTTGCCCACCTCCAGCAACAGATCGATCAGCGACTCGCTCATGCGATCACCTCCTGCAGGTTAGTGATTGAGGCTTGTTGCAGGGCCGTCGGCAGGCCATTCAACCCAAGGGGGAGCCCCACCAGACCGGCGCTCAGCTGCTCGCTCAGGCGCAGACGCAGTTGCCAGTGGCTACCGCCCCAGGAGAAGGAGACCTGACTGCCCCCGTGGAGGGCCAGACGCTCTGCATCAAGGGGATTGAGCACCAGCTCGGGTTCGTTCATCCGGGCCTGAATGACCGGGCTGCGAGCGGAGAGCTCCTCGCCGCCAAACAGCTGGGCATAATTGACCACTTGCAGCGCATCCTCTGCCTTGAAGGGGGAGGGGATGGTAGTAAACCAGCCAAGGGTATCTTCGCTTGCTTCCAGCAGACGGCGACCCGGATCGCCAGCACGCAGTTTGCCACCCACTTCATCCTGGAACTTGTTCCAGGCGGAGGGAGAGTTCCAGCCCGGCGCCCAGGCGAACGGTACTTGCGGCAGCGGCTGACGGGCTCCGGCATACCCTTCCATGGAGAAGTTGAAGGGGGAGTCGGGATCTTGCGCTACCCGCGGTTCGCTGACATTCTGATCCGCCAGCATGGAGGTGCGACCACTGTAGCGGTGTGGTTCACGGGCCAGCCGCATGCCACGGATCCGCAAGCCTGCGTTGGGCGCCGCTTCCAGCATGGTAGCGAGCAGCGGATTGCTGGTGGCGCAGTCATGATTGACCTGGTCGAAGTTCTGCCAGCGCAGCGGCTTGCGTTCTATCGCCCCTTGCAGCGCTGCCAGCCAGCGCCACCCTTCACGCACCTGAATATCGGCGTTGTAGAAGGCGGGCGCATAGACCTGGAAAAAGCGCTGGGCGCGTCCTTCCATATTGACCAAGGTGCCATCGGCTTCGGCAAAACTGGCCGCTGGCAGCACCAGATCAGCCTTGTTGGCGGTCGGGGTCGCCTGATGGTCGATGACCAGCAGGTATTGCAGCCGTGCCAGCGCAGCATCCACCCGGTTGCGCGGCGCGCGGCGGTAGAGATCGTTCTCCAGGGTGACCAGCGCCAACCCCTCTTCGGCCTCGATACGCGCAAGGGCGGCTTCGAGCGGCTTGTCTGACAAGGTTTGAGCGCCCAGCATGGCCAGACCCAGCGAGTTGGCCTCCTGGCCAACCAGCGCGATGCTGGCTTCCAGTCCTCGGCCTTTCAGGGCGCGGGCAATGTTGCTGGCCGCCTCAAGCAGCGCCACATCGCGGGCACTGGAGCCTGCAATGATGAGCGGCTTCTTGGCGTTGCCGAGCAGCTCGGCCCAGCGAGTCGCTTGTGCCTGCAGCTCGGGGCAGAGGTCGGCCACGGCCGGTGCTACTGGGTCGAGCAGGTTGGCGATGGCAAAGCCAATGCGCGCCTGATCGGCATAGGGGGCGTGCAGCTTGTCGGCCGCCACATCGTCCAGACGGGTGGTGTCGAGGCTGGTGATGAGCAGCGGGTAGCGCTCGTTCTGACCCAGGGTCTGAACGGCGGCGA
The DNA here is from genome assembly GCF_049173005.1 of Aeromonas sp. 602658. Classification (NCBI taxonomy): domain Bacteria; kingdom Pseudomonadati; phylum Pseudomonadota; class Gammaproteobacteria; order Aeromonadales; family Aeromonadaceae; genus Aeromonas; species Aeromonas sp. 602658. The sequence continues at coordinate 255,819 of NZ_JAAKRF010000001.1, read as the reverse complement.
CTTGCCACAGATCCACCTTCATCTTGCGGGCCAGCTCGCGAGCCTTGCCCTTGACGGCTTGGCGCAGCGCCAACGCGATACGGGCGGCGCTCATGGTGACATCTTCACCGAGCAGCAGAATGGCGTCGGCCTCTTCCATGTCCCGCAGGCTCGGGGTTGGCACGCCGCCCTGTTGCAGGATCTGCAGCATCTTCAGCTGACAGGCCCACTCGGCCTGCTCGACGCCAGCGTAGAAGTTGTCTGCCCCCACCAGCTCGCGCAGGGCAAAGTTGCTCTCCAGCGAGGCGCGGGGCGAGCCGATGCCGATGAGGCCGCGTGCCGTGCGCAGGGCATCGGCGGCGCGGTTAAGGGCGCCATCGACCGTGATGGTCAGTTGGTCGTTGCCATCTTTGAGCAGCGGTTGGCGCGGGCGGTCGGCCAGATTGACGTAGCCATAGCCAAAGCGGCCACGGTCACAGAGGAAGTAGTGGTTGACGCTGCCGTGGAAGCGGTTTTCGATGCGGCGCAGCTCGCCATAACGCTCGCCCGGACTGATGTTGCAGCCCACGGAGCATTGCTGGCAGATGCTGGGGGCAAATTGCATGTCCCACTTGCGGTTGTAACGTTCGGAGTGGGTCTTGTCGGTGAAGACGCCGGTGGGGCAGACCTCCACCAGGTTGCCGGAAAATTCGCTCTCCAGGGTGCCATCCTCGACCCGCCCGAAATAGACGTTGTCGTGGGCACCGTAGACCCCGAGATCCTCGCCACCGGCATAATCCTTGTAGTAACGGACGCAGCGGTAGCAGGCGATGCAGCGGTTCATCTCGTGACCGATGAAGGGGCCCAGCTCCTGATTCTGGTGGGTGCGCTTGGTAAAGCGGTAGCGACGGCTGTTGTGGCCGGTCATTACCGTCATGTCCTGCAGGTGGCAGGCGCCGCCCTCTTCACACACCGGGCAGTCGTGGGGGTGGTTGGTCATCAGCCACTCCACCACGCTCTTGCGAAATTCTTTAGCCTCTTCATCCTCGATGGCGATGTAGCTGCCATCGGTGGCCGGGGTCATGCAGGACATGACCAGACGGCCGCGCTTGTCATCGGCATTCTGATACTGTTTCACCGCACACTGGCGGCAGGCGCCAACGCTACCCAGCGCCGGATGCCAGCAGAAATAGGGGACGTCCAGACCCAGCGACAGACAGGCTTGCAGCAGGTTATCTGCTCCGTCTACCTCGTACTCTTTGCCGTCTACATAAATGGTTGCCATACAACTTCCCTGAAACCTGTTTTGTGAAATCTGTGGTGTCGTTACCAGCGCTCGCCCAGCAGATTGGGCTGGATCCCTTTGACCGGCTTGCGGTTATCACCGCTGCCTTTGATCCCGGCCTCGAATTCGGAGCGGAAATATTTGATGGCGCTGGCCAGCGGCTCGACGGCGCCCGGTGCGTGGGCGCAGAAGGTCTTGCCCGGGCCAAGGAAACTGCAGAGTTGCTCCAGGGTCGCAAGATCGCCGGATTGCCCTTCGCCACGCTCCAGTGCCCGCAGCAGCTTGACGCTCCAGGGCAGGCCGTCGCGGCAGGGCGTGCACCAGCCGCACGATTCGCGGGCGAAGAACTCCTCCATGTTGCGCAGCAGACTCACCATGCTGATAGAGTCATCCACCGCCATGGCGAGGCCAGTCCCCATCCGGGTGCCGACCTTGCCGATACCGGCGGTATACATCTGGGCATCGAGGTGCTCCGGCAGCAGGAAGCCGGTGCCCGCGCCGCCCGGTTGCCAGGCTTTCAGGCGATAGCCGCTCCTCATGCCGCCGGCGTAATTTTCAAACAGCTCGCGGGCGGTGATGCCAAACGGCAGCTCCCAGACCCCGGGGTTGTTCACCTTGCCGGAGAAGCCCATCAGCTTGGTGCCGTGATCTTCCGAGCCCGGCAGCGCCAGCCCGTGATACCAGGCGACTCCGTTGCCGATGATGGCGGGGACGTTGCAGAGGGTTTCGACGTTGTTGACGCAGGTGGGTTTGCCCCAGACGCCGGAGACGGCGGGGAAGGGGGGTTTGGCGCGCGGGTTGGCACGGCGCCCTTCCAGCGAATTGATCAACGCCGTCTCTTCACCACAGATGTAGCGGCCGGCGCCGGTGTGGACGAACAGCTCGAAGTCAAAACCGGATCCCAGAATGTTCTTGCCCAGTAGACCGGCGGCCTTGGCCTCTTCCACCGCACGGCGCAGGTGGATGGCAGCATCCACATACTCGCCGCGCAGGAAGATATAGCCGCGATAGGCTTTGAGCGCCCGGGCACTGATGATCATCCCCTCGATCAGCAGGTGGGGCAGTTGCTCCATCAGCAGGCGATCTTTCCAGGTGTTGGGCTCCATCTCATCGGCGTTGCAGAGCAGGTAGCGGATGTTCATGCTCTCGTCTTTGGGCATCAGCCCCCACTTCACGCCAGTAGGAAAGCCCGCGCCGCCACGCCCCTTGAGACCGGCATCCTTGACGGTGCTGACGATCTCGTCCGGGCTCATCTGGCCGAGCGCTTTGCGCACCGCTTCATAGCCCTGTTTGGCCTGATACTCCTCCAGCCACACCGGCTGGCCGTCATCACGTAGCCGCCAGGTGAGCGGGTGGGTCTCGGGGGCACGCGGGGTGCGATTGGCGGTGCCAAGAGAGGCGAGGATTTTGTTCTGCGGCAGGCTCATGGGTAAGCCTCCAGGGTTTTCAGCAAGGTCACCGGATCGAGGCCGCCATAGGTGTCGTCATCGATCATGATGGCTGGCCCCTTGTCGCAGTTGCCAAGGCAGCAGACCGGCAGCAGGGTGAAGCGGCCATCCGGGGAGGTTTGACCGGGGTCGAGGTTCATCACCTCCTTGAGACCGGCCAGCAGATCTTCGTGGCCATTGATGTAGCAGACCATGCTGTCGCAGACGCGAATGATGTGGCGCCCCACCGGCTGGCGGAAGATCTGGCTATAGAAGGTGGCAACCCCCTCCACGTCGCTGGCGGGAATGCCGAGCTGGGCCGCGATGGCGTGAATGGCACCGTCGGGTACCCAGCCTCTGGCCTGCTGCACGATCTTGAGCGCTTCGATGCTGGCGGCGCGGGGATCTTCGTAGTGGTGTTTCTCGTGTTCGATGGCATCGCGTTCAGCCTGGCTCAGAACGAAGTCGTCCCGTTTGCTGCTGCATGCCCCTTGCCCCTGTGGGGTCTGATTATTGTGACACTGACATTGCTGGCTCATGACTTGACCTTTGGTGGCTTGTCCTTTTACTGCTCGTCCGGCGATCCCGATTCCCGGCCATGGCCGGGATAGCGGATCACTTAACGGTCCACATCCGACATAACAAAATCGATACTGCCCAGATAGACGATGAGGTCCGACACCATGCTGCCCTTGATCACCGAGGGGATCTGCTGCAGGTGAGCAAAGCTCGGGGTGCGGATCCGGGTCCGGTAGCTCATGGTGGAGCCGTCACTGGTCAGGTAGTAACTGTTGACCCCCTTGGTCGCCTCAATCATCTGGAACGACTCGGCAGCGGGCATCACCGGGCCCCAAGACACTTGCAGGAAGTGGTTGATCAGGGTCTCGATGTGCTGCAGGGTGCGCTCTTTGGGCGGCGGGGTGGTGAGGGGGTGATCCGCCTTGAAGGGGCCCTCCGGCATGTTCTTCATGCACTGCTCGATGATCGACATGCTCTGGCGGATCTCCTCGATCCGCACGGTGGCTCTGTCGTAGGCATCACCATTGCTGCCGACCGGCACTTCAAAGTCGAACTGATCGTAGCCGGAGTAGGGACGCCACTTGCGTACATCGAAGTTGAGGCCGGTGGCGCGCAATCCGGCCCCCGTGGTACCCCAGGATAACGCCTGCTCGGTGGTGTATGCAGAGACGCCGATAGTACGACCGCGCAGAATGCTGTTGCGCATCGCCGCTTTCTCGTAATCCATCAGCCGCTTGGGCAGCCAGCTCAGCAGGTTGTCCTGCACCAGCCGCTGCCATCCCTTCGGCAAGTCGTGGGCCACACCGCCGATACGGAACCAGGCCGGGTGCATGCGGGCACCGGTGATCGCTTCGATGATGGTGTAGATCTTCTGCCGGTCGGTGAAGGTGAAGAAGACTGGGGTCATGGCCCCCACGTCCTGGATATAGGTCCCGAGGAACAAGAGGTGGCTCTGGATGCGGAACAGCTCCGCCATCATCACCCGGATCATGTCGACCCGCTGCGGCACCTTGATGCCGGCCAGCTTCTCGACCGCCAGCACATAGGGGAGGTTGTTCATCACCCCGCCCAGATACTCGACCCGGTCGGTATAGGGGATGTAACTGTGCCAGGATTGGCGCTCGCCCATCTTCTCGGCACCACGATGGTGATAACCGATATCGGGCACGCAGTTGCGGATCTCCTCGCCATCGAGCTGCAACACCAACCGGAAGGCGCCGTGGGCAGAGGGGTGGTTGGGGCCGAGGTTGAGGAACATGTAGTCCTCGTTCTCGTTGCCGCGGGCCAGGCCCCACTCTTCCGGTTTGAACAGCAGGTTCTCCTGCTCCATGTCCTGTTTGGCGGCATCGAGCATGAAGGGATCGAATTCGGTGGCGCGCGCCGGGTAATCCTTGCGCAGCGGGTGACCCTGCCAGCTCTTGGGCATCATGATGCGGGTCAGATGGGGGTGGCCATCGAAGGTGATGCCCATCAGATCCCACACTTCCCGCTCGTACCAGTTGGCATTGGGGAAGTGGTTGGTGATGGTGGGCAGATGCAGGTCACTTTCGGCCAACGCCACTTTCAACATCACATCGGCGTTACGGTCGATGGAGATGAGGTGATAGAAGACGGTGAAATCGCTCTGGGGCAGACCGTCGCGATGGCTGCGCAGCCGCTCATCGGTGGCGCTGAGATCAAACAGCATCACAAACGGGGAGGGCACCTTGCGCAAAAAGCCCATCACATCCTGCAGCAGTTCGCGGGGAAGCCAGACCACCGGCACGCCGGTACGGGTAGTCTGCACGGTGAAGTGCTCGGCCCCGAAGTGGGCAAACAGTTCGCCAATGACTTTGGCATCCTTGTGGTCGCTGGGCTGCCACTGGGCCATGGCGTAATTGCTGGGAAAATCACGAGTCAGTTTCATGGTCAGATCTCATCCGGCGTGCGCAGGTTGGTCACATTGATCCGTTCGCCGCGCTTGCGCTCTTTTTCGGCCTGCATCTGGGGACGGTAGATCCCCTGATCGCCCACCACCCAGGAGAGGGGGCGGCGCTCTTTGCCGATGGAGTCCTGCAGCAGCATCAGGGCTTGCAAAAAGGCTTCGGGACGGGGCGGGCAACCCGGAATGTAGACGTCGACCGGCAGGAACTTGTCTACCCCCTGCACCACTGAATAGATGTCATACATGCCGCCGGAGTTGGCACAGGCCCCCATGGAGATCACCCACTTGGGTTCGAGCAACTGTTCATACAGGCGCTGGATGACTGGCGCCATCTTGATGAAGGGGGTCCCTGCAATCACCATGAAATCGGCCTGACGGGGCGAGGCACGGATAACTTCGGCGCCGAAGCGGGCCACATCGTGGGGGGAGGTGAAGGCGGTACACATCTCCACATAGCAGCAGGAGATGCCGAAGTTGTAAGGCCAGAGGGAGTTTTTGCGGCCCCAGTTGACTGTGTCTTGCAGCACCTCCTCGAGGCGGCCCATCATGATGCCGCGCGTCGCTTCTTGCGCCAGTGGGTCATCGACGGTCTGGCGCTGCTCCTGGGGGTAGCGCTCAACGGGTGCATCCGGGTCAATCCGGGTCAGGGTGTACTTCATGGTGCAACCTCAAGGAAAGGGTCTGTGGTTCAATCACTGTTTTTGTTGTTCAGCTGCGGTTTGCGCGGTGACCAGTCCAGTGCGCCGATGCGCCAGAGGTAGATCAGGCCGATAAGCAGCAGTCCGATGAAAATGGTGGCTTCAATAAAGCCGACCCAGCCACTCTCCCGCACGGAGACAGACCAGGCAAACAGGTAGAGCGCCTCGACGTCGAAGATGACGAAGAACATGGCGACCAGATAGAACTTGGCGGAAAAACGCAGGCGGGCACTGCCGACCGAGTCGACACCAGATTCAAATGGCTTGTTCTTGGTGCGGCCGTAGGCGCGACCTCCCAGCAGGGCGGCGAGGCCTATCATCACCAGACAGATGGTGATGGCACCGATGACATAAATGGCAAAAGCCCAATGTTGAGCAGAAATATCAGCAAACATAGAGGTTTTTCCTAACCAAATTAATCAAGCGACTTAACAATAATGTTACGCATTATGACACTTTCGCACTGATTTACATGTCATTTTTACGGGTTAATTATTAATCGGTTAACCGGTAATTAAATTTTGTTAAGAAGCGCACTTTTTTGTTGGTTATGGCGGGCGGGAAAGGCCTGTAAAGCGCAGAGAGCTGCTCCTCGTTATCACCTGAAAGGGGTAAATGCCGCGGGCGAAGCCGGATCAGGTCGGTATCGCGGGCAGGGGGCACAGGTGGGAGAAGAGCGTGATGGCGGGTGAGATAGGGGGTGGCAAGAGCAATAAAAAGAGAGGCTTTCAAGCCTCTCCTGTCATCGCGTTCCGGTTTCGAGCGTGGGGCGGTCAGGGTTTATTGGCGACCAGCAAGACCTGATCCGGGTAGGCGCCAATGGCGCGAAGACCGATATCTCCCGAGGTGATATCCAGATACGCCCGCTGACCATTGGCGGAGGTTACCGTGCTGCTCATCAGATAGACATAGCCCTCATTGACCTCTTTACCGCCCCCCGCCATGGCACGCGGGAAAATGGCTTCATTGAGAGAGGGCTTGTAGCAGGCATGCTCGACCAGGGTCGCCAGCTCCTTGATGTCGGGCAGGCGCCACTGGCTAATACCGCCGAAGTGATAGAGAGCATGGCTGCTGTCACTGCGGATCCGCTCCGCCACTTGCAGCCCCTGCTGCCAGTAGTAAACAGTCGGTTCCCCCAGGCAACTGCTGCCACTCCATGTCTGCCCCAGTTTGCAGCGCATCCAGGTGAGGCCGGTGTGTTGATCCGTGACGGTGCCGTTGCCATGGTCAAGAAAACGGGCAGAGGGGGCGGTGCGATCCATGGTGTCATCACAAATGGCAGCACCGTGGGCCAGGGGGGCCAGCAGTGCCAGCATGGCGAACGAAAAGCGATAAAGGCTCATGATATTCCTCGGATTATTGGGGAGTGGCGACCAGTCGTACCTGCATCAGCTCGATATAGGTATCTTGCTGCACCAGCGCGGGATAGGTGGTGCCCGCATCTTCTCCCAGGAGCAGGACTGTGCGTTTGCTGATGGGGCCACCGGAGAAGCGCTGGGCGGTGTTGCTGGTGGCGCTCCAGTAGTAGCCATGGTAGGTGTCATCTTCCGAGCGGGCGATATCCGGGAAGTAACGGGTATCCACGATGATGCGTTGACCCAGCGGGTCCTTGGCCAGGCTGCCGTAGTGCATCAGTGACATCAGCTCACCCATGGTGGGCAGCCGCCACTGGCTGATGCCGCAGCGCTGCTCGCCATTGAGCCACTGTTGATACGCGCGGGTGGTCAGCATGGTGGTCAGCGCCTGTGCCCGGGCGAGGGCCGACAGATCTCCTTCGGCGCTGAGCTGTTCGATCCTCTTATGAATATGCTGGTAGGCCGCTTGCTGCTCGCCTGCGGTCGCCTTGAACTGCTCATCCTCATAGGCAAAGGGTCTGCTTTTCCAGTCAGGACTCAAGGGATCATCCGATTTGACCTCCCACACCAGACCGGTATTGAGATCCTTGACGCACTGCCAGCTCGGCGCGTTGTCGGGGAGAACCTGACCGCGATCATCGAGTTTGCGGTAGGCAAGCTGGGGACGAGTGCTATTCCAGCTGGCATCTTGTCCCGGATAGTCATCGGGTTCCTGTTCCAGCAGCGGATCGTTGCCATCGCTGAAGGTGGTGACACCGGTGACGGTCAGCAGGTTGCGTGGCTGCTGCTGCACCAGCAGGGTCAGCAGCTCGCTTTGGGTCTCTTCAGCAAACTGGCCGTTGCGCTCCCACTCCTGAGCCAATTGCGCCAGCATCAGGCTGATTGCGCGATAGCTGGTGGTGAGCAACTGGGTCTCCTTGGCGGTGGCAAGGCGTGTGCGGGCCTGTTGCTGCAAGCTGATCGCCACCTGTTGTAGCGCCTGATCAAACTGGCCGAGACCTGCGAGGGCCGCGCGGTCGCTGCCCGGTTGCAGTGGCGCGAGATCGGCCAGCAGCTGCGTCAGTGCGCGATCGGCGGCCACCCCTTCGGCAATGCGGCTCTGCAACAGGGTGCTGAGCAGGGTCGGTTGTAGCCGTTGTGGATCCCCTTTGGCGGCCGGATGTGCCAGCAGCAGCCCACCGCTCCTCGGTACGAACAGCAGGGGCGAGTTGACGATGTTGGCCGAACGGCTGACCAGGGCCACAACTCCTTCGCCGCTGACGGCAGGGTCGGCAGGATCACATTGCCAATTCTGATCCAGATCGGCGCACAGGGTACCGGCAGTCGGCAGGACGACATCGACCCGGTAGTCCGGGATCGCCAGTGGTGCGTTATCTTCCCCGCCGCCACAGGCGCTGAGCAGGGCTGAGAGGGTTGCAATAACCAGTACGGATGGTTTCACTTCACATTCCTTGATTCGGTCACAGGTTCACGGGGGCGGTAACCCCCGTGGTGCAGGATTCAACGGCGCGGGGTGCTCCGGCGCCAGAGGCGGGGCCAGAGGGCCAGCAACAGCAGCAGGGGGGAAGTCGTGCCGCCACCCCCTTCATCCTGCTCAAGGGGAATGATGCCGGTGTTGGGCAGGGCTTCATCCTTGTCGCAGCGGGCGCCGACTTGCTGGGCGACCCGCCAGTTGCGCAACTGACCGGTGTCACCGGCGCTGGTGTCGTTGATCTCCAGCAGCCAGCGGCCAGCGAGCGGTTCGCCGTGCAGCTTATCCAGCGATTCGAACGGTACCAGTTCACGGGGAAACTCCCCCTTGAGCCGGGTATGGCTGGCGTAACCCTTGTTCCACAGGCTGATCCGGGTGCCGTAAGGGGAGGTGAGCCAGATCTCCAGCTGCTCCAGCTTGCTGTGCTCCAGATCGAGGGCGACCACGAATCCGCTGTCGATGCGGGCCTTGCTCTCGGGCAAGGTGAGGGTGAAGCGGGACAGGCCGTGCCGTTCATCGCTCACCGCATCCTTGATCTGGCCACCCTGGCCGATGGCCCGCTGCCAGAGCGGTTCACCGATCGGCAGTTGCAGGTCAAGGCGGGTCTGGCGCTCGGTGGGGCTGGGCAGGGTGAGCTGGAACTGCAGCGGCAAGGTGACTGCCTCGCCACAGGTCAGGTTGCTCACTGCTTCCAGCGGCAGGGTCCAGCGGGCGGTGCCATTGGCATTGAGCTCTCCCTGCCAGTGACCGTCACCCATGAGCCCCTTGCTCGGGAGCAGGCTGGCATCAGCCACGGTCAGGGGGCGGCCGCTCTGGTTGGTCAATTCGATGGCGAGGCTCTTTTTCTCCCCGGGCAGCAGGTAGCTGTCATCGGCAAGGCGGGCCGCAATGGGAGTGGGCAGCAGGGCGTGGTGGCGGAAGGCCTGCTCCAGCAGCTTGCCATAACTGCGATCCGGATAGAGGCGGTTGGCGGTATCCACGGTGACCCGCGCCAGCTGGGGCATCCGCACCTGCGGGCCGAGGCCGAAGTGGGATTCAATCAGCAGGGTATCGAACTCGTCACGGGCTACCTCGCCATATTGTTCAACGGCCTGGCGCAGCGCGGTGAAGAGCGGGGTGCCCCACAGCTGGTCGCCGTTGCTGCCGTTGATGGTGAGGTGAGCCGGATAGAGGAAGCCCGGATGATAGCGCGCTCGTAGATCATCGAGCTGACGGGGCGTTCGGCCGCTGATCCTGGCATCCCAGTTGAAGACCATGAAAGGCTCGAACTGGCGAGCCTCTGGACTACGCTGGCGCCAGCTGGCGGCCAGATAGTCGCTAAAGCCCTCGCCGATGGCGCCCCAGTCACCCTCTTCTCCCATGTCGGGCAGGATATGGTGCTGCACCGCATGGCCAAACTCGTGCCAGATCACCATGGGATCTTCCGCATCGGGTACCCCGATCCGGCCAATTTCCAACCGGCGCAGGAAGGGGTCATAGAGGGAGTTGTCCTGCTCCCCGGCATCGGTATCGATGGCCAGGGGGCCGCCCATCAGCGTCGGGTAGCCAAGGGATTCCACATGGCGCTGGGCCAGATCCAGATGGTAGTAGCCATTGATATCGAGGAAGGCGGGCTGCTGGTGATCCAGCTGGAAGCCATCAGCATCAGGGCTGCTAAAGGGGGCAGTTTCCGGCGCCGTGCCATCCACGACCCGGGCGCGTGGGCCATTTAGCTGGTAGGTGTCATCCACCTTTTGTACCGTGAGCGGCACGGTGCGATAGGCCCGGTTGTCCAGCACCAGATCGTGGCGCCACAGCAGGTTGCCATCTTGCAGCTGGGTGCGTGGGTCGAGGGCAAAGATGCGGGCCTGCACCGTAGCCGCTTCCCCTGCCAGCGGGACCGCTTCGGCACGGGTGTTGGCCTCTTGCAGCGTGCGCCCCAGCAGGGCGCTGCCATCGCAGGTGACAAACAGTTGCCAGTGGCTGCTTTTGCTGTTGCCCGGCTGGCTTTCCACCGCCAGCAGACGCCAGGCCGCAGTCAGTGTGTCGCCATCCTGCCAGTACCAGGGCTGGGCTTCGTCACTTCCAGCGAATTGCCACACCGTACCATCCAGCGTGGCGGTATAGGCATCCACCCCGGCGCGGCTTGCTTCATCACATGGAGCCGCCTGTGCCTGCATCGGCCGGGTATTGTGATAAAGGCGCCACGGGCGACCCTGCTCATCGAGACTGACGGCGGCCATCAGGCCGGCGATCGGTGCGCCATTGAGTTGCTGGCGATAATGCAGATAGTGGCCCAGCTTGCCTTGGCGCTGATAGGCCGGGGCATCACTCAGGGTGACGCCGAGCTGCTGTTCGAGCCAGAGGCGGGTATCGGCCGGGGCGTCCTGTTCGACAAAACGCAGTTCGGCGGCCTGAGTGGAAAAGCCAGCCAGCCCCAGCAAGAGGGCGGGCAACAGGGGTTTCATAGTGGTACTCCCAATCAGCGGCAGGGTCATTGATTGATCCCCGCCAGATGCAACAAGAAGGCAAATTCACGAGCCCGATCGCCACCACCGGCGCGGTGGCCTCCCTCCAGTTCGGTCAGCAGCAGGTAGGGGCCGGAGCCCGTGCTGTGCTCCCGCAGGCGGGCCAGCCACTTGACCGGCTCCCAGTAGGGCACCTGGCTGTCGTGCAGGGCGGCAGTGACCAGCAGGGGCGGGTAGGGTGCGCGGTGCAGGTTGTCGTAGGGGCTGATGCGGCGCATCGCCTGATACTCTGCGGGCTTGGCCGGGTTGCCCCACTCCTGATACTCCTGACGGGTCAAGGGGAGGGCGGGATCACTCATGGTGCCGAGCATATCGACGAAGGGGACCTGCAACACGGCGCCGCTAAAGAGTGTCGGTTGCTGGTTTAGGGCCGCAGCAACCAGTGTGCCACCCGCGCTGCCCCCCATGGCAAACAGGGGCAGGGGAGCAGAGTCGGGCGACCAGTGGCGCAGGGCGTGACCGGCTGCGATAAAGTCGCTGATGCCGTTCTGCTTGTTGATGCCCCGTCCGTCGCGGGTCCACTGCTCCCCCAGCATGCCGCCGCCGCGCACATGGGCGATGGCGTAGACAAAGCCCCGATCCAGCAGGCTTAACAGCTCTTTCTGGTAGTAGGGGCGCATCGGCGTGCCATAGGCGCCATAGCCGTAGAGCAGTACGGCGCGGGGGGCCAGATCCTTGCGCCACACCAGCGAGACAGGCACCCGGGTGCCATCGGCAGAAGTGATCCAGCGCCGCTCGCTCTGATAGGGCAATGCTTTATTACCTGCGGTGTGCTGGTCGTTGATCCACTGGCCGCTGGTCAAATCCAGCCAGCGCTGGCCGGGGGGCTGACTCAAGCCCTGACTGCGCACCAGAATGCGGTCGCTGGCCGGGTCATGTTCTCCTTGCAGCCAGCCGGTACCGGCGCCACTGGCCAGCGGCAGGCGCTGGCGTTCATGGCCGTTGCGGTCGAGCAGGGCGAGCCAATCCTCCCCCTGCTGGCGAAACTGCACCACCAGATGGCGATCAAACAGTCGCCACTTCTCGGGATCGCCGAGATCCTCCCCTTTGGCGGGCCACAGTCGCTGCCACTCACCGAGCGGCGTGCTGGCTGAGTAGAGGGCAAACGCCCCCTCCCGGTTGCTCTTGATCACCCAGCCGGATTGACTGTCCAGATAGTATTCCACCCCGCGCTGGCGGGGTTTGATCTGCTGCGGCTTGCCCGAGTCGAGCAGGTACTGCTCCGAGCTGTCGTGGTTGTTGCCCTGCAACACCAGATGTTGGCCATCCGTGGTACGATAGAGGCTGAGCAGCCAGGCGGGATCCTGCTCCTCATAGAGAGTCTGCTCCTGGCCATCCTGCCAGCTGCGCAGCCGCCAGGGGCGCAGGGTGTAGCGCTCGTTGGCGACGGTGTAGAGGGTGCGACCATCTTGTGACCAGGCGAGATCAGCGCTGCGCTGTGCCAAACTGGTCAGCGCCTTGCCGCTTTGGAGATCGAGCAGGGTGACCTGATAGTCGAGATCACCGCGCCTGTCTTCGGCGATGGCCAGTGTGCGGTTATCCGGGCTCAGTGCCCAGCCGCCCGCTTCGTAATAGCCCTCACCCGCTCTGGCGGGAAGCCGCTGCAGCACCTTGCCCCCGTGGCGTTGCCAGAGTGAGCCATCCGGGCGCAGCTGCCATGCCTGATCGCCGCGGACAAGCCAGTTCTCTGGCACGGGTTCCCCCGCCGGATGGCGGGCAAATTCGGCGCGCAAGGTTGCTTCCAGCGGCTGCTGCGCGGCGAGTTGCTGCTCGCTCCAGCGATTTTGCTGCTTGAGCAGGGCGAGAATGGCCGGGTTGCTACGGCTCTCGTCCCGCAACCAGAAGTAGGGATCCTGGCGTACGGGATTGCCTGAAATCAGGTGCGATTGGGACGGGATTGGCGGTGGCAGGGCCTCTTGCGCCCACGCCAACGGGACGGCCAACAGAGCCGCCATGATTGCATGATGCTTCATCACATCCCCACGAAACGGTAGCTGAGGCTGGCTGACAGGTAGCGGCCGCTCTGGCTGTAGAGGGAGGTGTCGCTGCCAGCCGGGAGTCCGGCCACATCCTGATAGCGGACATAGCGGGTATCGAGCAGGTTGCCGATGGTGGCATTGACCTTGAGCGCCTCGGTGATCTGCCAGTCGCCGGTGAGATCCAGACTGAACCAGCCTGCGCTGCTCTGGCAGGCACCGTTGTAGCCAGTCTGCGCATTGGCGCACTGGGGCACCTTGGTCATGGCGGCGGCATAGTTGCCACTGAGCTCAACCCCCCAGTCGAGCTGTTGCCAGCGCAGGGTGGTGTTGCCTTCGAGAGGTGTCTGGGTGCGCAGCGGCTCACCGCGGTGATCCTTGCCATCCATCCAGGCCAGATTGGTCGAAAGTTCCCACTCGTCGCTCAGCCAGAGGCTGGCGGCCAGCTCGACGCCCCAGGTTTCTGCTTTGGCAACGTTGCGATATTGGCGCAGGAAGACACCGTCATCGAGGCGAAAACCGGTCTGGCGCCAGTCGATGAAGTTGTAGTAGCGGTTGTAGAAAACGGCCGGTTTGACGCTCCAGTTGTCGCTTTGGCCATTCACTCCCCACTCCAGACTGTGGCTGGTCTCCTCCTTGAGGTTGGGGTTGGCAATGATCTCGAATGGCGGCATGGCAAAGTAGTGAGGAATGTTGCCGTAAACCTGATCGTAAGCGGGAGCGCGGAAGCCGTTGGCATAGCTGAGCCAGCTGCGCCATGTTTCGTTGAAGCGGTAACTGGCCGCCACACTGGGGGAGATGTGGTCGCTGTGGTTCTCGGCCAGATTGCTGTCCGGTGCGCGCAGGCGCTGGCGGTCAAAGCGCAGGGTCGGGGTAAACTGCCAGCTGCCCAGATCGATCACATCGCTCAGCCAGATGCCATCGCGGCGGGTCTCGGCCTTGCTGAAGGGGGCTTTCTGTCCTTGGGTGGTGATGCCATCTTCCAGGGTCAAATTGCTGACCGGCCGCTCGTGGTTGGCCTGCTCCACTTCCACACCGTAGCTGAAGGTGTGATCCAGCGAGCCGGTGCTCAGCTTGCTCTGCAGCTCCAGCTCACTGCCAAGGCGCAGCTCCTCGAATGTGGAGAGGGTGCGCTGGCTGCGATATCTGGGATAGCCGCTCAGGGCATCGTTGCGCAGCAGCTGGCGCTGGTTGGCTTCGTTGCGTGACTGGTTGCCAAACAGGCTCCAGTTGAGGGTATCGATCATGCCCAGATCGTTGGCCTCCCAGCTGAACTTGCCGCCCTGGGTGCGCTGATCGCCATCTTCCTGAAAACCGACCACGTCCCAGCTGCCATCGGGTTGGGGCACCGCTTTGGGCCCCATCTGGCGTTTGGCGTGATCCTCGTAGTAGTCCAGCTCCAGCCGCAGAGCGTGATGGGCATTGAGGGGGAGGCGGCTGCTGGTGGAGGCACTCATGCCATCCAAATCAGCCGGAATGCGGTTCTCCTCAAAGTTGGCGGTTTCGTTGCCACGCCAGCCGGAGAGGCGCAACAGATGTGCGCTCTCCAGTGCCCGTACCGCGCCGGTCATGCTGAGCTTCTTCTTGTTGCTGTCGCCACCGTAGAGAGTCTTGGCCGCCAGATAGCTATCTTGCTGTTGCAGATAATCTTCCGGCTGCTTGGTATTCATCACCACGGTGCCGCCGATGGCATCGGAGCCGTGCAGGGAGGAACCGGCCCCCTTGGCCACCTCAATCTGCTTGATGTCGTCGAGATCGAAGTTGAAGCGACCCACCTTGTCATTGATGTTGTCGGCGCCAAAGCCGTCGCTGACGCGTACCCCATCCTTGATCAGCAGGATGCGGTTGCCACCGATGCCGCGCACGCTGATGTTTTGCGGTCGCCCGGCAGAGCCGGTGACCGAGACACCGGGGATCTTGCGAAACACATGGGTCAGCTCGCTGGCGACCTGACGGTCCAGCTCTTCCTGGGTGATGACGGTGATGGAGCCGGAGACATCGGAGAGTTTCTGTTGTACCCGTTGCCCGGTGACAATGATGGTGTCGTCGCTGCGA
Source organism: Aeromonas sp. 602658 (assembly GCF_049173005.1). Classification (NCBI taxonomy): domain Bacteria; kingdom Pseudomonadati; phylum Pseudomonadota; class Gammaproteobacteria; order Aeromonadales; family Aeromonadaceae; genus Aeromonas; species Aeromonas sp. 602658. The sequence continues at coordinate 240,644 of NZ_JAAKRF010000001.1, read as the reverse complement.
GCCTTCTCCACAGGGGGAAGATCGGCCGCGCCAGCTGAGGCACACAGGAGTGCCGGCCATGCCTGAAGCAGTTTGTTCATAATGATAATTGTTTTTATTTAAGCCTGAGGGGCGGCATTATTGCAGAGGCCTGACCACTTGACAATAAATGGCAATCATTATCATTAAGATCTTATGGTGTTGATATTATTGAGTTATTTGTTTTTATAAAGAGGCTCCCGCGCGAGGCAGGAGCGGGGGGATCAGGGCTTGAGCAGTTGCAGCGACTCTTCTGCGGCCTTGCCTTGGGAGAGGGTGATATCGACCCGGCGGTTCGCCTGGCGATGTTCGGGGGTGTCATTGGCAAAGCGGGGTTGAGTGTCGGCAACACCCTGAGCGATGATTCGTCTGGCATCCAGCTGGGGATTGGTCAGCATGGTCTGCACGATGGAGGAGGCCCGCAGCACAGAGAGCTCCCAGTTGTTGCGATAGAGCTCCACCGGCGCTTGGGAGTTGTCGGTATGACCGGTGACCACTACCTGCCCCGGGATATTGGCCAAAATGCCGGCGATCTTGTTGACCAGCGGGATGAACTGGGGCTGCAGGAACGCCGAATCGGCGGGAAACAGCGCCTTCTCGCCGATGCGGATCACCAGCTGACTGCCAAGCTGCTCGACCTCCAGATCCTTCGATTCAATCTGGGCCTTTAGCTGCTGCTCCAGCTTCTGCTTGGTCACCTGCACCCACTCCTGCTCCTTGGTCTTGTGGGGCCAGGCTTCGGTGGCGCTCGGTTTTTCCGAGGCACCTATGGTCTCGTTGAAGGGGTCCGATGCAGCCATGGGGGCATCTTTCTCCAGCACAGTCTCCTCTTTCGGGCTGCTCGGCGTAGTTTTTGATTCTGGCTCGAGAATCCCTGTGCCCCCCTGCATCAAAGGTGAGCCGGCAGGCGGGGAGATGAGGCCGATTTTACCCAGCGACTCGATAAAGCCCTGGATAAGCACCCGGGTTTCGGACTGCTTGGCCATGGCAAAGGAGTAGAGCACCACAAACAGGGCGAACAGCAGGGTCATGAAGTCGGCATAGGAGACCAGCCAGCGTTCGTGGTTCTCCGGTGCTTCAGCTTTTTTCTTTTTGGCCACCGTGACCTCCCAGATAAGGTTCGAGGGTAACTTGCAGGCGCGCTTGGGATTCGCCATCCACGATGCAGAGAATGCCGGTCAGGGTCATCTCCTTGTAGTGGCGGATCTGGTGGGCAAACCCCTTGTAGCGGTTGCCAAACGGCAAGAAGATCAGGTTGGCTGCGGATACCCCGTAGATGGTGGCGATAAAGGCCACCGCGATGGCGCCGCCCAGCTTGTCGGGGGCATCCAGCAGACCCATGGCGTGGATCAGGCCAAACACCGCGCCGACGATCCCCATGGTCGGGCAGTAGCCGCCCATGGCTTCGTAGAATTTGACCGTCTGTTCGAGATCTTCCTGCTCGAACTCGATCTCGTTCTCCAGCACCTCGTGTATCTTGGTTTTTTCGTAACCATCAACCATCATCTGCACCCCTTTCTTCAGGAAAGGATCCTTGATCTCGTCGATCATCCCTTCCAGCGCCAGCATGCCGCTACGGCGGGCGTTGCCTGCCAGGGTCTCCAGCAACTGGGCCTGTTCATGCATATCGAGCTTGAGGGGGGAGAGCAGCCATTTGAAACGCTTCATGGTGCTGCCGACGACGGAGAAAGGGAACTGGGTCAGCGCAGCACCTATGGTGCCACCGATCACAATGAGGAATGCGGGCAGATCGAGCAGTGCACTGGGGTGCCCCCCCTCGATCATGTTGCCGCCAAGGATGGCGATCAACGCCAGCACCAAGCCAATCAAGCTCATTTTTTACACGTCCCTGTATGGTGATAATCGCTAGTGTAGCTAGTTAAGTATCAGTTTTTCAAAATGATATCCAATCGCTGAGCAATTAATCGGCGTGGTATGTGGCAACGGGTGTGGCGCACAACGCTGGGGGTGCTGAGTGCTGTTATGGCATCTGTGGCTAGAGACTGATCCCATAAGAGCAAGGAGCGAAACAAGCAGTGCGCAATCATCCAGATCCGGGAATCCATGTCGCCCATTAAAGAGCTTCTCCTCTCGGGGCCATGTCCTGGTGATTAGGTGAACGTGCTTATAAAGAAGGCGACCATAAGGTCGCCTTCTTGTTTCGTACTTTGCAGAGCATGGTTCGATGCCAGAGTGGCTATCAGAGCACCATGGCGGCAATCCAGCCGAAGATCACCAGCGGGATGTTGTAGTGAATAAAGGTGGGCACCACGCTGTCCCAGATATGGTCGTGCTGGCCATCGGCGTTGAGGCCGGATGTCGGGCCCAGGGTAGAGTCGGAGGCCGGTGACCCCGCATCCCCCAGCGCGCCAGCGGTACCGACCAGCGCGATGATCGCCATCGGTGAGAAGCCGAGCTGCAGACAGAGCGGCACATAGATGGTGGCGATGATGGGCACGGTGGAGAAGGAAGAGCCGATCCCCATGGTGATGAGCAGGCCCACCAGCAGCATCAGGAAGGCGGCGATCCCCTTGTGCTGGCCGATGCCGGAGGCGACCACCTGTACCAGAGAGTCGACCCCGTGGGTTGCCTTCATCACCGCGGCAAAACCGGCGGCGGAGATCATGATGAAGCCGATCAGCGACATCATGCGCACCCCCTGGGTGAAAGCATCCTGGCTTTCGCGAAACTTGATGACGCCGCCGCAGGTGAAGATGACAAAACCGGCCAGCGCACCCAGTACGATGCTGTTGGTCATCAACTGCAGCCCCAGTGCTACACCAATGGCCAGCAGGGCCACCCAGATATGAGTGAGGTTGAGCTCGACCGCTTCGGGCTCGGCATCCAGGATCTTGGCCAGATCGTACTGGCGCGGTTTGCGATAGCTGATGAATACCGCAATCAGCAGGCCCAGTACCATACCGGCAACCGGAATGGCCATCGCCAGCGGGATCTGGCTGGTGGTGATGGGCACGCCGTTATCGATCAGGTTCTTGGCCAGAATGTTGTTCAGGAAGATGCCGCCAAAGCCGACCGGCAGCACCATATAGGTGGCGGTCAGGCCAAAGGTGATGACACAGGCCACCTGACGACGGTCGATCTGCATCTGCGCCATTACATGCAGCAGCGGCGGGATCAGAATGGGAATAAAGGCGATATGAACCGGGATCAGGTTCTGGGACGAGATGGCCACGGCCAGCACGGAAGAGAGCAGCAGGGTTTTAACCCACATGATGCGGGTCGAGCTGGCATCCTTGCCCAACTGGCTGATCACCTTGCGGGCCAGCAGGTCGGTGATCCCGGAGCGGGAGATGGCAACCGCAAAGGCGCCCAGCATGGCGTAGGAGAGGGCAATCTCGGCACCACCGCCCAGGCCACCACTGAAGGTGGTAAGGGTATCGGTCAACGACAGCCCGCCCACCAGGCCGCCAGCAATGGCCCCCAGCGCCAGCGAGACCACCACATTGATCCGCAGCAGACTGAGCACCAGCATCAGCCCGACTGCGATAACAACAGGATTCATTTGATTTCCTTATAGTTTGTTATTGCTGTCTGTCATGTGAAGGGGAGTTAGTTTGCGAAAAATGTGACAAATGTCGAGTAAAAAATCAGTCAAACCCCTCATATCGCAGCAGCATGTGGCACAAGGTTGCTCAACATGAGGGTTTGTGACCTGTTTGTCTCTGTGCATCCCGTGCGCAGCGGTGGATAGTGACGTTGATAGCGATTTCCGGTGCGCCGTGCAATCAATCACTTCCCTAAAAAGCGAAGGCTGCCAGTGGCAGCCTTCGTCCGTTTATTCTTGTCCCTCATTGTCGGCAGGGGCATCGGTTGTGTCATCATCCGGATGCGCTGGCGGCCATCCCCCCATGCTCTTCCAGCGGTTGACGATATGACAGAACAGCTCGGTGGTGCGCTCGGTGTCATAGAGGGCAGAGTGCGCCTCTTTATTGTCAAACGGGATGCGGGCGCTCTGGCACGCTTTGGCCAGCACGGTCTGACCCAGCGCAAGCCCGGAGAGGGCGGCGGTGTCGAAGGTGGCAAACGGGTGGAACGGATTGCGCTTGAGGCCTGCTCGTTCGGCGGCGGCCATCACGAAGCCGTGATCGAAGGTGGCGTTGTGGGCCACTATGATTGCGCGGCCGCAATCCTGCTCCTTCATCCCCTTGCGGATCCCCTTGAAGATCTCGGTCAATGCCTCTTTTTCCGAGACTGCGCCACGCAACGGGTTGTAGGGGTCTATGCCGGTGAACTCCAGCGCGGCCTTTTCCAGATTGGCCCCTTCGAAGGGCTCGACATGAAAGTGGAATACCTGATCGGGAACGAGCCAGCCCTGCTCATCCATTTTCAGGGTGTAAGCCGCGATTTCGAGCAGGGCATCGGTCTTGGCGTTGAACCCGGCTGTTTCAACATCGATGACTACGGGGTAAAAACCACGGAAACGGCCCTTGAGGGTATGAACTGCGTCGGTCATGGGATCTCGGTCGGGATAAAATGAGGCGGCATTATGGCAAAAAAGCACAGGCTTGTCCTCCCATCCCACGCAGGAGACAGCGGCAAGATGGTGCCGGATTCAATATCTGTGCAGCCACCAGCGGGCGGCAATTAGCGCCGTGAACGACCCCAGCAGGGCGCTGGCCAGTACATCCACCGGCCAGTGCATCCCCATTACCATGCGCGACAGACCAACCCCCAGTGCCCACAGTGGCAGTAGCCAGACGCCCGTGGGGGCGCGGGCCAGCCAGATGAGGCCAAAGAATTGGGCCAGGCTGATGGCGGCGATGCTGTGGCCAGAGGGGAAGGCGTAATTCACCTCCTTTTGCCAGTGGTGGCCGAGCCACTCTGGCAGGGCCAGCAACTGGCTGGCCGCATGCACCTGCTCACTGCGTACATCGACGCTACTGGCGTAGAAGCTTTTAATGGCCGGGATCAGCCCCTGACTCTCCAGCCAGAGCAGGTAGGGTCTGGGCTCTTCGGTCAGGTGTTTGACCAGGCTCTTGATCACCCAGTCGCTGGCAAGCAGGGCAGCCAGTACACACCCCAGCGCAATGAAGGGCGCCAGCTCCAGTTTGAGTTTGTAGCGGGTCAGTAGCAGCAAGAGGGCGCCACTGACCCCGATCCCGGGAATATCGACCATGCGGGTAAGGGCGTATAACCACCATAGCCAGCCTGACTGCAGTGAACCGGTCAGAAAAGGCTGCCAGGGCAGGGTGGCGAGCATCAGCAGGGGCAGGATCAACAGGGCAGTGAAGCCAAGCACCTGACTGCGGGTGAGTGAGGAGATAGAGAGCGACGAGAAATGTGGCGGCATGGTGGATATGGGCGATCGCGAAAAAGAGGGGCATTGTGCCACCGTGACATGCCCGGACAAAGCCGAGCAGCACGTTTGTTACCTCTGCTTACACATTTGTGGCGACATCCTCAGTTTGAACGGCAGGAGAGAGTGGCCACCGAACAATGTGGTCCCCTTTCGCGCCTGATTGCATCACAGGCTGAAATCTCGGGCGGCTTTGCGCTAGAATGGCGCCCCCGTGGCGGTTGTGACCAAAGAGAGCCCGATGAAGATAGTCGTTGATGAGAATATGCCCCATGCCGTGGAGCTGTTTGCCGAATTTGGCGAGGTGATCCCCTTGCCCGGACGGCAGATGCAGGCCTGCGATCTGCTCGATGCCGATGTGCTGCTGGTGCGTTCGGTCACCCGCGTCAACGGCGATTTGCTGGCGACCAGCCCCAAACTCGGGTTTGTCGGCACCGCCACCATAGGCACCGACCATGTGGACAAGGCGTTGCTGGCAAGCCGCAATATTCCCTTCTTCAGCGCCCCCGGTTGCAACAAGTATTCGGTGGGGGATTATGTGCTCTCCGCCCTGCTGGTGCTGGCGGAGCGCTATGAACTCGACCTCTCGGCCATGACGTTGGCGGTGATTGGCGCGGGCAATACCGGCGAGTGCGTGGCTGGCAAGGCCCAAGCGCTCGGCATGCGGGTACTGCGCTGCGATCCGCCCAGGGCGCGGGATAATCCTGATGCGGGCTTTGTCGATTATCAGACCGCTCTTGGTGCCGATATCGTCAGCTTCCATGTGCCCATTACCCGTGAAGGGCAGGATGCCACCTACCATCTGCTCGATGCCGAACAGATTGTCGCGCGCCCTGCCGGGCAGATCCTGATCAATGCTTCCCGGGGCGAGGTGTGGGATAACCGGGCCCTGCTGGCACGCCAGCTGAGCGATAAGCCTTTACGACTGGTGATGGATGTGTGGGAGAACGAGCCCGAGCCACTGGCTGCGCTGGTGCCCCATACCGAGATTGCCACTCCCCATATCGCCGGTTACAGCCTGGAGGGGAAGGCGCGCGGTACCTGGATGCTCTATCAGGCGCTCTGCCAGCAGCTGGGACGCCAGCCTCGTCAGGATTTGAGTCAGCTCCTGCCTGCCCCCGATGTGCAGGCGGTGGTGCCGGGCCACGCACCGGATCAGGCGTTGATCAAGCAACTGGTGCATCTGGTTTATGACGTGCGTCGCGATGATGCCTGTTTCCGGGCCCGACTCGGCTTGCCCGGCAGCTTTGACGAGCAGCGCAAACACTATCCCGAGCGCCGTGAACTATCCTCCCTGCAGGTTGAGGGGGCGTTTGCCGACCAGGCGCTGGGCGAGCTGGGATTTGCGCTGTCACGCCCCTGAATCGGGGACTAGGAGTTGGAAGATAACCGGAAGGGGTGAGCCGTACTGGCTACCTCGACCCCATTTTTTACTGAGCTGGCGCAGATGCTACTGCGCCGGCTCAGCCATATCAGGCAGCGTCATCTCGCCGTGCGGGAGACTGCCGACCATGGCTCCAGTCGGCGCCATTGCAGCATTATCAGAGGAGAACAGAATGAGCCAGCAGTTTAACGTAGCGGTATTGGGTGCCAGCGGCGCCGTGGGTCAGGCGATGATCGAGATCCTGGAAGAGCGCGAATTTCCGGTAGCGACCCTTTATCCGCTGGCTTCCAGCCGCAGCGCCGGTGATACCGTGCGCTTTGGCGGCAAGAACCTCGAGATCCTCGATGTGGAGGAGTTTGACTGGAGCCAGGTACAGATCGCACTCTTCTCCGCCGGTGCCGAGGTCTCGGCCAAGTGGGCGCCGATTGCTGCCGAACACGGCTGCATCGTCATCGACAACACCTCCTGCTTCCGTTACGACGAAGATATCCCGCTGGTGATCCCGGAAGTGAACCCGAATGCGCTGGCCGATTTTCGCAATCGCAACATCATCGCCAACCCCAACTGCTCCACTATCCAGATGCTGGTGGCCTTGAAGCCGCTGCACGACGAAGTGGGCATTGCCCGCATCAACGTGGCCACCTATCAATCCGTATCAGGCTCCGGCAAAGAGGGGGTCAGCGAGCTGGCAGGTCAGACAGCTCATCTGCTCAACGGCCGTCCGGTGGAACCGACCCTTTATCCGCAACAGATCGCCTTTAACCTGATTCCGCAGATCGACAGCTTCACCGACAACGGCTACACCCGTGAAGAGATGAAGATGGTATGGGAAACCCAGAAGATCCTGGGGGATGCCAGCATAGCCGTGAACCCGACTTGCGTGCGGGTGCCGGTTTTCTACGGCCACGCCGAGGCGGTACACGTCGAACTGCACCAGCCGCTCGATGCTGAACAGGTCAAGGATCTGCTGCGCAGTGCGCCGGGCGTGACCCTGTTTGATGACGAAGGGGATTATCCGACTCCGGTGCGCGACGCAACCGGCAAGGATGAGGTGCTGGTGGGGCGGGTGCGTCAGGATATTTCTCATCCGAGTGGTATCAATATGTGGATCGTGGCCGATAACGTTCGTAAGGGCGCGGCAACCAACAGTGTACAGATTGCCGAGCTGCTGGTTCGCGACTATCTGTAAGGCTGGATATCTGCCACAGATGGGCAGCAGGGAGTGCTGCCCATCCGGACTGTGATAAATCGGGGGTGTGACCCATGCCGCACTCCGCTACATCAAGATTCTGTTGCGATATCAACTGATTAAGTTTTTTCCTACACTCAGAGTCAAGTCGGGTGCTAAATGTGTCGGACTACTGGCTTGCGACGCGAGCCTGATTTATATTGAACCGACTGTTTTGGGGTAACTATCCAGATTTTTCAATGTGATAGGGCCGTCATACGAAGGAACGAATATGGGACATTCCCGCATAACATTGGCAACGCTACTCGCATTGGGTCTGCTGGGCTCCGTCCAGGCTGAAGACGCTGCGCGGGAGCCTTTTTTTGTCGAGCTAAAAGGCCCTGACGAGCCCGCACCTCCAGCCGTCAATTCCCAGCCGCTGGCGCAACCGGTCGCCAGACCCGTGGCGCAACCGGTACGTGCAACCGCCCAGCCGGTGGTACGTCAGGTCACGGCCAATGCCGGTAGTTATGGCCCTGTTCGTCCAACCGATACTCTCTGGAGTCTGGCGAGCAAATACCGTCCCTCCAGTAGTGTCAGCGTCTACCAGACCATGGTGGCGATCTACGAGAAAAACCCCCGCAGTTTTGCCGATGGCAATATCAACCACATTCTGGTGGGGTCACGCATCCTGTTGCCGACCGTGGCCGAGGCGAGCGTCATCACCGATGCCCAGGCGCGTGCTAAGTTCCGCAGCGACAACGCCAGCTGGAAGGGGTTAAGCCCCAAGTATCTCGCCGAGAAGCAGGCCCATGGCGCCAAACCGGCGGCCAAGCCCGTGAAGGTTGAGACTGCCAAAGCCGAACCGGTGAAAACCGCGCCAGCTCCCTTGCCTGCGGCAAAAGCGGCACCCATTCCTGCTCCTGTCGTAGCACCGCAACCGTCTGCTGAAACCAAAGATGTTGTCAAGGCGAGCGAGCCTGCGCCAAAAGAGGCGGTGGCCCCAGTCCCGGCGACGAGCGCCGCAGCAAGCACCACACCGGCGCCTCTGCCTTCCGATCTGGAAAAACCGGTGGGCAAACCGGCCACCGAGATGGCGCTGGCGCTGGAAGATGCCAATGCCCAGCTCGGTCAGGTGACCGAGATGAACCACAGGCTCAAACTGCGCTTGCAATCTCTCACCGAAGAGGTCGAGACCCTCAAGGCCCAGTTGCAGGATCAGACCGCGCTGCAAAAAGAGCTCGCCGAGCTGAAGGCCAGACCTGTCCCCCCCGTGGTGGCAGAGCCTGAACCCAAGCAGCACTGGCTGATGGAGCTGCTCTCCTCACCGCTCAACCTTGCCATGATCATCCTGCTGCCGGTGCTGCTGGTATTGGCGCTGGTGACCCTGTGGCTGCGGGCCCGTGCCCGTCGCGAGCTGGAGGAGCAGGAGAAGAGCCTCTCCGAGTCCACCGCCATGATGATGGATCAGGAGCAGAGCGAGTTTGACGATCTGCTGAGTGTCGATGTGACCGACAACGAGCCGGTACGCCCGGTGCCGGATCTCAATACCCCTGATGGCTTTATGCCGGTCGAGCCAGATGAACCGGCTAAAAAGCCGGATGTTGATCTGGTTTTCAGCGACGATGGCGAGATCGATCTGCAAGGTTTCGAGCCGGAGCGAATGGCTGCCCAGTCAGCCAGTCGTGACCCGGATCTGGTGCCGGATCTCGATCTCTCGCTGGATGAGCCTGTCGCGTTGGCCAATGAACCCGACATGGATCTGGACAGCGAGTTCAATCCCAAGTCCAGGGATGCTGATGAGCTCATGAGCGAAGAGGAGCTGCAGGCAGCCCTGTTTGCCGAGCTGGATGCGGATCTTTCGGCTGATCTGGAACCGGAGTTGAGTGCAAGCAGCAAGAGTACGGCTGCTGATGATCTGGCCAGTTTTGATCTGGGTGATTTTGAAAATGAGCTGGATAAACCGGCTGCGGGCGAGGACAATAATGCCATCGACTTGAGCGTGGATTGTTCGGCTGATGATATGTTGGCCGAGTTGGGGCTTGAGCCAACCAAAGGCAAGGAGACCGAGCTCGATCTTGAGTGGGATCCCAACGAACTGGCGCTCTCCGATTTCGAGGATGCCTTTACCGAAGTGGAGTCTCATCCGGCAGAATTGCAGCCAAGGGAACAGGCCCAGGCAAGCGGTTACGTCGAGATCGACAAGCTGCTGGCCGATGCGGATGCCACCGCGCCGGAGCAGGAGCCCTATCAGGGTCTCTCGCTGGACGTGGGGCTCGATGGTTTCCCCGAGGTGTTGCCTGAATCCACCGGCTTTGATGTGGATGCCGATGACGGCGGTGTGGGGGCCAAGCTGGATCTGGCCCGCGCTTACCTCGAGATCGACGACAAGGATAGCGCCCGCGAGCTGCTGCAAGAAGCGGCAGAGCAGGGCACCGAGCATCAGCGTGCCGAGGCAGAAAAACTGCTCAAGCGGTTGGGGTAAAATTGTCCCTGTCGCGGGATCAGCAAGAAGGGGGCAGCCATTGGCTGCCCCCTTCTTCATGGCAATTTGCACAGGGTGAATTCTCCGCCCATGCAAGCCAATCAGGCGGTTTGTGGGACTTTTCGAGTTGAGCGCGTATAATCCGCCCCGTTTCTTTCACTGCGTTTCACAACAAGACAAGTTTATCCATGCGAATTGCCCTAGGTATTGAATATGACGGCAGCCGGTATTTCGGTTGGCAGCGTCAGCGTGAAGTGATCAGCGTGCAGGAGGAGTTGGAGAAGGCCATCAGCCGGATCGCCAACCACCCTGTCTCCATCCAGTGTGCCGGGCGCACCGATGCCGGCGTCCATGCGACCGGCCAGGTGATCCACTTCGATACCGAGGCGAACCGTGCCGAAGGGGCCTGGACCCTGGGGCTCAACTCCAACCTGCCGCCGGATATCGCCGTGCGCTGGGTCAAGGAGGTGGACGAAACGTTCCACGCCCGCTTCAGCGCCACCGCCCGTCGCTACCGTTACGTCATCTACAACCACAACTTCCGTCCGGCGATCCTCGGCAGTGGCGTCAGTCACTACCACGAGACCATCGATGCCGAGTTGATGCACCAGGCGGGCCAGAGCCTGCTGGGGGAGCACGACTTCAGCACCTTCCGTGCCGTCGCCTGCCAATCCAACACCCCGTGGCGCAATGTGACCCATCTGTGCGTCAGCCGCTCCGGCCCCTACATCGTGCTCGACATCAAGGCCAACGCCTTCCTGCACCACATGGTGCGCAACATCACCGGCTCCCTGCTGCTGGTGGGGCAGGGGCTCAAACCGGTGGAGTGGATTGCCGAGGTGCTGGCGGCCAAGGATCGCAATCTGGCCGGGCCGACCGCCAAGGCCGGTGGCCTCTATCTGGTCGACGTGGATTACCCGGCCGAGTTTGCTCTGCCGCAGTTGCCGCTCGGCCCGCTGTGGCTGCCGGACTCGGCACCGGGTACGACCAGTTTTTAGTAACTGCGCCCGAAAAATTGTGGTTTAATGACCCGTCATTTGTTGCCATCGAGCTATTAAGTCATTGAACAATCTAGGCTCGATGCGTTTTGTCAGGCACAAAAGCATTAAGGAATTCCATGAGCTGGCTTGAGAAGATTCTTCCCAAGAGCAAGATCACTGCACCCCGTCGTCACAACATTCCGGAAGGGGTGTGGACCAAGTGCAGTGCTTGTGAACAGGTGCTCTACCGGGCAGAGTTGGAGCGCAACCTCGAAGTGTGCCCCAAGTGTGATCATCATATGCGCATCAGCGCTCGCGCCCGTCTCGAGAGTTTCCTCGACGAGCAGGGTCGTACCGAGATCGGTGCCGAGCTGGAGCCGCAGGATGTACTGAAATTCAAGGATTCCAAGCGCTACAAGGATCGTTTGTCTGCCGCCCAGAAAGCGACAGGAGAAAAAGATGCGCTGGTGGTCATGAAAGGGACCCTCAAAGGGGTGCCGGTTGTCGCCTGTTCCTTTGAGTTCTCCTTTATCGGTGGCTCCATGTCCTCCGTGGTCGGTGCCCGCTTCGTGCGCGCTGTCGAGGAGTGCATCAAGGAGGGCCGCGGTCTGGTCTGTTTCTCCACTTCTGGTGGTGCCCGCATGCAGGAAGCCCTCTTCTCCCTGATGCAGATGGCCAAGACCAGCGCGGCGCTAGACCGACTCTCCAAGGCTGGCCTGCCCTTTATCTCTGTGCTGACCGACCCCACCATGGGGGGCGTTTCCGCCAGTCTGGCGATGCTGGGTGACATCAACGTGGGCGAGCCCAAGGCGCTGATCGGTTTTGCCGGCCCGCGCGTTATCGAGCAGACCGTACGCGAGAAACTGCCGGAAGGCTTCCAGCGCTCCGAATTCCTGCTGGAGAAGGGGGCCATCGACCTGATTATCGATCGTCGCGACATGCGTAACCGTCTGGCCAGCCTGCTCGCCAAAATGCTGAATACTCACGTCATCGAAGAGTGAAGATGAGTTCAAACATGCAACAATCCCAAAGCCGGTCGCTTGTCGACTGGCTTTCTTATTTGGAGCAGATCCATCCGGTCAATATCGACATGGGTCTGGATCGGGTCGGTGCCGTTGCCCGGCGTATGGGGCTGACCCAACTGCCGTTCAAGGTGATCACGGTGGCGGGTACCAACGGCAAGGGCTCCAGCTGTGCCATGGCGGCCAGCATTCTGATGGCCGCAGGCTATAAGGTCGGCGTTTACTCCTCGCCCCATCTGCTGCGCTTTACCGAGCGGGTGCGGATCAACGGGGCCGAACTGGCCGACAGCGATCACTGCGCCGCTTTTGCCGAGGTGGAAGCGGCTCGCGGCGAGATTGCCCTCACTTTCTTCGAGTTCGCGACACTGGCTGGGCTGTGGCTGTTTCGCCGCGCCGCGCCCGATGTGCTGCTGCTGGAGGTGGGGCTGGGTGGTCGGCTCGACGCCACCAATGTGGTGGAGTCCGATGTGGCGATGATCACCTCCATTGCCCTCGATCACTGCGACTGGCTGGGTGATACCCGTGAAGCCGTGGCGGTGGAGAAGGCTGGGGTCTATCGCGCCGGCAAACCCGCCATCAGCGGTGAGCCCAATCCACCTGCGACTATCGCGAGCGAAGCACAGCGTCTTGGCGCCAACCTGCGTCAGGTCGGTCTCGATTTTCGTGGCGATGAGCACGAGAGCGGTTGGGATTATCACGGCCTCAACCAGTGGCGGGATCTGCCAAAACCGGCGCTGCCGCTGATGAACGCGGTGACCGTGCTGGCGGCGCTGGAATCCCTCGGCTTGCCGCTGCCGGAGTCCGCCATTCGTGACGGGCTTGCCAATGCCCGGCTGGCTGGCCGGATGCAGCAGTTGCAAAGTGCGCCGCTGGTGATCGTCGATGTGGCCCATAACCCCCATTCGGCAGCCTATCTGGCCGCGCAATTGCGCAAGATGCCCTGCACGGGTGTGCGCCGTGCCGTGGTCGGCATGCTCAAAGACAAGGACATGGCGGGGTCACTTGCTGAGCTCGACGGTCTGATCGGCGAGTGGTATCTGGCCAGCCTCACCGGCCCGCGCGCCGCCACCGCTGCGCAACTGGCTGCGGCGTTGGGAGAGGGCAAGGGGCCTGCCAGGGAGTTTGATGATGTCAGCGCCGCTTATCAGGCAGCGTTGGCCGCATCGAGTCCGGACGATATGGTCATTGTGTTTGGTTCGTTTTACACTGTCGCCGACATTCTGGCGGGTGTCGCCGTCTAGGCCACACCCCGGCTCCCCAGCCCTTTGGCGGGGAGCCAAATCGCATATTGAGTTACGTAAAGGTAGGATTCAACTTGGCCTCGAAGTTTCAAAACCGTCTGGTGGGCACCGTCATCCTGGTGGCCCTGGTTGTTATTTTCCTGCCGGACTTGCTGGATGGTCACAAGCTGGCACAAAAGGAGGAGGCCTTTGCCAAGATCCCGCTGCGCCCCGAGCTGGAGCCTGCCAAGCCTGCGCTGCAGGTCTCGGCAGCCAGCAGCCTGCCCGCCGATCATCTGGCCAGCCAGCAACAGGCCTCTGCGGCCCAGCAGTGGCAAGTGGAAGAGGTGGCTGACCCCATGACCCTCGCCGGTCAGGGCAACGGCGCGCAGCTGGCGACAACCCCTGCCGCACCGGTCCAGTCGCAACAGAATGCCCAACCCAAGCCACAGCCCAAGCCAGAAGTGGTGGCCAAAAAACCGGTCGAACCGCCCAAGCCAGCACCCAAGCCGACGCCAGCCAAACCGGTTGAAGTGGCCAAGGCACCTGCGCCAGCCAAACCACAGGCGGGTCAGATCAAGTCCCTCGATGATCTGATTGAAAGCAAGATGAATCAGTCGACCACACCTGCACCCGCGGCCGCGCAGGGTAGCTGGATCCTCCAGCTTGGTGCCTTCAAGAACGTCGACAGCGTCAACGCGCTGGTGAGCAAGCTGCGGGCGGCGGGCTACTCTGCCCACACCTCGCCGCGCACACCGGTGCAGGGTCAGCTCAACCGTGTCTTTATCGGGCCGGATGTCTCCAAGGCCAAACTGCAGGGGATGCAGGGACGGATCTCCCAGATGACCGGCCTCAGTGGCTCGGTGGTCTCCTACAACCCGTAATGGCGTTGCCGTTTGCAATGGCCCTCTGAAACAAACACCGCGCCCCGTGCGCGGTGTTTTTTATCTGACCGTCGTGATTTTTAATGACGGCGTCGTACAGGCCACCACCCGGTTGGGATTTGCTGTCAGTTGGGGTAGTCTGGGGCCTTCTGCTACTCACAGGAGTTCAAGATGATCCTCTCGACGACCCCCACGCTGGAAGGCAAAACCATTCGTGAATACCGCGGCATCGTGGTTGGCGAAGCCATTCTCGGCGCCAACATTTTCAAGGATCTCTTTGCCGGGATCCGCGACATCATCGGCGGCCGCTCCGGCGCCTATGAAAAAGAGCTGGCCCGTGCCCGCGACATCGCCTTCGATGAGCTGAAAGAGCGCGCTGCCGCCCTTGGCGCCAATGCGGTGGTCGGTATCGATATCGACTACGAAGTGGTGGGGCAAAACGGCAGCATGCTGATGGTCAGCATCAGTGGTACCGCCGTGCTGGTGTGATGCGCCTCGCAAGGGTTGCCTACAACTGCCGTCGCAGGCAGGGTCACGGATAAAGTGGATAACTGCTGGCTGCCCAAGGGCCGACAACCCGGTTGTCGGCCCTTCTCGTTTATTGATCAATTTCTGCCGTTGCCATACCAGTCGAGCTGGTCGGCCAGAGTGACCACCGAGCCGATGATGATGAGACTCGGGCTCTTCACCTGACGGGCCAGGTCGGCCAGCTGTTGCAGCTCGCCGCGCACCACCCGCTGACTGAGCTGGGTGCCTTGCTCCACCAGCGCCACCGGGGTGTGGCCGGGCATGCCGTGGGTTTGCAGCGCATCCTGAATGCGGGCGGCGTGGGCCAGCCCCATGTAGAAGACCAGGGTCTGGCGGGGGGCGGCCAGCGCCGACCACTCCTGGGCGATATTGCCCTCCTTGTCGTGGCCGGTGATGAACTGCACCCGCTGGGCATGATCGCGGTGGGTGAGGGGAATGCCGCTGTAGGCGGCGCAGCCTGAGGCTGCCGTAATGCCCGGTACTACCGAGAAGGGGATGCCCGCCTCGGCCAGGGTCTCCAGCTCCTCACCGCCACGGCCAAAGATAAAGGGATCGCCTCCTTTGAGCCGCACCACCTGTTTGCCGAGGCGGGCCTGCTCAAGCAACAGCTGGTTGATCGCCTGCTGGGGCACGCAGTGGCGGCCCGCCTCCTTGCCGACAAAGATCCGCTCGGCATCCCGGCGAACAAGCGCCAATACCTCCTGCGACACCAGCCGGTCATAGACCACCACATCCGCCTGCTGCAACTGCTGCAGACCGCTTAGGGTAAGCAGTCCCGCATCGCCGGGGCCGGCGCCCACCAGGGTGACGCTTCCCTTGCTCTGCGGTTGCTCCTCGAGCAGCTCAGCGACACTCTGTTCGGCAGCTTGCTGCTGGCCGCGGGCCAGTTGGCGGGCGAGGCGATCGTGGCTAAAGAGCCGCTCCCAGAAGCGGCGGCGGGCCAGCTTGTCCGGAATGAGTTTGACCCGCTCGCGCAGCTTGCCCGCCAGCGCCGCGAGCTGGCCGAGGTGTTGCGGTAGCATGGCTTCGAATTTTTCCCGCAGCTGACGGCTTAGAACCGGCGCCGCGCCTGCGCTGGAGATGGCCACCATCAGCGGCGAGCGGTCAATGATGGCGGGCATGATGGCGCTGCAGTGGGCAGGAGAGTCCACCACATTGCAGAAGATCTGGCGCAGGCTCGCCTCATGAAAGACCTGATGGTTGACCTCTGGCTGGTTGGTGGCGGCTATCACCAGCCACTTGCCATCGAGCAGTTCGGGATGAAAGCCGGCGGCGCAGACGGTCAGGCGACCCTGCTCGGCCCAGCTCATCAGTTGGGGTTCCAGGTGCGGGGCATTGATGGTGATCTTCGCCTTGGCATCGAGCAGCAGGCGCGCCTTGCGCACCGCCACCTCACCGCCGCCGACGATCAGGACCGGCTTGTTTTGCAGCTGACAGAAGAGAGGGAGAAAGTCCATAACAGGCTCCGGATGCAGGCCCGCTCGCAATGCCGCGCCGGGCGAGATAGCAGGGCGCGCCGTGACGCACCCCGGATGGTCGGGGGAAAGATCCCCCGACGGGAATAAAAAAGGGGAAGGGTGATCTACGCCCGGGCCAACGACAGATCCCCACCGGTGTCGGCCACTTGATCACGCTTCCCCAAACGAGGTTTTTCCTATTGCACCGCTTTGACGTGCATGTTGGCGACGTACAGATCTTCGGCCCAGAAGATGCGGTCAGCGACCATGGCTTCCGGGTTGAGGGTGACGCCGCGCAGCACCCGCTCCTTGAACTTGTGATAACCGGCCCGGTCGATAAGGTGACCCATGTGCAGGTAGATGGGTTTGCCATCCAGCATCTCGGCCTCGAACTCGAACAGGTTCTTGATCACCGCATGCAGCACCTCTTCGGTGACCCAGTTGAGGAACAGCTTGCCGGTACGGGGGGTCTTCTTGCTGGTGCGCCCCCCCAGCTTGACCATGTAGAGCTGCTTGGGATCCCGCTGCCAGGCGAGGGTCGGGCAGGCCAGCACGCACTCGCCACAGCCGATGCACTTGCTCTCCTCCTTGACCGCCTTGCCATGCTTGATGGCGAGGCAATCCACCGCGTGGTGGCTGCATGCCTTGACGCAGGCGCCGCAGCCGATGCAGCGCTCGGCATTGAAGTGGATTTTGGCGATGCCGAGGATGCCGAAGTCGGCCATGTTGGCCTTGGCGCAGTCGTTGGGACAACCGGCGATCACCATCTTGAGGTGATAGGGGTTGGGGTAGAGGTGCTTCTCCATCCGCTGGGCCAGCCCGGTGCAGTCGATATTGCCCTTCTGGCAGATGGTGTTGCCCTGACAGGCGACGATGTTGCGCCCGCCGATGGTCTGGTAACCGGCTGTGGTGTCCTCTACCTCGATGCCGCAGGTCTCCACCTCGATCTCCTTGATAAAGGGCTCGAGGGCGGCATTGACCTTGTCCATGTCCTGATACTTGATGCCGGGCATCGCCAGCTTCTGGCGGGTGGTGAGGTGGATCAGGCCGTTGCCATACTGTTCGGCGATCTGCTGGGCTACCGTCAGCAGGTGGGCGGGCATGATCCCGCCGGGAATGCGTACGCTGATCATCGCTTCGCCGCGCACCTTGGAGAGGCGGTATTCGTTCTTGGCGCGGGCCTTGATGATGTCGATATCGAGACTCATGGTGTTCTCCCTCAGTCGATCAGATGCTGGGCCTGGTCAAAACGAAAGACCGGTCCATCCACGCAGATATAGGTGTCGCCCATCCGGCAGTGGCCACACTTGCCCACGGCGCAGGCCATGCGGCGTTCGTAGTCGACCCAGATGCGATTCTTGGGGATGCCCCGCTCGAGGAAGGCGAGCACCACGAAGCGGATCATGATGGGGGGGCCGACCACGATCACCTGGATATCCTCCTTGTCAGCGAGATCCAGCTGGTCGATGTAGTCGGTGACCCGGCCGATGCGAAACTGCTCGCTCTCCTTGCCCTCGTCCAGGGTGACGATGAGGTTCTGCTGCTCGGCCCAGAGCGGCATCTCGTGGCGATAGAGCACCGCCTGCTCGTTCTTGAAGCCGAGGATCATGTCGAGGGACTTCACCTCTTCCGGGTGTTTGCTGAAGCGGCGCAGCAGCCCCTTGACCGGGGCGACGCCGGTACCGCCCGCCACCACGATGAGGTGCTGGTTGCGGTAGGTTTTCAGCGGGTAGCCGTTGCCGTGGACGCCGCGCATCCACACCTTGTCGCCCACATCGAGGGCAAACAGCGCATCGGTTACCTTGCCGACCTTACGGATCAACAGATCCACATAGCCATCGCCATAGTCGGAGACCGAGATGGGCGCTTCGCCGACGGTGGGCAGGGAGACCTCCACAAACTGGCCGTAGTGGACATCAAAGTCGCGGGAGACCCGAAAGTTCCACTCCAGCTCGGTGTGACGCTCGATGGCCAGAATGGTGTAGGCCTTGGGCAGCAGGCGGTTTTCGACCACGTCCTGCTGCGGTTCTGCTGTTGCGGTTTGCTGGCACTGGCACATATCAGTTCGCCCCCTGCGCGTTGTCGGCTGCGATGGTCTGTTCGACCACATCGGTCATCTTGTTGATGATGTTGCTAAAGGAGATGTAGTGAGGGCAGCGATCGTCGCAGCGGCCACAGCCGACGCACATGTGCTCCTCCCCCTGACGGGCCTTGTAGTCGTTGACCTTGTGCAGGGCGCGATAACGCAGGCGCTCGCCATGCTTGGCGCGAAAACCGTGGCCACCGGCCATGTCGCTGAAGCCATCCACCATGCAGCTGGCCCACTGGCGACGGCGCTCGCCCTGCTTGGGGTTCTCCGCATAGGTGAGGTCGTGCACGCTGTAGCAGCTGCAGGTCGGGCAGGAGGTGGTACAGCGGCCGCAGCCGATGCAGCGGCTGTCGTACTCGGCCCAGACCGGATGGGCGGTGAGGATCTGGCGGATCCGCTGGGGGTCGTCACAGACGCTGTCCGGGGTGCGTACCTTGACCGGGTTGCTCTGGACAAATTCCGGGGTGAAGTCGTCGGATTCACCGAGTTCGGCAAAGTAGCCGAGCAGCTCGGGATCCTTCACCTCGATACGGGCACCCTCATCGCTCAGACGAATGGCGGCGGCGTAATCCTGGGTCTCGTTGCTGCCCATGGAGACGCAGAAGCAGTTCTCGAAGCTCTCGCGGCACTCCAGCAGTACCAGCTTGAGCTTGCTGCGCAGCCGGGCGTAGTAGACGTCGCTGTTCTGGCCATTTTTCAGGTAGACCTGATCCAGCCTGCGCAGGGCGTGGATATCGCAGCTGCGCAAGAACAGCAGGGTAGGCTTGGCCTCCACCTTTGATTCGCGCAGCTCCAGATTGTCGAAGTGGAACAGGGTCTGGGTGATGGGGAGCACCACCTCTTTCGGGGAGAAGTGGGACTTCTCCTGCCACACCAGATCGGCCGGATGGCGGATGCTGTGGTAGGTGACGTTGTCGGTGTCGGAGAAGCGGCCGCCCCGATATTCGGCCGCGGGCGCCATGATCCGGTAATCGGGCAGCAGCCGCTCGAACAGCTGCGCCAGCGCGGGATGGGTGAGAAGAAACGACATAAATAAACACCTTGTATGAGGGTGAGATGCCCTGGCATAGGGATGAGGAGCGGGCCGGTCAGGGTGTCTGGCACCGGTTCTGGCCGCGCTTGCCTCGCCACGGTCTGTTTTTATGACTCATGTTGCTCAACTGACCCGATTGTTATTGTGTTGGCGGCGCGTGCGTCGCGGCAGGTCGGGTCATGCCTGTAAAACCCTTGTCAATTGAGCAGGGCGGCCTGATAGCCTGCGCACTTGCCCATCACGTATCCCATCTCCAGCTTGTTGATATCGCGGGTGAAACGGGAAACGGGGAAGTAGTCGGCCGGGGCGATCACCTCGATCTGGCAGTCGTCCGGCGGATTGGCGATAAAATCGAGCGCCTCGTTGTAGCTGCGATCCCGCTGCTCCAGCGCCTGTGCCAGCGCGGGGCGGGTCTTGAGCAGAGTGCGGATCATCCAGGGGAAAGGCATCGGCTTGAGCCGATAGCCAAGGGGCTCGGAGAGGATCACCGTCAGGTGACGGGCACCGCGGCGGTAGGCTTCGATCACCGGGATGGAGTCGGCCACCCCGCCATCTGTCATCGGTACCCCGTGTACCTCCGGGTATTCGTGGGAGGCGAGGGGAATGGCGCAGCTGGCGGGCAGCACCTCGTTCATGTTCTCCGGCTTGACCCGGATGTACTCCGCCTTGCCGGTCAGGGTATTGGTCACCACCGCATAGAAGGGGATGCCGGTCTCCCGGTAGGCGTGAATGTCGAGGGGATACTTGCGACAGCTGGTGTTCCACAGCCAGTGGATATCCACCAGATTGCCCCCCTTGGCAAAACGCAGGGGATCCATAAACTGCTGGCTGCATGCCAGTTTGGTCAGGATCTCGTGGCTGCGGCCATGCTGGCTGGCGAGATAAGCCAGCAAGTTGGTGGCCCCCGCCGAGACGCCGATGGCGAAGTCAAAGGGGCGATAGTCATGCTCGATAAACGCATCCAGCACGCCGCTGGCAAATATGCCGCGCATGGCACCGCCTTCTACAACCAATGCGCTGGGGGATGCGTTTTTGTTCATGACAGGCACCTCATTGATAAGTCAGAGAGAAAAAGTGGGAAAGAGAACGTTCGGGCTGTCAGGCCGACCGTTCTGACAACCAACCGGGGTTGGCCATCGCAATGAGGTCATTCTAGGAAGGGGATGGTGTTTAGAATATCTGTTAATAATGAATCAAGTGTTTTGTATTTCTAAACGATAGTGATAAACCCGTTGTGATCAAAGGGGTTGTGTAGGAGTCTCAACGACTCTGTGATGGCTGGATATTGGCAAGGATGAGTGTGTCATGACGTTATTGGTTCCCCCGCTGCTCCAACGTGGCGATACCATCGCTTTTTTCTCCCCCTCCAGCGCGGCGACCGCCTGGGCACCCAACCGTTTTGCCCGCGCAAAAGCCTTTCTTGAGGGGCAGGGCTTTAGGCTCAAGGCGGGCAGCTTCACCGGCCAGCAGGAGCACTGGCGTTCCGGCTCCATCGTTGCGCGGGCCGAGGAGCTCAACGCCCTTATTCGCGACCCAGAAGTACGCTGCATCATGTCGGTGATTGGCGGCAGCAACTCCAACTCCCTGCTGCCCTACCTCGATTTTGAGGCGCTGAGGCGCGACCCCAAGATCATCGTCGGCTACTCAGACGTGACGGCGCTACTGCTCGGCATCCACGCCCAAACTGGCCTGGTTACCTTTTATGGCCCGGCGCTGGTGGCCTCCTTTGGCGAGTTGCCGCCGCTGGTGGATGAGACGCTGGCCAGTTTTTTACAGATTGCATTGGCCGATGAAGCTGGCGTCCCCTGCACGCTGCCCACCCCGGTAAAGTGGAGCGATGAACGGCTCGATTGGGAAAGCCAGACCCGGGCCAAGCGTTGCCAGCCCAATCGGCTGATCTCGGTGGGTTCAGGTCGGGTTGAGGGACGGCTGATTGGCGGCAACCTCAACACCATGGCGGGGATCTGGGGCTCCCCCTATATGCCCGTCATCGAGCACGGCGACATTTTGCTGCTCGAGGACAGCCTGAAATCTGCCGAGACGCTGGAGCGCTCCTTTGCCCATCTCAAACTGTGCGGGGTGTTTGATCGGATCGGCGCCCTTATCCTCGGCAAGCACGAGTTGTTCAACGATCAGGGTAGCGGCAAGCGCCCCCTCGATATCCTGCTGGAGGTGGTGGGGGAGCCGAGCTTCCCCATTCTGGCGGAGTTTGACTGCGCCCATACCCACCCCATGCTGACGTTGCCGCTGGGTATCGAGGTGGCGCTTGATCTCGACCGCCAGCAGCTCACGCTACTGGAGCCCTGGTGGGATGACTGTTGAGGCTATGTTGCCAAGGGAGATGAAGCACACATGCTATGTGCTGAAGAGGATTGATGAATGCTCGACACCGCCCATCAAGGGTAGTTTGCGGCAACAAGCGCGACTCGGGAGCGCGCTTGTTGCCATTGGCTGGATTACCAGCGGTAGGTTTTCAGCAAGGCCTCCAGTTTTTGACACTGCTCGACCAGCTGGATACTGGCGAGGTTGGCGGCATGGGCCTGACCCAGAGTGTCATTTGACGTATTGCGAATGTCGCTGACCGCGTGATCCACTTCGCTGCAGACCCTGTCCTGCTCTTCTGCTGATTGTGCCATCTGGGCGTTGAGGTCATTGATGCTGGCGATGCGTCCAATGATGTTTTGCATGGCCGCCAAGGTCGCCTCTGTCTTGCTGATGCTCTCACCGGCTTTGCTTTTTGCATCCCCGATCACCACAACGGCGCTTTGGGCCTCGTTTTGCAGGGCGGCGATCATCTGGGAGATCTCCTCGCTGGCGGCACGGCTACGGTTGGAGAGGGCCCGCACTTCATCGGCTACCACCGCAAAGCCACGGCCTTGCTCGCCGGCCCTGGCCGCTTCAATGGCGGCGTTGAGGGCCAGCAGGTTGGTCTGATCGGCAATCCCCTTGATCACCTCGAGCACACCGTCAACAGCCAGGCAGCGGCTGTCGAGTTGCTGGATCACCTGATCCACCCGATCGATCTCTGCCGACATCTCGCCCATATCTGTGATGGAGTGCTGGGCGAGGCGGCTGGTGTCAGCGGCATCCTGATTGGTGAGGGCGGAGAGCTCGGCGCTGTGGCGGGCATGTTCGCGCACTTCATGAGAGCTGGCGGCCAGTTCGCTTACGGCGGCGGCGACCTGGGTGGTCATCCCCTCTTGTTGACGGGCCGAGTTTTCGGTCTGGGTCGCCACCTGACGGATCTGGTTCGACTCCTGATAGAGCTGGTGGGTTGCCCCTTCCACCTCCTGCAGGCTGTGGCGGAAGCCCTGCACCATGTCATTGACGGCGCGGGTCATCTGGCCCAGCTCATCCTGACTCTGGTTGATCAGGGGGAGGGCGAGGTCGCGCTCTTTGGCCATCCGGATCATGGTGAGCTGCAGTTGGCGCAGTGGGTGTTTCACGTAGCGTTGCAATACCCACCAGAGCAAGCCGAAGCCGAGGCTGAAGACGGCGGCCAGGCTGCCGCTCAGGATCAGGTTGTTGTGGCGGATCTCGCCGAAGGTGTGGCTAAGGTCATAACTGATCCGCACAGCCCCCATCACGGTCCCCTCATTGACCTGATGACAGGTGAGGCACTGGGTGCCGCGATACTCCTTGTAGGCTTTGAACGGTTTGATCAGGGTTAGCCGGTTGCCCTGCTGCTCCAGAATGGCTTCGCCCTGATTGATGGCACGCTCATCGAGGGGATCCTGTGCTTTCTGATCCGGATGACCCGGGCCAAACAGGTTGCTGACGGCCGGCGCGCGCACCAGACGGGCCTCAACGATGCCCGCTTCACTCTTGAGTTTGGTCTGCACTATCTGCCGGTTGGCCATGCCACCTGTCATCATCAGCACGTTCACCTGATCCATATAGGTGTTGGCCATGCTCTCCACTTTCTCCTCTGCCAGCCGGATGGCGAGATCCCGTTGCAGCCATGCGGAGAGTTCGAAGCAGAGGCCAAAGGTGGTGCTGATGACCAGCGCAAGAGGGAGGAATATTTTCCAGTTCAAGGAGAGGTTATGCATTTTGGGCAAGTTCCATGCGCTTGGTGTTGTTATGTGATCCCGTATCATCTTGATCGTAGACGAAGAAACGGCGGGAGATGGTTCTCTATCGGCACACGATAACCACTCTTGAGTAAATAATCTGTTAAGCAGATCGGTAATGCTGGTTGCCAAAATGCCTTTCGGGAGGGGGGCTGCTCCTCGGGTTGATCCAGAACAAAATGTCAGTAACGATAATCGTTATCATTGTCATTATTTGCTGATAATAGTGACCATCATGAATCTGACCCCTTCCATGACCGGTATTCCCACGCCGGATCCCCTCAAGTTTGCTTTTAGCGCCAAGACCTCGGCTCACGCCAGTCGGGGAGGGATGCGCCCCTTCCCGCTGGATGAGGCTGGCTGGCAGAGCTGGTGGCAGCGAGAGAGTGAAGCTGAGGAGCGCGCCCTTTACATCCACATTCCGTTTTGCCGAAAGCGCTGCAGTTTCTGCAATTTTTTCGAAAATGGCGCCAATCCGGCGCGGATAAACCGCTATGTCAACGCCTTGTGCGCCTCCCTTGCGCAGGCGGCTGACACCCCGCTGGCGCAGAGCATGCCATTTTCAGCCGTCTATGTGGGGGGCGGTACGCCGACCGACATGAGCGCCGATGAGCTGGCCATGCTGGCTGCCGTGATCCGCCGTTTTCCGCTGGCGGCGGATGCCGAGGTGACGCTGGAGGGGCGCCTCAACGGCTTTGATGATGAGAAATGGCAGGTGGCGCTGGCGGGGGGCTTCAACCGCTTCTCCTTCGGGGTGCAGAGCTTTGATACCAGGGTGCGTCAGCAGGCGGCCCGTTTCGATGACAGGGAGGCGCTGCTGACCCGTCTGGGTGAGCTGACCCGGGATGATGCGGCTGTGATCGTGGCGGATCTCATCTTCGGCCTGCCCGGTCAGGGTGATGCCGTGTGGCAGCAGGATATCCGCGATGTGATGGCGAGTGGTGTACACGGGGTCGATCTCTACCAGCTCATCGCCATGCAGGGCACCAATCTGGAGCGGGCGCAGGAGAAGGGCACCCTGGATTGGCTGGCCGATGGCCAGCAGCGGGCGGCCATGTATGCCTATGGCGGGGCGCAACTGGAAGCCCACGGCTGGGAGCGTCTATCTTGCAGCCACTGGCGGCGCAGTCCGGCCGAGCAGAGTCGTTATAACCAGATGGCCAAGCGCGGTGCGGAGATCCTCCCCTTTGGCGCCGGTGCTGGGGGCAGCATTCTTGGCCACGGCTTGATGTATGGACGGGATCTGGCCCCCTGGCATGACGCGCTGGCCAGTGGCAAGCGGGCGCCCGGGATGGTGATGGGGCGCAATCACAATGCAAGGATGGACGGTCTGCTGCGTGGCGCCCTCGACAGTGGCGTGCTGGCGCTGGATCATCTGCCAACGCCTTTGCTGACCCATCTGATGCCGCTTTTTGCCGCCTGGCAGCAGCACGGGCTGGCCGAGATCGGGAGCGCACGGTTGCAACTCACCCTCGCCGGACGCTTCTGGAACGTCAATATGCAGGCTGGCTTGTTCGAGTTCTTGCAGCTCAATCCGCTCGATGGTTCAGCGCCGCCCAGCCATGGTACCGCCGCGGTGCGCCATTCGCTGGTCTGAGCCCGAGTGGAGCATTTGCACGGCTCCGTGTGATCCACAACGAAAGAGGGAGCCTTGCAGGCTCCCTCTTTTGGCTTGGCAGTTAGCGTCGTGCGAGCTTACTCGTCGCTGCTCTCCTGATAGCTGTCGCGCATTGCTTTGGGCAAGCGGCGCATTGGCGCAAAGCCGATATCCTCGCCCACCACTTCCCGTTTGCGGGACTTGTTTTGAGGAGACTGGGCGGGCTTCTTGGAGGCATCATCCTTGGCTTTGCCCTTGCCTGCGGCAGGTTTGCCTTTGGCATTGCTCTTGGCGTTGGCATGGCCGCGAGCCCGGGGCGGGTTCTGCACCGGCTTGCTGCCCGGCAGAGTCTGGCGACTCGGCTTGCCGCTTGGCTCATACCCTTCCAGGATCTCCACGGTCAGGGATTGGCCGATCAAGGCTTCGATAGCCTTGAGCTGACCCAGCTCGTCCTGGCTGACCAGCGAGATTGCCTCGCCGCCACGACCGGCGCGGCCGGTACGGCCGATACGGTGGATGTAATCCTCCGCCATCTGGGGCAGTTCGAAGTTGATCACGTAGGGCAGTTGATCGATATCCAGACCGCGGGCGGCGATATCGGTTGCCACCAATACCCGAACGTCGCCACTGCGAAAATCGGCCAGCGCCCGGTTGCGGGCTCCCTGGCTCTTGTCACCGTGGATCGCCACGGTATTGAGGCCATCTTTTTGCATCTGCTGGGCGAGGCGGTCGGCGATCTGCTTGGTACGGACAAAGACCAGCACCCGCTGCCAGTTGCCACGGCCAATCATGTGGGAGAGCAGCTCGCGGCGGCGTTCCCGATCCACCTGAATGATGCGTTGGGTCACCTGCTCCGCGGCAGTATTGCTGGGGTCCACCTCGATCAGGGTGGGGTCGTTCAGCAGGTCATCCGCCAGCGCCTTGATGTCGTTTGAGAAGGTGGCAGAGAAGAGCAGGGTTTGCCGCTCTGCAGGCAGCGCCTTCATGATGCGGCGGATGTCGACGATAAAGCCCATGTCGAGCATGCGATCCGCTTCATCCAGTACCAACACTTCCAGCTGGCTCAGGGTCAGGGCGCCCTGGGTCAGCAGATCCAGCAGACGGCCCGGGGTGGCGACCAGAATGTCCACCCCCAGCTTGATGGCGTCCAGATTGGGCTTGATGCTGACACCGCCATAGGCGATCAGAGTCTTGAACGGCAGGTGGTGGGCATACTTTATGATGCTCTCGCCCACCTGTGCCGCCAGTTCGCGGGTCGGGGTGAGCACCAGGGCGCGCACCTGACGTCGCCCGCGGCCATGGTTGGCCAGCAGACGCTGCAACATCGGCAGGGTGAAACCGGCCGTTTTGCCTGTGCCTGTCTGGGCACCGCCGAGCACATCCTGACCAGCCAGAATAGCCGGAATGGCTTGCTGCTGGATGGGGGTTGGCTGTTCGTAACCCAGCTCCTTGACGGCCCGCAGGATGTGCGGGGACAGACCCAGTTCGTTGAATGACATGTTCGAGAGAAACTCCTGAGATGAGCCTTTGGCTCAACGGGTGGCCAGCGCGTTGGGGCCAGCCACGATATGGAAATGATAACGGGGGCGTAATATAGCAAAAGAGCGGCCGCTGCGCAGTAGCTGTTGTACCGGCCGCTCTTTTGTATCGCGAAAAGCAATCAGAGCAGGTCGCGGATGGGGGTGACCAGACTCTCCGGCTTGGTGGTGGGAGCAAAGCGGTCAACCACCTTGCCATCACGGTCGATCAGGAACTTGGTGAAGTTCCACTTGACGTTTTCGAGCCCCAGCAGCCCCGGTTTCTCTTTCTTGAGCCATTGATAGAGGGGGTGGGCCTGTTCACCGTTGACATCGCACTTGGCCATGATGGGGAAGCTGACCGGATAATCGAGAGAGCAGAAGCGAGCGATCTCGTCCGCATCCCCCGGCTCCTGATTGCCGAACTGGTTGCAGGGGAAGCCCAGGATCACCAACCCCTCTGGCCCCAGCTCGCGATAGAGGGCTTCCAGCCCCTCGTATTGAGGAGTAAAGCCACATCGGCTAGCCACATTGACCACCAGTACCACCTTGCCCGCCAGTTGAGTCAGCGGGTAGGGGCTTCCATCCAGTTGTTGCAAAATAAGGTCGGGCAGAGGCATAAGCAGATCCTTCTCGTGGTTATCCGTGGGGTGTCAGGTCGGTTGTGGCGATGAGCGCCGGCCTAACGACATGATGGTGATGTGGCTACGGTATCGGTTGGCTCTTTTAACGGCAAGGTGAGAGCAAGGATCCGTCCCCTTGATTGCAAGGGCCATCACAGTTTCGACAGCCAATACGCTCCTTGGCAGAGCGGGATCACAACTGTCGACAAAAACGCGGGGCGGCGGGCAGCAACTCGCGTATTGATGTTGGGACTTCTCAAGAGAAGCAAACCGGTTTGTGACTTTGCCGGTAAGTCGCTACAAAGCGCCCTCTTTCTACTCATTGTGAGCCAATCTTGGACTATCAAGCTGCCATGGATGCCATTTACACCCGGGGATGGGTGATAGTGGATGATTTTTTGACCGCCACCGAGGTGGATGCCCTCAAAGCCTGTTTGCCAAGCGAATGGCAACCGGCCGGGATCGGCCGTGACGCCCTGCACCAGGGCAATCCCGACATTCGCCGTGACCAGATTCACTGGCTGGAGCCCTCCCTCGGTGCGCCGGTGGCTGACTACCTCGCCCGGATGGAGTCCCTGCGTCTTGCCGCCAACCGGATGCTGATGCTGGGATTGTTCGACTACGAGGCCCACTTCGCCCGCTATCGCAGCGGGGATTTTTACGCCACCCATCGGGATGCCTTTGCCGGTCGCTCCAACCGCCGTCTTACCACCGTGTTTTACCTCAACAACGACTGGCTGCCCGAAGCGGGTGGAGTGCTGCGCATGTATGACGACAAGGAGCAGTTTCTGATGGATGTCAGCCCCAAGGGGGGGCGGCTGGTCATGTTTCTCTCCGAGGAGTTTCCCCACGAGGTACTGCCTGCCAATCGCGAGCGCTACAGTATTGCCGGCTGGTTTCGGGTCAATGGCAACGGCATGGGAAGGGTCGATCCCCCGCGCTGAGGGGCAATGTGTCCCGATTTTGACACAGGGGAGACTTTTCACTGCAAGAAGTGGGGTCATGGGTCTCCCATCAGCTGACAAGGGTTGATCTCCCTTGCTACACTGGCGCGCACTTATGTTCGTATCTGGCTTCGTCCGGTTTTTATGGTGGTTGGCTTATCAAATGGTCATGACGAGGCCGCTTTTCCCAAGGGATCACATCTAATGAAGAACATGCATGTCTTGCTGCTGTGCGGCGGCGGTGGCTCAGAGCACGAAGTTTCTCTGCGCAGCGCCAATTTCCTCGAGCAACAACTGGGCCTTCTGCCCGGTGTCGAAGTGACCCGCGTCGAGATGTTCGCCGATCGCTGGCTAAGTGCCGATGGCCGCGAGTGCAAGCTGGGGCTCGACAAGCTGCTTTCGTTCGACAGCGTGGCCCGTCCGGTGGATTACGTGGTGCCCTGCATCCACGGCTACCCGGGTGAGACCGGCGATCTGCAATCCTTCCTCGAACTGGCCGGATTGCCTTATCTCGGTTGTGATGCCGAGGCGAGCAAGATCTGCTTCAACAAGATCAGCACCAAGCTGTGGCTCTCCGCCATCGGCATTCCCAACACCCCGTACCTGTTCCTGACCGAGCAAAATGAGGCGGCGCTCGCCGAGGCCAAAGCCGCGCTGGCCAAGTGGGGCAAGGTCTTTATCAAGGCCGCTTCCCAGGGCTCTTCCGTTGGCTGCTACTCCGCCAGCAACGAAGCGGATCTGGTGAAAGGCATTGCCGATGCATTTGGTTACTCCGAACAGGTTCTGATCGAGAAAGCGGTCAAGCCGCGCGAGCTGGAAGTGGCGGTTTACCAGTATGGTGACGAGCTGGTGGCGACGTATCCGGGCGAGATCTGCGTGCCGCAGGACAAGTTCTACACCTATGAAGAGAAATACAGCAGCGCCAGCCATACCGAGACCGCATTGCGTGCCGAGGGGCTGACCCAGGCGCAGGCCGATGCGATCCACGAGTATGCCCTCAAGGCATTCCGTCAGCTGAAGCTGACCCACCTCTCGCGCATCGACTTCTTCCTGACCGACGAGGGGGAGATCCTGCTGAATGAAATCAATACCTTCCCGGGCATGACCTCCATCTCCATGTTCCCGAAACTGCTGGAGCATCATGGTCACCACTTCGCCGACTACCTTGAGCAGATCCTGCGCAAGGCCAGCTAAGTGCGCTCTCCCGCTCGCGGGATGAAGCAGGGCCCAATAAAAATCCCCGCCAATCGGCGGGGATTTTTTTATGTCTTTATCAAGCGGGGCAGGCCAGCTTGAAGGGATAAACAGGCGGGGATGACTCTTCCCCGCCTGTTGCTACCTGTGGGTGTTACCGGCGGTTAGCCGCGAGCCACCCGAAAGCGCACGCTGCGGGAGTGGCACGGCGCCAGCTCGCCAAACTCGCCAGCGGCCAGTTCAAGGGGCAGGGGCTGTTCGTCCATCCGCACCGCTTGCCAGTCGCTCAGGGCGTGTTCGCAGCTCACTTTGCCACCCTTCAGCACAGCCTGCTCGCTCGGGTTGTAGACCCGGATCACCAGCGCCTCTTCATCCTCGGCTTTCTTCAGGGCACTCAGCACCGGACCGGAGGGATCCATGGAGAGCAGACTGAAGTGGAGCGGGGTGGTGAAGCTCGCCTTGTTGAGCTTCATGGCATCGAACGGGATCTTGTTGTAGCAGCGAACCGGGGTGAGGTAGCGGCGCGCCGCCTGCATCACGTTGGCGCTGATGTGATCGCCGGCAAACGCCAGTAGGCTGAAACGGCAGCTGAGTTTGCCACGCACCTGGGAGTCCGGGGTGGGCAGCTTGATGCCGGAGGGGCGACCCGGGCGCAGCAGCAGCTCCTCTTTACCGAGTACGCCGACCCCGCGCAGCAGGGTGAGTGCCAGGGTGTCGCACTGCTCACCGATCACTTCAAACTCGCGCAGACCGTCGCTCAGCACCGCCAGTCCCTGCTTGCCATCTTGCAGGGCGACGAAGTTCATCAGCTGCCAGACCGGAATGGGCGCCTCTTTCCAACCTTCCGCTTCCCAGTTCGCCATGGCGCTGTCGCGGGTGGGGCGGGTGATGCAGCCAAACTGGTTGTCAGAGACCACAGTGTCGCTCGGGAAGGGGGTGGGGATCAGCACCCGCACCCGGTGATCATCGGCCTGATTGTCGAGCTCCAACTCGATGTCGATACGCGGGCTCTGATGCGCCAGGGTGATGCGGCAGGTGACATCAAGGTGGCCGCTGCACTGGCGGTGGGCCCGCTCGGCTAGGTTGGCCGGCAAGGCCATACGCAGTTTGAGAGTGGCGATGCTCTGCCACGCCTGATGGGTGACCTCGCGGGTCACCGCAAACTCGGTGGAGTAGCGCAGCCATTCGTCCCGCGATGGTGAGTAGTCATACTCGTCACCATCATCGGAGCCCTCTTCCAGCGTGAGCACCTGATCGAAGGTGGTGCCGCGCAGCTTGTCCAGGATCTGCAAAGTGCCGTTGTCATTGAGGGCGATGCGGTAAAAATCGTTCTCCAGCAGCTCGCCGCTGGCCGTCACCGGCTGCTCCAGTCCCGGCTGGTTGCCCTCGATATGGAGAGTGCAGTAGCCCATGGCCGGCAGCGGATGACAGAGCTGGATGTCGTACTCCATAAAGGGGTCGTAGTTGCCATAGTGCACGATCTGTCTGTCCACCAGACCCGGGTCAATCTCGCGTTTGGCGCGGATGAAGTAGGGGACCGGCTGGCCCGCTTCATCGCGCAGGGCAAAGGATTGGGCGCGAATGCGGATGCTGGTGTTGATCACCTCCTGACGAGGGAAGGGCATCAGGTTGAACAGGCAGAGCTTGTCAGCCACCTGTACCCCGTCTTCACAGAGCGCCACCGGCATGTTGTCGACAATCTTGCGCATGTAGAAGCGGATCAGGTTCTCGGCCATGTCGTCGGCCAGAATGAAGCGGGTCATCACCTCCTGATGCACCTTGTCGCTGCAGCAGCAGCCGATGCTGTCATGGGCGTGGTTCTTCATGATCTCCTTCCACATCTTCTCAAGCAGCCCATGGTGGTACTCGAAGCCGAGTGCCCAGGAGATGCTCGCTAGCGGTTCGAGGATGTTGACGATCTTGCTCTCGATGGCGGCATGGGCCAGCTTGATGTCCATCCGGGTGGAGGAGATGGTGCGGTGTACCCGCATGTATTTGCCGTCGTTGAACTCCCCCTTGAGGGTGGCCAGCTGGTCGCGGCACGCCTCGATGCGCTCGAAGACCTGCTCGAAGCGGCTCATGTGGAATTCACGCTGGGGGTAGATCTCGCGCAGCTTGTCGATGATGGCGAAGATGTTCTGCTGCAGCGGCATCTGGTCGTGGCCGTTGGGCAGCAGGATATCCTTGGTCACCGAGGCCTTCTCCAGTACCTCGAAGTAGGATTCGAGCCGCTTGCGCAGGCCCGCTTCATCTTCCGGCAGGTACTTGCCGATGGCGTAGCCAAGCGGTAGCACCTGGGCGGTCACCTCGCTGCCGTCGTTGCTTTGCCAGAGGAACTCGGTCTTGTCGGTACCGTGGCGCTCGGAGCAGCCGCGCCAGAACATGGCCCGGTCAATCCCGAAGCCGTTGAAGATGTGGGGCAGTTGGGAAGACATACCGAACGAGTCGGGCAGATAACCGATCTTCATCGGCTCGCCAAGGCTAAGGCAGTCGCGCATCCCGTAGAGCAGGTTGCGCAGGATGGACTCGCCGCTCACCTGCATGGTGTCGGTCTGGGTATACCAGGGGCCGATGATGAGCTTGCCCGCTTCCACCAGTGCCTTCACCCGGGCCTTGTTCTCGGGCTGGATGGCGAAGTAATCCTCCAGCACCGCGGTCTGGCCGTCCAGCACATAGAACTTGTAGTCGGGGTCGGATTCAAGACGCGCCAGGATCTCCGCCATGTTGTTGACCAGCAGGATGCGGGACTCCTCGGTGGTGAAGTACCACTCCCGATCCCAGTGCATGTGCGGCGTGATGTGAACTCGTGAAACTGTCATGACAATGATCCTTTACTGACGCACGGCGGCCTTTGCCTGCCGTGCGGAAAAATAGTCTGTTGAAAAACCGTTTGTGAGGATGAGCCTTACTCTGCGGCGACCACCTGATAGGTGCCGCGCTGCATGGCGTGACGGCGCCAGCCGATCAGCACCACAGTGGAGATAAGGGTGCCCACCAGTGCCGCACCGAGCCAGACGGCGGCAGCCATCAGGGCGCCATGGCCGCCATCGTGGAGCAGGAAGAGGGAGAAGATGCCGGCTCCCGGGGTGGAGAGACCAATCCCCATGGCTCCCACCATGGCGCCGGTGACCACCGAGCCTGCGAGGAAGGAGCCGATCACCCGGATTGGATCTTCGATGGCCATCGGAATGGCGCCCTCGGTGATCCCCGCCAGCCCCAGCAGCCAGGTGGACTTGCCGGTCTCGATCTCGAAGGTCTGGAACAGGCGTGGCGCCAGCATGGTGGAGAAGGTGACGGTAAAGGCCGAGACCATCTTGACCGCGCCGAAGATGGCGTAGGGGCCGTAGACCCCGTTGGCCATGGCGCCGAGGCAGAAAGCGTAGGCCGCCTTGTTGACCGGGCCACCCAGGTCAAACGAGCACATAAAGCCGAGCAGGGCGCCCAGTACCAGCGCATTGGTGCCGGAGAGGCCGTTGAGCCATTCGGTGAGGCTGTTGTTGAGCCAGGCCACCGGCTGGCCGATGACAAACAGCATCAGGCTGCCCGCCACCAGAGTGCCGATCACCGGATAGAGGTAAAAGGTGAGAAAGCCGTTGAAGTTGGGGCTAAGGCGTACATGCTGCTTGACCCAGCGCATCAGGTAACCGGCGATAAGACCGCCGACCACGCCGCCGAGAAAACCGGAGCCAATCATGTTGGCGGCCAGTCCCGCCGCAAAGCCTGGGCCCAGCGCCGGTTTGTCTGCCAGCGAGTAGGCGGTATAGGCCGCCAGCACCGGTACCATCAGGGTGCCCAGCATGCCACCGCCAAGCTTGCGATACATCCAGAGCCAGGAGTTCTCGGTATCAAACAGATGTTGCAGGCCGAAGATCTGGGCCAGCAGCACAGAGACGGCGAGTACGGTACCGCCTGCCACGATCAGCGGCACGGCAAAGGAGATGCCGCTCAGCAGCGCCTGCTTGAGCTCGGTCTTGAGGCTCACCTTCTTGCCGGTCTGCGCGTCGCTTTGGCTGGTGTTGGGCGTCGCGGCGGTGCGACCGGCCTTGGCCGCTTCCAGCGCATCATTGAGGATCCGCTCGGCATGGCGAATGGGTTCGGCCACCGGCGTTTCGATAC
The DNA here is from genome assembly GCF_049173005.1 of Aeromonas sp. 602658. Lineage (NCBI taxonomy): Bacteria > Pseudomonadati > Pseudomonadota > Gammaproteobacteria > Aeromonadales > Aeromonadaceae > Aeromonas > Aeromonas sp. 602658. The sequence goes on along the minus strand of NZ_JAAKRF010000001.1, from coordinate 206,995 downwards.
GGGGGATGCCAGCAAAACGCTCCTGCTCCTTGATGGCCACCTCGGCGGCGAAGATGCAGGCCACCGCAGCATCGAGTGCCTCTTGCGGCAGGCGATCCTCGATGCCGTTGGCACCCTGCTTTTCGACCAGTACCCGAATGCCCAGCTTGCGCCCCGCCTTTTCCAGATACTCGGCAGCCATATAGGTGTGGGCGATCCCCGCCGGGCAGGCGGTAACACAGACCACAGTGGGTTTATTTGTATTTAAGTTGTCTTCTTTTTCTGGTTGCTTGTCGCCATCCCCTTCACCATCAAGCAGCGCCATCAGCTGCTCGGCACTCTGGGCCGCCAGCACTGCCTCGCGGGTATCGTCATCCACCAGGGCAGTGGTGAGGGTGGTGAGCAGCTGCATATGGGTGGAGCCCGCCTGATCGGTCGGGATCGCCAGCATGAAGATCAGGTTGACCGGCTCGGGGCCGTCGATCCCCTCCCAGCCCAGCTCCTCGCTCAGGGTAGCGACGGCAAAGGCTGCTTCACGCACCGCATCACACTTGCCGTGTGGCACCGCAAGCCCTTCGCCAAGGGCGGTGGGGCCCTGCGCCTCGCGGGCCATGACCGCAGCCAGAAAGGCAGCCTTGTCGTGCAGCTTGCCGGCCTGATCGAGCCGATCAGCCAGCGCATGAATGGCCGCATCCCGATCGGCAAACCGGGTTTGCAGCGTGATGAGATGGGGGCCGGTAAGACTGGTCAGATTCATGATGATCCTCTGTCAGGTTGGCTTGCCAGCAAGCCGTCATGGTGAAAGTGACAGCGATGCTAACAAACCGGCCGACTGATTTTTGTGAGTGGTATCATACAATTCATTATTTGTATTGTTTTTGTATTGTCAGTTCAAGGTGATTTGTTAGGTCAAATGAGGCCGAGCCGTTTTGTCTGCCGGGCAACTGGGGTAGAATGGCGCCTCTTCCATTTATCATGGCGCAGAGCCGACGAGGTGGCCTTTCGTGTCGAAAAAACCCATGTATCGCCAGATAGCCGACACCATCCAGCAGTGGATTGCGCAAGGGGAGCTGGCCCCCGGCGATGCCCTGCCCACCGAAGCCGAGTTGCGCGAGCAGTTCGGGGTGAGCCGGGTGACGGTGCGTCAGGCCCTCAAGCAGCTGACCGAACTCAACGTCATCGAGAGCATTCAGGGCAGCGGCAGCTATGTTCGGCAGGAGAAGGTGAACTACGACATCTATCAGCTCACCAGCCTCTACGAGAAGGTGACCGATCCGGCGGTCGAGACCCACAGCGACATTCTCGCCTTCGAGGTGATCAAGGCGAGCAGCGAGCTGGCCGAGCGGCTCAATCTGGTGGAGGGGGCGCTGGTCTACTACGTCAAGCGGGTGCGCTTTATTCGCCAGATCGCGGTAACGCTGGAGGAGACCTGGATGCCGCTCGCTCTCTTCCCCGACCTCAGCTATGCGGTGATGCAGGGCTCCAAGTACCACTACATCGAAGAGGTGAAGCAGCTGGTGATTGACCGCAGCGAGCAGGAGATCATTCCGGTGCTCCCCTCGGCGCAGGTTGTGGAGGCGCTCGGTATCGATCCTGCCAAGCCCATTATCGAGAAGGTCTCCCGTGGCTTCTTGCAAGATGGCACAGTGTTCGAGTTCAGTCGCAACTTCTTCAAGAGCGATGACTACAAGTTCACCCTGGTCGCCCGCCGCGCTAAGGGGTGAGCGGGCGGCTGCACCCGATATAAAAAAGGCCACCACCTTGTTTGCGGTGGTGGCCTTTGTTTTTGGCTGATTGCCGGGCTGAATGGCAGATTGGCTGGTGGTTTGATGTAGCCGTTCTACTGCTCGGCGTCTTTGATAACTTCCTCGACCCGTACCTGCAGGCTCCCTTGCGCCAGTGTGGTGATGAGCTGGTCGCCACGGTTGACCTGATCGGCGCGGCTGATGACCTCACCACGCGCAGTGCGGGTGATGGAGTAGCCGCGACCCAGAGTAGCGAGCGGGCTCACCCCGTCGAGGCGGGCGGTGAGCATGGCGAGGCGGTGGCTCGCAAGGTCTTGCCGCTTGGCAATCAGGGCATGAAGCCGCTCCTCGGCCAGCTGGTGGCGGCGCTTGCCAGCTGCCAAGAGGCGCTCCGGACTTTTGCCCTGCAGGCGCAGCTCAAGGTTGGCGAGGCGCCGCTCACCCTGATGCAGCCGCTGGCGTAGCAGCTGCTGCAAACGAGTAGATAGCTCGTCGAGGCGCTGGGACTGCTGCTCCAGCCGCCGCTTCGGATCCTGATGGTCGAGCCGCTTTTGCAGCAGGATGAAATCGTGGCGGGCGGCGGTCTGCTGGCGGCTCATCGCCTGCAGCAGCCGCTGCTTGAGGTGAACCAGACGCTGGGCACGGGCGCTCTGATCCGGCGCAACCAGCTCGGCGGCAGCCGACGGGGTAGGGGCACGCAAGTCGGCGGCAAAGTCGCTGATGGTGACATCCACCTCGTGGCCCACCGCGCTCACCACAGGGATGGCTGAGTGGGCAATGGCACGCGCCACCGCCTCTTCGTTAAAGCACCAGAGATCTTCAAGCGACCCGCCACCACGGCCAACGATCAGTACATCCACCTCGGCGCGCTGGTTCGCTTTGGCGATCGCCGCGACGATCTGGCTGATGGCAGCGCTGCCTTGTACCTGAGTCGGGTAGATAAAGACCGGCAGATCCGGCGCACGCCGCTTGAGCACGGTGAGCATATCGTGCAAAGCCGCGCCGGTGGCGGAGGTGATAAGGCCCGCCGCCCGCGGTTCGCGGGGCAGCGGCCGCTTGCGACTCTCGTCAAACAACCCTTCGGCGCCGAGGCGGCGCTTGAGCTCTTCAAAGCGCAGCGCCAGCACGCCGTCGCCTGCCGGCTGCATTGATTCGATGATCAGCTGGTAGTCGCCGCGCGGCTCATAGAGGGAGACCCGCGCCTGCACCAGCACCTGCATGCCATCCTGCGGGCGAAACGCCACCCGCCGGTTGTTGCCCTTGAACATGGCGCAGCGCACCTGCGCCGATATGTCCTTAAGCGAGAAATACCAGTGGCCGGAGCTTGGCATCGCCAGGTTGGAGAGCTCGCCGGTCAGCCACACCAGCCCCAGATCTTGCTCCAGGATCATGCGCACGGCGCTGTTGAGGCGGGTGACGGTAAAGACCTGCTGTTGCCTGTTTTGGCCGGATTCGTTGCGATAGTTCAAGGCGGTTCCTGCGCACGGTTCCTCGCCAGCGAAGGCGGAGGAGAGAAACAATGTCGCCATCTTACCCCACTTCACCTCGTCCGCCGAGTCAATGGATCAGGTTGGTCACTCCTCCCTGCAAATCGGTGTTGCATGGAAATGAAAGCGCTATCAATCACATACAGCCAATAGCGAAGTCGATGGTGGTCACATTTTGCGCGCATTCGCCATGAATTGGTTATGGGGAACTCTAGACTGATCGGGCTCATCCGAAGGCGGGACTGTAGCGGATGGGGGAATGCCGGGGCACACCGGCATCACACACAAAACAATGAAAATAAAGGACTATCAATGGCTAGATGGATACTCGCGGCCGGATTGTTGGGAACCCTGATCACGGCGCCGACGTCGGCGGCGGAGTGGTTCTTCCGGGGCACCGCGAATGGATGGGCGGCGACCGCAATGACGTCGACGGACGGCGTCAATTTTGATACCTGCCAGCGCTTCGTGAGCGGGGATGCCAGCGGCGGCCCGCGCTTTAAGATAGACAGGTACGGCAACTGGCAGCAGAGCTACCCGGCGGCCGACTACGGGGTCAATGCCAACACGGCGTACCAGATCCGTATCAACGCCAGCACTCAGGCGGTGAGCGCGACGGCGGTGGCCAGTTGCGAGGCCTCGGGGTTTGCCAGCACCTTGCCGCAGCTCAACGTACGCGGCACCTTCAACGGCTGGGCCAGCCTCCCCATGACTCTGGTAGGGGATCACCTGTGGCAGGTGGAAGCCTACATGGATGGCAAGGCGAGCCAGCGCCTCAAGTTTGATCAGGCTGGCGACTGGGCCGTCAACTTTGGCGACAGCAACGGCGACGGCGTGCTTGAGAAAAGTGGCGGCGACATCTTCTGGAGCGCCGTGGGTACGGTGCGCATCCAGGTCAACGACCAGACCCTGGTCTACAGCATCACCCCCCTTGGGGATGACAACCAGCCGCCGCTCGCGGTCATCACCCCGGGGGGCACGGTGAATGTGACCCAGGGGGCGTCACTGACCTTGAGCGGCAGCGACTCTACGGATCCCGACGGCCAGATCACGAGCTATCTGTGGAGCAGCGGCGAGACCACGGAGAGCATCGTCGTCAGCACCACCCAGACCGGCAACTTCACCTATGGCCTCACGGTCACCGACGATCAGGGCGCCAAGGGCAGCAGCAGCGTGAGCGTGATGGTCGGGGCAGGACAGAGCAGCGACAGCTGGTACTTCCGGGGCACGACCAACAACTGGGGGCTCACCCCCATGACCAGCGAGGATGGTACCACCTTCTGCACCGAGCAGGCCTTTGGCAGCAACAACCCCCGCTTCAAGATTGACCACAAGGGGGATTGGACCGAGGCGTATCCGGCCCAGGATTACCTGGTCAGCGCCAACACCCGCTATCGCATCTGCTTTGACAGCCTGCGCAAGGCCATCGAGGTGGAGACGCTGGCCGGGGCCGATCTGCAGGCCCCCACGGTGACGGTCACCCCGGCCCCGGGGAGTTATCTGGACAACCAGTCCATCACCCTGGGGGTGAGCGACGATCAGGACAGCGCCCCCGCCGTGCATTTCACCACGGACGGCAGCCAGCCCACCACGGCGTCGGCCCGCTATGCAGGCCAGCCCCTGGTGGCGAGCGACAAGGGGAGCGGCACCGATCTGGTGATCCGCACCCTTGCCATTGACGCCAGCGGCAATCAGCGCGAGCAGCGCTTCGAGTACCGTATCGGCGAGCAGGGGGTAGCGAGCGGCGATTTTCGTGCCGAGAGCATCTACTTCCTGCTGACCGCCCGCTTCTATGATGGCGATGCCAGCAACAACTACCATAACCGGGATCGCTACAAGGCGGGGGATCCCCATTGGCGCGGCGACTTCAAGGGCTTGATCGCCAAGCTCGACTACATCAAGGATCTCGGCTTCACCGCCATCTGGGTGACGCCACCGGTGGAGAATCGCTCCGGCCTAGACTACCACGGCTACCACGCCTACGACTTCTACCGGGTCGATCCCCGTCTGGAGTCGCCGGGGGCGGGTTACCGGGAGTTCATCCAGGCGACCCACGCCAAGGGGCTCAAGGTGATCCAGGATGTGGTGCTCAACCACTCGAGCCAGTACGGCCTGCGCGGCAAGACCTGGATCGATCGCCTGCCCGTCAAATACTACGTACCGGCGGGGTCGAGCCAGGGGCTCATCAACAACGGCCCCTATCAGGGCAACCTCGGGGACTACGCTAGCGCCAACCGCTGTGACGACGACAACCCGGTGGCTCCCGACTGGTACAAGGCCCGCTGCCAGTCCGATCCGGCGGGCACCCAGCCTCTGGTGGACCCCAAGACAGGCGCCACCGTGCCGAGTGCTGGCTACAACCCCAACCGCTTCTTCGGCATCGACGCCCAGACCCTGGATCCCGCCTGGTATCACCTGGACGGTTTCATGTCAGGCGGTGACTGGGAGAGCCCGCTCGCCCTGCAGCGCAAACACATGGCGGGGGATTGCATCGATCTCGCCACCGGCAACCAGAACGTCAAGGACTACCTCAACGGCGCCATCCGCCAGTACCTCGACATGGGGGTTGACGCCATTCGCATCGATACCTTGAAGCACATCGAGCGGGACGAGCTGCTGACCTATGTCCACGACTGGCAGGCCCACAAGCCGGGGTTGTTCGTTTTTGGCGAGAACCTGGTCAAGGGCACCGGCTGGGGCTCTGAGCTGGCCAACGACAATGCCTCGGCGGTGATCCGTCCCTGGTGGTATACCCGCACCACGCCGAACCCGGCGGATCCCCGGGCAGGGGGCGATTCCGGCCTCTCTGTGCTGGACTTCTCCCTCTTCTCCACCTTCCGTGACAACGTCACCCGGGGGAGCTTTGGCGGGGTGGGCGGGATCTTTGCCATGGACTGGGTCTATGGGGATGCCACCAAGCTCATCACCTTCTTCCAGAACCATGACGTGGGGCCGGACAACGACTTCAAGTACCGCTACGGCGGGGAAGAGGGCAATGCGGCCATGACCTACAACCTGCTCTGGACGGCGCGGGGCATCCCGACCCTCTACTACGGGGAGGAGGTGATGTTCCAGGCGGGCAAGCCTCAGGATATCGACGGGGCCACCATGACGGTGGATCAGACTGGTCGTGCCTACTACGGGGAGGTGCTGGACAACCCGGCCACCCCGAGCCACCCGCTCTACCAGCACATCAAGCGCCTGAACCAGCTCCGCAAGGCGGTGCCCGCCCTGCAGAAGGCGCCCATGAGCCAGGTGAACGAGTGGGGCAGCGGCATCAGCTTCGTGCGTGACCTGAGCGCTCAAGGCAGCTACGCTGCCGTGGGCCTCGCGGCCAGTTCGGCCCAGCAAATAAACCTGAGTGGCCTGAAGAACGGCACCTATACGGATGCGGTGACCGGCGCGAGTCAGAACGTCAGCAACGGCAGTCTGAGCTTTGCGGTGCCCGCCTATTCGGCACGGGTCTGGGTACTGAACGGCCCGGGCAAGGTGGGCGTTGACGGTAAATATCTCAAATAAGGAAAGCCTGTCACAGTGTGCAGCGAGTCGGCCTTGGGGCCGACTTTTTTATGCCGCATATCAAGGGATCGAGGGAGATGGACCAGACGGGGAAGGCAATAAGCAGTAGCGTCGACATCGCTTGGGAGCAAGCGGCATCCGAGGGTGGCTTGCTCTGTTATGGTGCTTTCGCCCCAAAGTGGTGCGCATCATCGACATTGGCAGCAGGAACCCACCTTGGAGAAATATGCCGTATCCACCCTATGCCCCTCCTGTGACGAGCATGATTCATGCTGCCATGTGGCACCATATCAACATGATCCACTTAATAACGGGCTTTAAAAGGGAAGATGGTGAGCTGCCTTCAGTGTGGCTGGTCAAACATGCTGATGCAGCCTGATGTTTGTCCCATGAATGGGTGTGTTGCTCCTGTCATAGGCAGAATGTCGGAATTTAAATTTGATTTTTCAGCTTATCCTGGATGCTTGTGTTGATTGGCGCTTTTTTTGCTGAGTCTTGTGATGTCGGCAGGGGGACCGGCAGGGGAAATGGCCAGGGCGCCCGAGTATGCCGACCCCTTCGGCCCAGTGACTGGTGCCCTGATGTCACAGCAAACATGGAGAGGAGTCATATGGAGAGTGAAATGACCATGTCGCCCGTGCCGGCGACCAAAGCCCTGGCCCACACCCTCAAGGACGATGTTTACGGCATGGTGCTCGGGGTCATGTTTATCGCGGTCGGTCTCAACCTGCTCAAGTGTTCCGGCATGATCACCGGTGGCATCGCGGGCATCGCCCTGCTGCTCGCCCATGTCAGCAGTTTGCCCATCGGGGTTCTGTTCTTCATGGTCAACATGCCCTTCATGGTGTTTTGTTACTTCACCATGGGGCGCGCCTTCACCATCAAGACGCTGATCGTCAACGTTACCCTCTCGGCGGCCACCCAGGCGGTACCGCTGCTGCTGACGGTGAGCTATGTCCACCCACTGTTTGCCGCCTTGGTAGGGGGCACCTTTCTCGGCATGGGGGTGTTGTCTCTGGCGCGCCACAATGCCTCCGTAGGTGGCACCGGGGTGGTAACGCTCTGGCTGCAACGGCGCGTTGGCATCAACGCGGGAAAGAGCCAGATGGTGCTTGATGTGCTGGTGTTTGCACTCTCCCTGCTCACCTTGCCACTGCCCTTGCTGCTCTGGTCCACCCTGAGTGCGCTGGCGATGAACGCCATGCTGATGAATTGGCACAAGCCAGGTCGCTATCAGGGAAACTGAACACCCGGCTGCACATAATTGGATCATTGAAAATGCTGTTCCGGGAGGTTGGAGGGAGAAAGGGGCTCAACGACAAAAAAGATCATCTTGTCGTGAAAAAAGGCATGATTACAGCTGAATTTATTAGTTTTTTGCGCCGTTGGCCGCCTAAAAGAGGGCTATGCCATAAAAAATTCAAAAAACTTCTTTACCAGTGACCAATGCGTGAGTAAACTTCGTCGGCAATATTTTACACCCCCACTTCCTCAACGGTGAGATATTGCCATGCTCAGGATTGCCAAAGAAGCGTTAACCTTCGACGATGTACTGTTGGTTCCCGCCCACTCCGAAGTTCTTCCCAATACTGCCGATCTGCGTACCAAGCTGACCTCCGCCATCAGCTTGAACATCCCGATGATCTCCGCTGCCATGGACACAGTGACCGAAGCCCGTCTGGCTATCGCACTGGCCCAGGAAGGCGGTATCGGCTTTATCCACAAGAACATGTCCATCGAGCAGCAGGCTGCCGAAGTGCGCAAGGTCAAGAAGTACGAGAGCGGCGTGGTCACTGACCCCGTCACCGTGCGCCCTGACATGACCATCGCCCAAATCAAGGAGCTGAGCCACAAGAACGGCTTCGCCGGTTACCCCGTGGTGACTGACGGCAATCAGCTGGTCGGTATCATCACCGGCCGTGACGTGCGCTTCGTGATTGACCTCTCCCAGACCGTTGAACAGATCATGACCCAGAAAGATCGTCTGGTCACCGTGCGTGAAGGGGCCCCTCGTGAAGAGGTGGTTGCCCTGATGCAAAAGCACCGTATCGAGAAGGTGCTGGTGGTCAACGCCGACTTCAAACTCAAGGGCATGATCACAGTTAAAGATTTCCAGAAAGCTGAGCGCAAGCCCCACGCCTGTAAAGATGACAAGGGTCGCCTGCGGGTCGGTGCTGCGGTTGGTGCCGGTGCCGGCAACGAAGAGCGCGTCGCTGCGCTGGTTGAAGCCGGTGTTGACGTGCTGCTGATCGACTCCTCCCACGGCCACTCCCAGGGCGTGCTGGATCGTATCAAGGCCACTCGCGATGCCTATCCGGATCTTCAGATCATCGGTGGCAACGTGGCGACCGCCGCGGGCGCCAAGGCGCTGGCTGCTGCCGGTGTCAATGCGGTCAAGGTCGGTATCGGCCCGGGCTCCATCTGTACTACCCGTATCGTAACTGGCGTGGGTGTGCCCCAGATCACTGCCATCTCCGACGCCGTTGACGCGCTGGAAGGCACCGGTATTCCGGTGATTGCCGATGGCGGTATCCGCTTCTCCGGCGACATCGCCAAGGCCATTGCCGCGGGCGCCAGCTGCGTCATGGTGGGCTCCATGTTCGCCGGTACTGAAGAAGCGCCGGGCGAGATCGAGCTCTATCAGGGTCGCTCCTTCAAATCCTACCGTGGTATGGGTTCTCTGGGCGCCATGTCCAAAGGCTCCAGCGACCGCTACTTCCAGACCGACAACGCCGCCGACAAGCTGGTACCGGAAGGTATCGAAGGTCGCGTGCCGTACAAGGGTCGCCTCAAAGAGATCATCCACCAGCAGATGGGCGGCCTGCGCTCCTCCATGGGCCTGACCGGCAGCGCCACCATCGACGACATGCGCACTAAAGCTGAATTTGTGCGCATCTCCGGCGCCGGGATGAAAGAGTCCCACGTCCACGATGTGACCATTACCAAAGAAGCCCCCAACTATCGGATGGGCTGATAAAACGGGGCCCTGCGCCCCGTTTTTCCACCCTTTTTTTATCCCGTGCCCTTTGTGACAACATCAGCCTGATGCAGGAATAAAATGACTAAAGACATTCACCAGCACCGTATCCTTATCCTCGACTTCGGTTCCCAGTACACCCAGCTGATCGCCCGCCGCGTGCGCGAAATCGGCGTTTACTGCGAACTGTGGGCCTGGGACGTAACCGAAGAGCAGATCCGCGAATTCAATCCGAGCGGCATCATCCTCTCCGGCGGCCCCGAGTCCGTGACCGAGGCTGGCAGCCCGCGCGCCCCCGAGTATGTGTTCAACGCCGGTGTCCCTGTGTTCGGCATCTGCTACGGCATGCAGACCATGGCCGAGCAGCTGGGTGGCAAGGTGCAATCCTCTACCGAGCGTGAATTCGGTTACGCCAAGGTGGAAGTGCTGGGCGAAGCCGGCAAGAGCAGCGCCCTCTTGCGCAACATCGAAGATGCCATCGCCGACAACGGCAATGCCCTGCTGGATGTCTGGATGAGCCACGGTGACAAGGTCACCACCATTCCGGCCGACTTCACCACCATCGCCCAGACTCCGACCTGCCCCCACGCGGCCATGGCGTGTGAGGCCAAGCGCTTCTACGGCGTGCAGTTCCACCCGGAAGTGACCCACACCCGTCAGGGTGCCCGCATGCTGGAACACTTCGTCAAAGACATCTGCGGCTGCGAATGCCTCTGGACCCCGGCCACCATCATCGACGACGCCGTTGCCCGCATCCGCGAGCAGGTGGGTGACGATGAAGTGATCCTCGGTCTCTCCGGTGGTGTCGACTCCTCCGTGGTCGCCATGCTGGTGCACCGCGCCATCGGCGATCGCCTGACCTGCGTCTTCGTTGACAACGGCCTGCTGCGCCTGAACGAAGGCGCCCAAGTGATGGAGATGTTTGGTGACCACTTTGGTCTGAACATCATCAAGGTTGAAGCGGAAGAGCGCTTCCTCTCTGCCCTGGCCGGTGTTGACGAGCCGGAAGCCAAGCGTAAGATCATCGGCCGCGTTTTCGTCGAAGTGTTTGATGATGAAGCGAAAAAGCTGAAAAACGCCAAGTGGCTGGCGCAAGGCACCATCTACCCGGACGTTATCGAATCCGCTGCCAGCAAGACCGGCAAGGCCCACGTCATCAAGTCTCACCACAACGTCGGCGGCCTGCCGGAAGAGATGAAGATGGGTCTGGTCGAGCCGCTGCGCGAGCTGTTCAAAGACGAAGTGCGCCGCGTTGGCCTCGAGCTGGGTCTGCCTTACGACATGCTCTACCGTCACCCGTTCCCGGGCCCGGGTCTGGGCGTGCGCGTCCTTGGCGAAGTGAAGAAAGAGTACTGCGATATTCTGCGCCGCGCCGATGCGGTCTTTATCGAAGAGCTGCGCAAAGCCGACCTCTACAACCAGGTCAGCCAGGCGTTCGCCGTCTTCCTGCCGGTGCGCTCCGTTGGTGTGATGGGCGATGGTCGCAAATATGACTGGGTCATTGCCCTGCGTGCCGTCGAGACCATCGACTTTATGACCGCCCACTGGGCTCACCTGCCGTACGACTTCCTCGGTCACGTGTCGAACCGCATCATCAACGAGATCAATGGTATCTCCCGCGTGGTGTACGACGTCTCCGGCAAGCCGCCCGCAACCATCGAATGGGAATAAGCTGCTCGCGCCCTTCTGCCCTTCGAGCATAAAAATGCAAAAAGACGCCCTTGAGGCGTCTTTTCTTTTCTCAATCGTTTGCGCAACACATCTTCTTTTTTCGAGCAGCTTTTTTGCCACCTTGCCCCTGTCATATATGACAGGGGCATTTTTGCCATCCCGCACTAGGCTCTCTCATGCCAATTGGGCCCGCTATCAACAGTGGCTCGTGGCTGGGGGGAGGGCTGATCCAGTTGCAGATAGCTGCGCAAATTTGCCCATCGTTATCGTGCCAACCGGCATTGATGACACCCCGGTGGAGACCGGAAACCACTTGAATCAACGGGGCGCAGCCCGAACGGCCAAACGAGTCGGGATCATAGAGCACGGAGAGTTTGATATGTCAGAACAAGCAGTGTTGGTGGGTGGATGGACCGCATATCACAAGCTGACCGCCGAGGATCAGGCGGTATTTGATCAGGCGCTGAAAGGATTTGTAGGGGTGCAGTACGTACCCTTTGAAGTCTCCACTCAGGTGGTGGCTGGCACCAACTACCGCTTCAAGTGCAAGAGCACTGTGCCGCTTGCCAAACCGATCCATGGCGAAGCTGTGGTACAGATCTTCAAATCACTGGACGGGGATGCCCATATCACCTCCATTACCCCGATCTGATTGGGTGCGGGGCAAAGCGGGGAGGGGGAATAGCTTCCAACCTGTTTGCTCTAAATCTTGGAAATAAGAAAGACGCCTTAGGGCGTCTTTTCAACATCTAATCACTTTTGAACTGCTATCTCACACTTTGAAAAACTAGCCGAAATTAGAGGTCTTCCACGGGGGAATATTTCATTATTTACGCACAACCTTAGTTAGCTTTGTTATTCCATCAAAGATCGAACTGATTTGAGTAGAGTCAATTTTTTGCTTTTCTAGATCCACAGTAGTCTGTCCTTTTTGAATAACAAAGTTTCTTTCAGAATTTGATAATGATGAGATTAGCGTACTAGCTGATACAGAATCTGGAGTTGCTAGTGTTTGTAAACTATAAATTGCCATTAAGCGCATTTCAATATTAGTTATTTCATTTTGGTAGTACTTAACTGTATCCATTGTCGAACGATATAGTCGCAAATAGTAAAAAGCAAAAACCTCTACAAAAACAACAATTGAAAAACGAGATATTACACTGAACCAGTCTGTTGATGTTAGGGCTGTTTTTGTATCTGAAAAAGGGCTGTTAAAATAACTGGACAAATCAGTAACAGTGTAAAATAAAATTGCTGCTGCGCCAACTGTGATTGCTGAACCAAAGGTAATGTAAATATTTGCACCCCGAGTCAACTGTTCAATCTCTTTTTGAAGTCGATCTGTAAATTTTTCTCCTAGAGCAATGGCATCATTTTTATTTCTTTTATCTTCTATGCTAACACTACTGCTAATTTTATCTCGCAGGGGAGTATTTTGCTCCACTTCCAATCCATTTTTGATTGAAGACAAAGCGGTGATAAATAATCTTCTACTTACTTCAGACGACAGGTTTATATTTTTATCTGATTTGGAACTGAATTCATGGTGAGTGGGGAAGACATCTCTGCGTACAGAAATAAAAGACTCCAACTCTGATAGATCATGTTTTTCTATTGATTGGTTAATATAATCTTCGTACAAATTTACTGCTTCAAAAATTTCATTTACTCTAGTCAATCGTTCAGCATTAGTCATTGGTTTTGGTGCATAAGAAATCACTTCCTTATAAAGATGTGTTGAGGGCTTAATTGCTAAGTACCAAAATACTGACACCCCCACAAATATAGCGAATATGCCAAAGTTTAATATGCTATAGGTTATGGGGTTAATTGTGTCACGAAATGGGAGGAAATTAATTGCCGCGGTTAGTACGAAAAGTGAGGCTGAGCTGACAACAATATACTGTTTGGAACGTTCTTTTTGTTCAGTAATAATGGATTGAATTTGAATCTCTTTGTTAGTCATTCTTGAATCCTTAATTTTTCTTTGATTATATGATAATGCTTTGGGTTTTAAAACAAAAATCAAACAATAAACATTTGAAATTGGTGAGCTATATATGACATTTTGAGGCTTTGATTTAAATTATCTAGTGCTGTAGGGTGCAATGAAATTGCACCTCTACTTTTGTTCCTCATACCTTGCACAAACGCCGCTCGGCAAATGGTGCAATGCGCTGCGCTTATTGCACCCTACGTATCTTCGACCCGCTGGGGGGGCAAGCGCCATTCCTTGCCAAAGCAACAAAAGGGGCGATTTGCGCCCCGAATCTTTTTATGTCCCCGTTTTATATCGCCACACGCTGTCTGGCGCTGCCTGATTGTCTGCTTACTCACTACCAAGATGCCTGTGTTCCTCATCAGACGGACAGAAAAAGCCACCTTCACTCATACCTCGCCGCTTCCCAGGCGTGGATCGCCTGTTTGCGGGTCTCGCCCCAGTGATAGCCGCCGAGCTTGCCGTTTTGCTGGATGACACGGTGGCAGGGGATCATCAAGGCGACGGGGTTGGCACCCACCGCCAGCCCCACGGCGCGGGCGGCTTTGGGGTTGCCGACGGCGTTCGCCACCTGGGCGTAGCTCACCACCTTGGCGGGCGGGATCTGCAGCAGCGCCCGCCAGACGCTGATCTGAAAGTTGGTGCCGCTCACGTGCAAGGAGATGGGGCGATCCGGCGCCTTGCTGCCATCGAACATGGTGTTGATGACGTTCTGGGTGCGTGATGGCGCCTCCCGGAGCTCCGCTTCGGGCCAGTTATGGGCGAGGGCGGCCAGCGGCACCTCTGGGGCCTTTTCATCGAGAAACGAGAAGTTGCACACCCCCCGCGGGGTCAGGGCGACGAATGCCTGACCAAAGGGGGTGTCGTGCACCCCGTGATCGATAACCAGCCCGGCCCCGCGCTGTTTGTACTCGCCCGGCGTCACCGCTTCGAGTTGCACAAAGTGATCGTAGAGCCGCGAGCCGCTGCTAAGGCCCAGGGTATCGGCCACCTCCAGCAGCGGGCGCGACTCCTGCAACAGCGCCTTGGCCCGCTCCAGGGTCAGCACCTGCAGATAGCGTTTGGGCGTCACTCCGGCCCAGCGGCTGAACAGCCGCTGGAAGTGAAAGGGACTTAAGTGAACGTGCGCCGCTATCTCGTCCAGAGTGGGCTGGCGCTCCACCTGACTTGCGATAAAACGGATGGCATCGGCGATGCGGGCGTAATCAGACATAAGGCGCTCTCACGATAAGGTTGCGGTCGCAGGGTGTGGGGGGCGACAAGGTCATGTGCGACAAATTGATACCCCACCATCGGCCAGCAGCGCAATGCCGGTGGTAAAGCTGGATGCATCGGACGCGAGATAAAGGGCCGAGCGGGCGATCTCCTCCGGTTGGGCTAGCCGTTTGAGGGCATGCATATTCTGCACAAAGGCGAGGCTCTCTGGCGTATTGGCAAAAGCCCGCCCCATGGGTGTGTCGGTACCCCCCGGCAGCAGGGCGTTGACCCGCACCCCTTGTGCCCCATACTCGGCAGCCAGCACCCGGGTCAGGCCAATGAGGCCCGCCTTGCTCGCCGCATAGGCCGCCATGCCGGGCAGCCCCAGGGTATGGCCGACAAAGGTAGAGGTAAAAATAAGCGAGCCGCCGCCACGTGCCAGCATGGCGGGGATCTGGTACTTGGCTCCCACAAAGGCGCTGGTGAGGTTGGTATCCAGAATTTCCTGCCACTGCGCCAGTTCAAGCTCCTCTACGCTGCCCGGCATGCCAGTGGTACCTGCGTTGTTGAAGGCGATATCGAGCCCGCCGAAACGGGTTAGCGCGAGATCAACAAGATCGCGGGCGTAACTCTCGCTTTTCACATCACCCGCCAGACTCACCGCCTGGCCCCCCTCATGGCGGATCTCCTCCACCAGCAGATCCAGCTCGGGCTGGCGGCGGGCGCCGACGACGACGCTGGCTCCCTCCCGGGCAAACAGGATGGCGCTGGCGCGACCAATGCCGGAGCTGGCGCCGGTGATGATGGCGACCTTGTTGGACAGTAATGACATGGCAGTTCCCTCGCAGGTGTGTTGTGCGCCAGCTAAGTGGCTCACAAGGTTGGCAGTGGGTTGGAACCCCAATAGGTTCCAACTGACTTGGGTTTGATCCCCACTATGGCAACCGCTCCTCGCCGGGACGACCCGAATCTTGCTCTCTTTCTCTCCAACTCGTTTTGCTACATGTCGAAACAGTCCTTTGCGGCAACAAAAGGGGAGAACTGAGCCCCGAATTCTTTATCATGCCCCCCTTTAAAATCGCCGGCTCCAGGTTCGGCGCGCCCTGTGTGCCGCAGTGAGGGGCGAGAGCCCCGGCGTCATGGTGGCTGCGTGCATCATCAAACCCGTCTGGCAGGGCATTGACGGCGGCTTATGGCCGTTGCAATCAACAGCCACGCTCCTGGATCAATAGCCCGTCATCTCCAGATAGCCGACCCCCTTGGCATCCCCCGAGACAGAGACAGCTCCCTCCCAGTAGTCAAAGCGACCTGTCATGGCCTGATCGGGCTGACGGGCTTTGATGGTGAGGCTCATTCCGGCGGCGTTTAGCTGCCACTCGACGGGGTAATCCTGCCCCTTGGGGCCGCGCCAGGTGTTGCCCGGCGTAAGGCGAATCGCGTCGGGGGCGAGCACCCGGCTGCTGCCATCCCGCTCAATGAGAATGCCGTAGCGGTTTTCTGGCTGGTTTTCGGGATTAGCGCGGCCCGGTTTGGTGCGCAGGCGAAACAGCATCAGCTCGCGGCCATCGTTCAACTGGAGCGAAAACCAGTCCCAGCCCGATTGCCACTCCGCCAATACCGAGCTGCTCCACTCGTGATCAAACCACCCTTGTCCTTTGACGGTGCGGGTCTCGCCATCGCGGGTCAGGGTGCCGTGAAGAGTGAGGCGCGGGTAGGAGTAGTAAAAGGAGGCGTTGCCCGGGCTCTTCTCGCTGTAACCGGCCTTGCCTTGCAGCACCAGCGGCTTGGCGGCAGTGACGGTGAGGTTCAGCTCGCCAATCTTGCTCTGCACCTTGAGGGTGGCGGGGAAGAGCGCTGCCCCTTGCGAGGCAAGCCGCCACTCCCTGAGCCAATATTGGCCGCCGTTGGCCCCCGCCAGCCCCGGCCCCTGCCGACTGGCCCGTTCATCTTGCTGGTGGCTGCCACGGTCGAGATCCGTGATGGCAAACTGGGCCAGCCAGAGCTGGGGGGTGAGCCAGGGGTTGCTGGTGCGGAGTTCTTGTTCGATCCCTTGGCGAAACAGGGTCCACTGCATGCCATATTCGCGCCCCTGTTCATCCTTGAGGTTGCCGGTGAGATACCACCACTCGGAGCGGTAATCGGGGTGGGCGGCGTGATCCTCCGGCAATTGAATGGTTTGCCCCGGCAGCACCTTTTTGAAGCTGTCGTTGCCACCCCCGAGCAGGGCGCCCAGATCGCTGGCCTGCGCGCTGCCGCTTATGGCAATCAGCGGGATCAAGAGGGTGGCGAGCCACAGGAACCGTAAAGAGGACAAGCTTCCCCTCTCCCGAAGGGAGAGGGGATGGTTCAATGCCGCACTCTGCTCTTCTCTGTGCTGAAGAAGGGGCGGAGAGAGGGAAGTGGTCAATGGGGTCGTCAAGCCATGGCTGAGCCAGTGCGCTAACCGATATGTCATACCACTCTCCTTGCTGCATACCAGGATGCCAATGCGCCACAGACCGGGGCCAGCAACAGGGCGGTGACCGCATGAAGGGGGGCGGCCTCGAAGGCGAGGCGCCAGCCAAAGGCGCGGGGATTGACCACCTCGATCAGCACCCAGGCAAGGCCATATCCCACCGGCAGGGCAAGCAGGGCGGTGAGCAGCCCCAATCCCGCCCCTTGCCACACCAGCAGCTGGCGGCAGTGGCGGGGGCTCAAACCCAGACTCTGCAAGGTCTGCAGCTCGCCACGGCGTGCCAGCCCCAGCACCATAAAGGCCGAACCAATGCCGACAAAGGCGATGCCCAAGATCAGCAGTTTCAATAGCTCGGTCACCACAAAGGTCTGGTCAAACACCTTGAGGGCCGCGCTGTGAATGGCGGGGGCGGAGAGCAGATTGAGCTGCTCGCCAAAGCGCTCGCGCAGGCGGTCGGTCAGCTGCTCGGGGTCGTTGCTAAAGAGGGCGAGGGATTGCACCGCTCCCGCCTCGAAGGCGTGCAGGATCTGCCCCTTGTCGCTGCCGTAGTCCTGATAGACGCCGGTGACGGTGAACTGCCGTGGCCCCTGTTCGCCACTCACCTCAAGGGTCTGGCCCACCTTGACCCCGAGGCGCACCGTTAGCGGTTCGCTCGCCAGCACTTCGTTGGGGCGGGTGGGCCAGCGTCCGGCCAGCAGCGGATAGGCCGCTTTAAGCTGGGGGATAAAATCCATCTGCGCCCACTCGATGGGCTGCCCCTGCCAGCGGGCAGGGTGCACCGAGCGGCGCGAGGCGGCGCTCACCAGCGGATTGGCGAGCAGGGTCTCGAGGGTGGCGTCGCTCAAGGTGCCCTTGCTGCCCGCCACCCCCTTGGGGGCGGTGACATAGAGATCGGCGGCCAGACGCTGGCCGAGCCAGATCTCCACGCTGGAGCGAAAACTCGACACCATGACCCCGATGCCGATAGCCGCCGCGATGGCCAGCTGCAATGCCATCACCGCGATAGCGGTGCGATCGAGGTGATAGAGGGTCTCGGCCACCCCGAGCCGGGCGGTTAGCTGGCCGCCCGTGCGCCGTCGTAACCAGCCAAGCAGGCCGCGCAGGGCATCGGGCAGCCAGAGTGCCATGGCCAGCAGCCAGCCGCCGGCGATAAACAGCGCACCGGTCAGACCCGTTTGCGGTAGCCACAGGCACAGAGCGCACAGCAGCAAGATGGCGATGGCCAGCACGCGCCGTCGCCACGGGTGAGCGGGGGGGCGGCTGCTTCCCGCTCGCAGTTCGAGGGGGGATTGGCGCAGCAGTTGCCACCAGCCGGGCAGGTTGGCGGCCAGCGTGCCGAACAGCCCGATCAACAGCGCCTTGAGCAGGCTCACAGGGGAGAGGCGCAACAGATCGATGGGGTTGGGCCCATAGAGATCGGCCAGCGCCTGGGTCAGTTGTCCCATCAGCGCCAGTGCCAACAGGCTGCCGAGCAGCACCCCGAGCAGGGTGCCGATGGTGGCGAGAATAACGAGCTCCAGAATGAGCCAATGCAGTACCCGGCTCGGCCCCATCCCCAGAATGATCAACTGGGCCAGCTGGGGGCGGCGCACGCTCTGCACGAAGCGCTGGGCGTTGAACACCAGAAACAATCCCACCGCCATGGCGAGCAATGACAGCGCCGTCAGATTTAGGGCCAGTGCATCGCCAAGCTGGCTGGCATCGAGCGCCGGGCTGATGGGCTCAAGCCACAGGGGCTGGTTCGGGTAATTGGTTTGCAGGGTGGCCTGCAGGGTGCGAGCCTTGGCGTCGCTTAGCTTGAAGACGATGCGATCGAGCCGACCCGCTTTGTCCAGCAGCGGTTGGGCGAGGCCAATATCGGTTATCAGCAGCCGCTCCATGGGCACGGCGCCCGGCTCGAAGGTGCCAGCCAGCGTCAGGGTCAGGATTCGGGCGCTGGCGCCATCGTTGCCACCCAGCACAAAGCGTCGGCTCTGGCCCGCTTGCCAGCCAAGGCGCTCCGCTTCGGGGGCCGCCAGCCAGATGCTGTCGGCACGGTTGAGGGAGAAGGCGGGTTCGTTCGCGGGCTGGGCGCCAAACAGCTGGCGCAGGGGGCCGGGGTTGAAGAGATCCATCCCCAACAGCTGAAAGCTGCGCCCCTGCTCATCCTTGAGCCAGCCATGGAGCTGGGGCATGGCATCGAGGGCGGGCTGGCTGGTCACCAGATGCACGTAAAGCTGCTCATCCATCCCGCCAGCAGGGGCCAGCCGGTAGTTAGCTTCCCCTGCCAGCTGGCTGCGGGCGGCGACAAAATTGGTGCGGGCACTGTGATTGAGCAGCTCGATGGCCACCACCAGCGACACTCCCAATACCAGCCCGGCCAGACTCATCAGCAGCAACCAGGGGTGACTGCGATAGAGGCGCAGCAGCGCTTTGAGTGGCAGCATCAGCGTGTCTCCGGCTGGCGCAGTCGTCGTTTAGTCATGAAGGGGCCCCTTGAGCTCGATAAGTTGCCCCCCTTCGAGGCGCAGCACCCTGTCGGCCAGCGCAGCATAGGTGGGGTTGTGGCTCACCAGCAGCAAGCCTGCGCCTGTGTCCCGCACCGCTGCCACCATCAGCGCCATCACCTGTTCGGCATTGTGCTCATCGAGGCTGCCAGTGGGTTCGTCGGCGAGCAGCCAACTGGGTTGATGGATAAGGGCGCGGGCCAGCGCCACCCGCTGTCGCTGGCCGCCGGAGAGCTGCTCCGGCCAGGCATGGCGCTTGTGGCTCATATCGAGCCGGTGCAGCAACTGGTCAATCTTTGTCTCATCCGGTGGCAGAGCGTTGATGGCGAGCGGCAGTGCCAGATTCTCGGCCACGTTGAGGGTCGGCAGTAGGTTGAAATCCTGATAGACGATACCGAAATGGCGACCCCGCAGGCGTGCCCGCTCGTCGGGGGAGCGGTTGTCGATCCGGGTCTCCCCCAGCCAGATCTCCCCTTCATCCGGTGCAATCAGCCCGGCGATGAGATTGAGCAGGGTCGACTTGCCGCAGCCGCTTTGGCCCAGCAGCAGGGTGATCTCGCCAGCGGGGAGGGCGAGATCGAGATGGTGGAACAGCGGCAGTCGTTCACTGCCGTTATCGAAGCTCTTGCAGAGGTTGCGCAGGGTCAGCATGGGATAACCGTTTGATGGTCAATGGCTTTCATCATGCTTGGTACGCTAGCACGGCCAGCATTGATCAACACCCCTTACGGTTGATCAAGAGTGCCAGTTAGTGATCACGGCGGCAAAAGAGCAGTGGATCCTCGCTGGATCCCGCTTGCCCGAGGTGGTTAGAATAGGGGCTTCCATGGGTCACAGGATGAGCAAGGATGTTACACAAGCAAGTCAGTTTTATCATCGATAGCAAGGGCAACAAGCAGGCTGCCGTCGTCCCCATCGAGATCTACAACGAGCTGATGACCCTGCAAAAGGCACTCTCCGACAACCGGCCGGGGGAGCGCGAGCTCTACCACTTCAACGGCAAGGGGGCCGAGGCCCACGGTTATCCGGTGGGCAAGCGGCAAAATCCGGGCTTTATGGTGCTGGCCGGTTCCACCGCCAATGGCGAGGATGCCGCCTCTTTGCGTGAAGCGGTGATCGAGCTGCGTCACGAGCTGCTGGAAAAGGGGGTCATAGTGCCCCGCAGTCAGGGCGGCTTTGTCTTTACCGCCGATCAGCTGTTCAACAGCCCGAGTCTGGCCGCCAGTCTGGTGGCGGGCAATAACCGCAGCGGTCTGGATGCCTGGCAGAACAGCGCAGGCTATACCCTCAAGCAGTCGGGTTTCGGCAAGAAATAATCCCGCGTTTCGACAGCAAACCAATTAAGCGTTAATTGACCTGGATGAATTTTTCTTTTCATCCAGGTGTTAGCATCATTGCCAGATGGTTCTAAAAGGAAGAGACCATGTCTGCGCTTACCCCAGTTATTTTGCTGCTGTCCCTGTTTATCCTTCCCGCCCATGCCAGTAGTGGCCCTGTTCTGTTGACATCCTCCTCAATCGGTCTTTTTTGTGTCGGATTGTTTGTGTTGGCCTACGCCCTGGTGATGGCTGAAGAGTATCTGCAACTGCGCAAGTCCAAACCCGTGCTGGTGGCCGCCGGGGTGATCTGGATCCTGATTGGTATCGCCTATGCACAGCAAGGGATGAGCCCTGTCGCCGAGCAGGCCTTCCGCCATACCTTGCTGGAATATGCCGAGTTGATGCTGTTCCTGCTGGTGGCGATGACCTATATCAACGCCATGGAGGATCGGCGGCTGTTCGATGCCCTGCGCGCCTGGCTGGTGCGATCCGGCTTTCACTTGCGCACCCTGTTCTGGTTGACCGGCGGGCTTGCTTTTTGTATTTCGCCGGTGGCAGACAACCTGACCACTGCGCTCTTGATGTGCGCCGTGGTGTTGAAGGTGGCCAACGGTGATCGGCGTTTTGTCAATCTTGCCTGCATCAACATAGTGATCGCCGCCAACGCCGGAGGGGCGTTCAGTCCCTTTGGCGATATCACCACCCTGATGGTGTGGCAGGCGGGCAAGGTGCAATTTGGCCAGTTCTTCACCCTGCTTATTCCCTCTCTGCTCAATTTTCTGGTCCCGGCCATCCTGATGAGCCTGATGGTGCCGCGTCATGTGCCGGAGGCTGATAACGAGGTGGTCGATCTCAAGCGGGGTGCCCGTCGCATCGTCGCGCTGTTCTTGCTGACCATCATCACGGCGGTGCTATGCCACAGTTTCCTCCATCTGCCACCCGTGCTAGGCATGATGCTGGGGCTCGGTTATCTGCAGTTTTTCGGGTTTTATCTGCGAAAGTCGCTGCCGCGATCCCTTGCCCGCAAGCGTGCGCTCTACGAACGCAATGGTGATGAGGTGCGGTTGCGCAGTCTGGGTTCTGTGGTGCCATTTGACGTGTTCAACAAGGTGGCCAAGGCGGAGTGGGATACCCTGCTCTTCTTCTACGGGGTGGTGATGTGTGTCGGTGGGCTGGGCTTTATGGGGTATCTGGAGCTGGTATCACACTGGTTGTATGACGCTGGGGATCCCACCATGGCCAACATCTTCATCGGGGTCTTGTCCTCCGTCATCGACAACATTCCCGTGATGTTTGCCGTGATCTCGATGAGCCCAGACATGGCGCTGGGGCAGTGGCTGCTGGTGACCCTGACCGCCGGGGTGGGCGGCAGCCTGCTCTCCATCGGCTCTGCCGCCGGTGTTGCCCTGATGGGGCAGGCCCATGGCATGTATACCTTCTTTGGCCACCTGAAATGGTCGCCGGCTATCTTGCTCGGCTATCTGGTGAGCATAGGGGCGCACCTCTGGCTCAACAGTGCCCAGTTCTGAACGTCTGCCCGCCAGTACGAAAAGAGGCTTCCGTTGATGGAAGCCTCTTTCGTTTTCCTGGCCGAGGGGGATAGGGGGGGTCAATCGCCCCGCTTGCCCGCCAGCAGCCAGTAACTCAGGGTGGAACCCACGCCACAGCAGGCGATGGCGATGGCCATGGGCAGCGGCGATTGGGGCGGATTGAGGTTGACCAGAATCCCGACCAGGGCGCCGATGCCAAAGCGCAGGGTACCCGCCAGTGCCGAGGCGGTACCCGCAGATTGCGGGAAGTGGCCCATCAGACCGGTCATGGCGTTGGCCCCCACCAGACTGATATGGCCGATAAAGAGTACCACCGGAATGACGATGCCCCACAGACCGCCGGTCTGGCTCCAGGCGTTGTAGATCAGCAGGGCGCCAGCGCAGGGCAGCACCAGCAGGCCGTATTGCAGCATCCGCTCGGCACCCACCCCTTTTACCAGTCGGCTATTGACGAAAGTGACCACCATCATCAGCAAAATATTGAGACCAAACAGCCAGCCGTAGTGCTCGGTCGGCACCTTGAAATACTCGATATAGACATAAGGGGAGCCACTCAGGAAGGCGAACATGCCGGAGCTGGAGAGGGAGCCGCACAGCACGTAGCCCATGGCGCCGCGATGGGAGAGTACCCCCCAGTAGTTTTTGAGGATCTGGCCCAGATTAAGGGGTTGGCGGTGCTCAGGTTTCAGGGTCTCCTGAATTTTCCACTGCATCACCAGACAGATCAGCAGGCTGATCCCCACCAGCAGCCAGAAGATCACCCGCCAATCGGCGTGGGCGCTGATATAGCCGCCCACCACAGGGGCTACCAGCGGCGCCAAGGTCATCACCAGAATGACGAACGACATGGCGCGAGAAAACGCATCCTTCTCGAACAGATCGCGCAGCAGGGCATTGACCACCACAGAGCCCGCCGCACCGCCCGCTGCCTGCAACATCCGATAGGCCAGCAATTCGGGCAGGGAGTCCGCCATGGCGCAGCCCACCGAGGCGATGGCAAACATCACCAGCCCCGCCAAGATCACCGGCTTGCGGCCATAGCTGTCGGCCAGCGGGCCGTAGAAGAGTTGGCCGATGGCAAAACCGCCCAGAAAGGCGCTGATGGTGAGCTGGGCACCGTCGATGCTGGTGGCTAGATCCCGAGCGATGGCCGGAATGGCGGGCAGATACATATCCACCGCCAGCGGGGTCAGACCCGCCAGAGCGCCGAGCAGGATAAACAGGAAACGGGGAGAGAGCATGGTGGCCTGGGGGGACTGTGCGTGGGGCATAGGGTATCCGCTGGTGAACCTTGGTTGAAAAAGGGAGAAGGGCGAGTCTATCAGGTTTGCCCCCGCTCGGCATGACGTTCCTACCCCCTCAAAAGGGGGAGGTGCCCGGCGGCTCAGCCACCTTGGGGATCAAGCTTTCGGTCATGTCGGCGCGCTGCGCGGATCACTCCCCCCAGCCAGAGCAGCCAGGCCAGCAACGAGATGGCGTAACCGAGCCGCTCCGGCCAGCGGGCGGTGAGGGTGAAGGTGAGGCTGTGTTGTCCGGTGGGCACCCAGACCTGCACCAACCCGTTGCGGGTGCTGCTGACGCTCAGCGGCAGGCGCTGGTCGAGCCTTGCCTGCCAGCCCGGGTAATCAAACTGGTGCAGGACCAGCTTGGCGGGGGCCGGGGCATCCACCGTCAATTCGATATGACGAGGCTGCCAGCGCTGGATCTGCCAGTTCACCCCCTGATGGTCGCTGGTGATGGCGGGCTGGAATTCCTCTTTCCAGGCCAGCAGGGTGGGGGCAAACATGCCGCGTGGCACCTGCTTTGGTCGGTATTCGCGGGCGCTGCGCTTGCTGTCGAACTCCCCGTCGAGCTGACTCTTTACGGGAGCCTGGGTGAGCGGCGCCTCGCGTACATAGAGTCCCTGCGAGAGCAGGGTGAGGGCAAGCAGTAACCACCAGACCCACTGCCACGGACGATAGGTGGGGGTACCCAGCGCCACCACGGCGACGGTAGCGATGACCAGCAGAAGATTGAGGCGCCAGGGAAATTGCACCAGTTGCAACGGAGTGAGCAGGCGCCACAGGGGCTCGCTTGGAGGCAGCATCATCAGAAAGCTCAGGGTGCCAATGACCCCCCAGAGCAGCAACTCGGGATGGCGCGGCTCGCGGGCGGCAGCCCAAGCTACCAGTAGCAGAGCCAGGGTGAGCAGCGTCAGCCAGGCGAGATGGCCGCGAAAGCGCCAGTCATCACGGCTTTGGGGCAAACGATCGAGAAAGTTGCGCTGAAATTCGAACATGCCGGTGCGCATCTGCTCCATGGAGATCCCCCCCTGATCCAGCAGAGCGGGCAGCAGCAACAGGCTGGCCATCGCCAACCCCCAGAGCTGGCCCAGCAGGGTGCCAATGAGCGGGGAGGCGGTGACAGGGACACTGACAAGCGCTGTGCTCCCCTTGTAGCGCCAGACCAGTAGCAGGCTGCGCAGGGTGAGCAAGCCCAGAATGAGCAGGGTGCTTGGTAGATGGGAAAGCGTCAGCATGGAGACCGCCAGTGCGAGCAGCAGTAGTGCAAAGGGGGCGCCGCGGCAGAGGCGATCCTGCGCCAGTAGTGCCAGCGGCGCCCAGACGAAGGCCCAGCTCTCCGCCAGGGCAAAGCGGGCGTAGATATCGATGGCCAGATGATAGGGCAGCGCCATATAGAGCAGACTGGCCGCCAGCGCCCGTCCGTGGCCGGCAAAGGGGCGCAACCAGAGATAGGCAAACAGGCCGGAGAGCCAGAGTGCCACGCTGCTGCTCCAGAGCAGCGGCGTCATCGCCTCGTGGGCCAGTGGGGTGGGGCCGGTGAACAGTGCGCTCACATAGTAGGGCAGGGGGGGATAGAAGAAAAAGACCGGGCTGCCGAAGGCGCCGTTCATCTCCATCAACCAGCGCGGATAGAGCTCACCTTGCCACAGTTGCACGGCAAAGAAGTGACCGGAGAGCAGGTGGTGAAACAGATCATGGCCCTGACTGCCGCCGCGCAGCCAGAATGGTAGCAACAGGAGGGCACAGGCCCCGGTCAGCACCGACAAAACCCACAGCCACTCTCTGGTTACACGCATAAGGAGACTCGTCTGTTATGGATGCGCTGTGAGTGTACCCGAGTTGTTCCCCTCTTTTTTAGTTGCCTTGGCGGATTTTTGTGCTCTTTATATGTTTCTTGTCACTTTCCCCATGGGTTGTCTGCCGCGAGGGAATGGCGAGCCAGAGTCCGGGCTCGGCGGCAAAGCGTGGGGCAAACCAGTGCTGGCGCACCGCGCTGGGCATTTCGTTCGCGGCGATGGGGCGGCGACTGAGGCGGCAGGCTCCCTGAGAGAGTGCCAGCGCCGCATCCCCCTTGTACCAGCCATCGGTGACGGCCAAGGCTGTGGTCTCCCGCAGCAGCCGCACTCCCCACTGGGTCACCAATGCCGGACACGCTTTTTCTGCGAGCCTTGCTGCCTGCTCCATGGCGGGTGGACGGGGCAGGGTAAAGGTTACTCCGAGCAGCAGCAATCCGGCCACCGCGACCACCCCCTCGCCACGGCGCGGCAGCCAACCTGCCAGCAGCACGATACCGAGCAGGGTGACGGGGGCCAGATGGCGGGGATTGTCGGGATTCTGGCCAAACAGGGTCCAGAGCAGCAGGGCGAGCCAGTAGAGTGTCCAGAGTGGGGGGAGGGCGGCAGGGTGGTTTTTTGATCTTTGCCAAAGCGGCAGCACCAGCAAGGCCCCCATCAACATAGGCCAGAGCGGGGTCAGCTGATCGTTGAAGGTGCGCGCCCAGCTCAGCAGCCGATCGCCGTGGGCCGCCGCCGTGTTGCCCCAGAGGGTAAAGTGGCCGTCGGTAAAGCGGCGTCCCTCGCTGAAATAGGCCCAGCCATCGGCCTGCCAGACAAACAGCAGGCTGATAAGCCCCACCAGCACGATGGGGAGCACAAACCTGACGCGCGTGCCCTGCTGCGCCAGCCCGAGCCACAGCGGCAGCAGCGCCAGCACAAAATAGGAGGGGCGCAGTGCCAGCATAAGGCCCAGCAGCAGACCCGCCAGCGCAATTCTGCGCTGCTGCAAGGCCAGCAGCGCCCCGAGCCAGGTGGCGAGCGCGGGCCCGTCCGAAAGGCCGGAGAGGGCGAGCGTCGGGGTGAGCGGCAGGGCCAGCACCAGCAGCCAGACTGGGGCGAGCAGGCTTGGCCGTTGCCACAATCTGACCGCCAACAAGGCGGCGAGCGGCGC
Organism: Aeromonas sp. 602658; assembly: GCF_049173005.1. Taxonomy (NCBI): domain Bacteria; kingdom Pseudomonadati; phylum Pseudomonadota; class Gammaproteobacteria; order Aeromonadales; family Aeromonadaceae; genus Aeromonas; species Aeromonas sp. 602658. The sequence continues at coordinate 180,379 of NZ_JAAKRF010000001.1, read as the reverse complement.
CAGCAAACTGCTACCGAGCAGACTTGCCCACTGCACCGCGCGGGCCGGATCGTCCACCGCCAGATTGATCAGCCGTGCCAGCCAGATAAAGGCGGGGTAGCCCGGAAAGTGGGGGGAGAATTCCAGCACGCTAAAGCGCGTCACCCCGTGGGCGAAATTGAGGGCATCATCGGAATCGAGCGCCACAGGGAAGGCTAGCAGCCAGCCGAGCCAGGCCAGTTGCAGCAGGATCAGCAAGTAGGGTCGATTAGCGAAGCGTAATCGGCAGTGGTGACGCCCCCCTTCTCCCCTTGCGGGAGAAGGGTTGGGGATGAGGGGGGCTGTCATCATCGATGAGAGGCCATCAAAGCGGCGCCAGCACGGCCATCAGCGCTTTTTCTGCATCGCTAAAGGCAGCGGCATCGGCGGGCTTGGCGCCCACCCCGAATACCCCCGGGTTGCCGATGGCATCCAGCACCTTGGCCAGCGCCTGTTCGGCCGCCTTGCGATCCCCCTCGCTAAGGGAGGGGAGGATCAAGTCGAGGAAGCGCTTGCTCTTGACCACCAGCACCTTGGCAGTCTGGTAGTCGCCAAGGTTCTGGCTGGCCCCTTCGAGGCGGCGCTCGATCTCCGCCTTGTAGGCGCGGTTGAGCAGGGCAGCGGTGGCTGCTGCATCTTTGGCTTTGATGGCGGCTGCCAGCGGCCCTTGCAGCTCCACCTTGTGATGCTGTTCCAGATAGGTCAGTTCGTCGGCAATCTCGCTCAAGGTGGCGCTGGCATCCTTGCTGCCAGTGGCGGCGCCCAGCAGCGCTTCGCGGGCGTCGATTAGTGGCTCCTTGCCGGCGGCGGCGTAGGAGTATGCCTGCGCCTGCCCGCTCAGGGTTAGCAGCAGGGTGAGGGCGAGTAAACCCGGGCGTATGGTCATCCTGTTCTCCTTACTTATGCCAATGGCGCGGCAATCAGGCCACGCTCTGGGTTTCGATCACGGTGTTTTCATTGCGATGGTTAAAGATGGCGTGGCGTCTGTCCACCCCGTCGATCACCATGTCGGCCGCCATCATCCCCATCTCCATGGCGGTGTCGGTGAAGATGTAGCGAAATGTCCCCTGACGGCCGGTCATGATGAGGTTGGTGATGGGCATCAGCGCCTTGATGGCTTCGTTACGGCGAGCCTGATAGCCCAAATCCATCAGCGGATAGGCGTACTCGCTGCGGGCTTCGAAGGTCTCATCGCCAAGCTTCTGGGTATCGACGCCGAGGCTCGCCAGATCAGCTGTAACCCGACCGCGCAGATCAGAGAGCTGTGCCTGCCAGGTGGCATCCCCCGGATTGCAGGGGATCTCCAGCATTACCGAGGTCTGGCCTTGGGGCGCCATAAAGGGGCTGCGGCGGCGCGGCTCCTGCAGGCGGGTGGCCAGAATATGGGGGTCGGAGAGGTACTGCCAGGTGTTGTCCGACAGGTTCTCTGTTTTAAGCGGCATATTGACGAAGCGAAGCGACCGGTATTGGAGATCGCACGGCAAGCCAAGATGCTGGCAGGTGAGCGGCAGCGGCAGGGTGGAGATCACCTGATCAAAGCGTTCGCTCTGTTCAACGTCATCTTGTTTCCAATACACCCGTTCAATACGGCCATCGGCCTGCTCAAGGCGGGTGATGGTAGCGCCGGTTTTGAGCTCAACGCCCTCTGCCACCAGTCGCTCCCCCAGAGTGGTGAAGATCTGGCCGAAGCCATATTTGGGGTAGCGGTATTTGCGGGCATAGGTGCGCACCGAGATACTGCCGTTGCGTCTTGGCAGCAGGCGGCGGGCCACGTCTTTGAGATCGATGAGGCTGATGCGCTGACCGGCCCAGTCGGCGGAGAGCTTGTCCGGGTTGATGCCCCACAGTTTGCCCGTGTAACCCTCGAAGAATTGGCGATAGAGGGTGCGGCCAAAGTGGCTCTGAATCCACTCGGCAAAGCTCGCCTTGGCAAAATCATCCGGCTTCTTGCTAAAGGGCAACAGCAGCAAGTCTTTTACCGCACCGGCCATCAGGGCCAGCGGCGCCGTCTTGAGCAGGTTGGGCAGGTTCAATGGGTAGTCATAGGTGCGCCCGCCAAAGCGGATCACGCTCTTGCGCTCGGCGTGGAGCAGGTCGTCCCCCATCAGTTCGTCGATAAAGGCGAGCAGCTCGGGGTTTTTGGTGATAAAGCGGTGACCGCCGTAGTCAAAGCGATACTCACCATCGCGCCCCTTGAAGGTCTGGGTGGCGCACATGCCGCCGACCACCGGCTCCTGCTCGAACAGGGTGACGGCAAAACCGGCGCAGCGCAGGCGCCAGGCCGCCATTAAACCGGCGGGGCCAGCGCCCAGCACTGCAATGCTTTTCTTGTTGTTATCGCTCATGACCTATTCCGAAACTGCTTGATAGATAAGGGAACCGCGCCAAGGCGCGGCTCCCGAATGGTGTTGTTATCCCGTAGCCTTGCTACCACAGGGCGTGTTGGCTCAGCCCTTGCCAGTCGCGGCACTTACCTGCGGGCGATAGCTGCGCTGCCAGAGGGTAACGAAGATCGCCAGATAGAGGGCCCAGGTCAGCAGCTGCAAGCCAGCGGGTGAGGCATTGTAGCCAAACAGGGCGCGCAGGAAGGTACCAAATACCCCCTGATCGTCGAGAATGTGGCTGATGTTGAACACCGGCGTGGTCCAGAAAGTGATGATGTCTGCCGCCTGCAACATGTTGACGGCGGACGACAGCAGACCTGCGGCGATGATGATGATAAGCAGGCCGGTCCAGCGGAAGAAGGGCGCCAGCGCCACCTTGCGGGTGGAGCGCAGCAGCCCCCATACCAGCGCGATGGAGACCAGCAGCCCCGCCAGCGCGCCCATCAGGCCGGATTGCAGATCTACCCCTTGGCCAGAATAGAGTAGGGCGGAGAAGAAGAGCACGGTTTCAAACCCCTCGCGCATCACAGCCAGGAAGGCGAGCAACACCAGACCAAACAGGTTGCCGCCATCGATGGCGGCATCGATGCGCGCTGTCATGGCCCCTACCTGGGATTTGGCCTGCTTTTGCATCCAGATCGCCATGTAGGTGAGCACCAAGGTGGCGAAGATGAGGATCCCCGCCATCAAGAGGTGGTTGTAGCGCTCGCTCTCGAACTGGCTCACCACCACCTGGAACAGGAAGGCGACGATCAGGGACGCGATAAGGCCAAGCCCCACCCCCAGATAGATGAACTTGTTGTAGCGGCTCGCCCCCAGCTTGGCGAGGTAGGAGAGGCAGATGCCGACCAGCAGGAAGGCTTCCAGCCCCTCGCGCAGGGTAATCAGAAAACTTGCAAACATCAGGATTGAGGCTCCGTAGCGGGCGTGACGGGGAGAGGCTGCAGGGTAAGTTGCAACCGATTTAGCTGCACTATGGGTGGCTCCGGCAAGCTCGGCTCGGCGGCGCGCACCGCATCATTGACCCACTTGGGGTAGGTGCGGAAATTGAGTTTGATATCGGCCTTGAAGGGCCCTTGGGCTTCTGCGGGCAGCGGCCAGGCTTCATCGCGCCAGCCATCGGCCGGAATACGGGTATCTTCCAAGAGTTTGGCGTAGCGCCAGAACTTAAGCCCCACCGGCTTGCCCTCGGCATCGCCGAACACTTTTCTGAACAGTCGCGCATCTTCGGGGACTGCGCCATCCACCGGCTGGCCGCTGGCAAGCACCACCTTGCCACTGGCGTCGGTGACGGTCAGCTCCAGCCAGAGTTCACGGAAATCGGCCACCCCGGTGGGCAGGGCATGGCCTGCGCCGGTATTGGCGACCCGCACCACCAGTTGCTGGTTCTTATCTGCAGCCTGTTCGATACGGGCGGAGAGGGTAGCGCTGGAGCGCAAGAGCGCCAGGCTCTCCTGCTCAAGGTCGGGATTTCGCAGCCCCACCAGCTGGTGCTGGGCGCCGGTAAAGTTGTGGCGATAGAGCCGCGCCTTCATGGTGCCGTTTTCGGTGGACTGGCCCGTCACCGGCGCGCCGCCATTGCCCGGCTCCGGGTTCATATGGCAGTCGATGCAGGTGCGCCGTTTAGCGGGATCCTCGGCCTTGGCGAAGCTGGACTTTTCCCACTCGTCCCAGGTGTTGACGATATTGGCGCCGGTGCCCGGGGCAAACTCGTTGTGGCACGACTTGCACAGGGCCGCGTCGCGGTAGAAATCCTTTTGATAGGAGGCTTTGTGGGCCGCCGGACGGGCGTTGATCTGCCGCTCGGCCAGCCAGTGCTGGAGGCTGCCGCCCGGGGCATCCTCGAACACATAGCTCTCGCGGTCTTTCAAATTCACGGTAAAGGCGCTGTTGCCGCCCGCATCTTCCACTTTGGTGATGCGATGACAGAGCACACAGCCGGTCCCTTCCTCAACCACAGGTTCGCCCGCCTTGTGGGCGGCAATCAGCGAGGCGCCGCCCTGCTCGAACATGTGGGAGCCCTTGGGCAGATCCAGCTGGCCTGTCATCACCTGCTGGGGCATATGGCAGCCTTGGCACCACTGACCGAACGCTTCCCCTTCGGTTTCGCGGGCCAGCGCTTGCACCACCTTGTAGTAGGGGTGGGAGTTGCCCATCAGCCGGTGGTTGCTCTCGCTCCAATCCTTGAAGGCCTGTTGGTGGCAGTTCTGGCAGGAGGCGGAGTTGAGCCACGCCTTCGGATGAGTGGTTGGCGCCTTGGCGGGATCCGTGCGCGGAGCATCTAGTCGCAGCCAGTTGGCAAGATAGGGGAGGTTGCCATCGGCGGTGACGAAGGCGTGCAAGTCCTCCATCATCGCTTTCACTTCCGGTTGGGGCCTCGCGGGGTCAACCGCCTCGGCCCCATCGCGGATGTCATGGCCCATGCCGCCCTGGGTCTGCTGGGTCATGCGCAGGTATTCGCCGATAAAGTCCCCGGCCACCATATTGGCAAGGTTGGCGTGGCCGTTGATGGCGTTGTCGCTGCTCTTCTGGCGATGGGCCGCCATCAGATAGCGGTTGGTGAAGTTGAACCCGTCCAGATGGCAGGAGTTGCAGCTCATCCAGTTGTCCCCCGCCATGGGGAAGCGGCTATTAGCCGCAGTGTTGCCCAAGTTGAACAGCCGCTCGCCGCGCTTGAGTGGTTCGGGGCGGGGATCCATCTCCACCAGCTTGGCGAAGTGGGGCGCATCAACCGTGACCCGGGCAAACGGGCCGCTGCCGCCGCTATTGAGGCGGGTGAGATCCTGCCCCATGGCGTTGTGCACCAGAATATGGTCACCGTCGATCAGCAGGTCCCGCGGATTCTGGCCCGGCAGGTGACGCAAGAGCTGGGTTGCTTTGGCGCCCCCCTGAAATTTCTTGCGGCGGTGGCGGTTGTTGTTGGATTTGCCGCTGCGCGACAGGTCGAACACCAGCAGATCTTCCGAGCCGGCCAGGGTCAGGTAGACCCGCTTGCCGTCGGCGGCGAAGCGCGCAGCAAACGGGTTGGAGACGATCTGGCTGCGATTGCCGACGCTTGGCAGGTTGATCTGCAAAAAGAGCTGCTTTCTTTCATCGACCCGCTCTTTCTCCTCATCGAGATCGATGATGGAGACGGCCGGAAAGACGGTGCTCTGAAACTGGAAGGGGTGGCTGAAGCTCCACAGCACGTGGGGCAACCAGGCCTCGCTGCCATCAGGGGAGAGGGCGATGCCGTCGAGCAGGCGTGGCAACCCTTGCGAGTCGCTCGGCGTATCGCTGTGGGTCTCGGCCAGGGTGATGAGGTTGGGCTTGGGAAGCGAAGCTCCCTTGGCGCCATGGCCAAGTTTGGCGAGATCATAGATGGCGAGCTGGCCTGTCATGGCGTGGGTCAGCAGCAGGCGATCGTTGTCGGTCAATGCCAGCCCACGGGGAGTCTCGGCTGTTTCTGCATCCAGCTTGAGGTTGCCTGTGGTGTCGTAGGCCTGCAGGCGAGCGGATTCGAACAGCGTGATCCAGAACCACTGCCGCTTGGCATCGAAGATGACGCCGTATGGTCTATGGCCGGTGGGGATCGCCTTTTCCAGATCGAGATCATCATCCAGCAGCAGCAGGCGATCGCCGCTGTAGTCGGTGACCAGCAGGGTGCCATCATCGGCGCGGGCCAGCTGGCGCAGATCGCCCCCCAGCGGCACCTCTTTGAGCCGCTTGCCGCTATCGCGCTCAAGCAGGGTGACCGAGCCAGCGCTCAGGTTGGCGGTGACGAGGCGCGGGCTTTGCCCCTCCTCATAGGCGATCATCCCGGCGCCCATCTGCTGGGCCAACGCAAAGGGGCTGGCCAGCAGCAAGACGAGGGCCAGCAGGGGTGACAAATATGCAGAGAACGATGACTTCAACATGGGATCAGGAGCGCCATTTCAAGATGGTCCAGCGCCAGGCGTGGCGCAGCACCAGAGGAGTTAACGCCAACGCGCTCAGCCAGTGGGCCCAGCTGGCGAGGTTGCCCATGGCATCGCCCGGAGTGCCGTGCAGCACCAGCAGCAGGCCGCTGGCCAGACAGATCAGCAGCAGGGCTTCAATAATCCGCCCCGTGGTGCGCAAAAAGGGTTTGTTGCTGCGGTTCAACAAGCTGCGGTGGGAGAGCCAGAAGGCGCCAAACAGCAGGGGAAACAGGGTGAGCGAGAGCATCACATGGAAAAACAGATTCCAGCGTGCCAGCGACCAGAGCGGGGTCAGCGGCTCCCACAGCAGCAGGCCGGAGAAGAACATCAGATAGAGGGTGCCCTCGGCGGCCTGATGGTGGTAGGCCAGCCACTGCCAGAATTGTCGGGGTGAGAGAGAAAGGCTTGTCATAAAGGCTCCAGCACCCGGGCGGGGCCGCCCGGGGGGAGCAAGTTTATAACGCAGTAAGAGTAATGAAAAGTGTTATCAATTCCATTGATAATGAATCAAGCCTGAATGAACGGGGTGACCTAACACGACGATTGATAATTCCTTATCCGCTTGGCCGCCACCTATGGGGCGAGAGTGCGGGCGCAGCCGCTCCTCGACAGCGGGGCAGCTTGCGGCTCGGGGTTATGGCCGCGCGTCGGGCGTTCAACTCACCAAGAGGCCTTTTATATTTATTTCAATTGATTGCAGCTAAAACTTGGCTAGATGTTCGACTCCTGATGAGGATCATCAGCAGCATATTCCCGTAGCTGGCGACTGCGCAGCAGATACCAGAGTGACCAGAGGCTGGCGACCAGCACCAGTGCGGTAGGCCAGCTGAATGACCACTTCTGCAGATTGAGGCTGTGCAACTGCATCAGCAGGCCGCTGACGGCAGAGCAGAGCAGCAGCAGCGGGCTGTGGCGCCGGAGTCTGGCGCGAATGCTCTGGGTCTGCTGATAGGTGCCCCCGCAGGCGAGCAACGCCAGCATGGCGGGTACGTCGGTCAGCAGGCTGATGTAGAGGGTGATCTTGTCCGGATAAAAGAGGGTCAGGATCTCGCTGCCGCTCTCGCGGGTCACTCCCGCCATCAGAAAGAGCCAGACCGAGCGGGTCAACAACAGGGCGATGGGCCAGAACCAGAGGGGTGGGCGCAACTGGCCGTGATCGTCATATCGGTGTTCGGGGTAGAGGGTCATGGTTGCCCGATATCCATTCATAGAGTGCAAGTGATGCAAGGGATATGGGGCGAAGGCGAGCCCTTTGCAAGGCGCGGGAGAGAGCGGGAATTAATCGGGGGGCCATGCCCCCCAATCCGCGAAAAGTTGTCTTGTGCCGAGCGGCTGGCGTTACAGCCACCCCTTGCGCTTGAAGAAGAGCCCGGTGCCCAGCGATGACATCACCATCAGCACCAGCGAGAGGGGATAGCCATACTCCCAGGCGAGTTCAGGCATGCGGCCGAAGTTCATGCCGTAGATACTGGCGATCAGGGTCGGCGGCAGGAAGATCACGGCGGCAACCGAGAAGATCTTGATCACCTTGTTCTGCTCCAGATTGGTCACCCCCATGGAGGCCTCCAGCTGGAAGTTGATCTTGTCGAACAGGAACTGGGTGTGAGGCAGCAGTGACTCCACGTCGTGCAGCATCTCGTCGATCCACTTGTTCTGCTCGAGGCTCATGCGCTGGCGCAGGCTGCGTTTGAGGAAACGCAGGGCGCGGCGGGTATCGTGCAGGGAGAGACGGATCTGGCCGTTGGCCTCTTCCTGTGCCAACAGCTCCTTGAGCATAGGGTTGATCTGATCCGGCTCGAAGATCTGATCGGCGGTGTTTTCCAACGTCTTGTAACCATCTTCGATAAGATCGGAGAGGTACTCCACCTTGAGGTTTTGTACCTCCAGCAGGATATCGAGGGCATCCTCCACCTCCAGCCGATCCTGGCGCATATAGTGGCGCAGCAGGCGCACCAGCCCGATGTCATCTTCACGAATGCTGATCAGCAGGTTGTTGCGCAGGGTAAAGGAGACGTGGACACCCTTGGTGTCACGACCGATCCGCTGGGGAAACAGGGAGTGAATGTGCAGACCATCGGTATCCCAGTAGAAACGGGCGGATGCTTCGATGTCGTCGAGCTCCTCCTTGTCGGGAACCTCTTCCAGGAACAGGCCCGTCAACCATTCTCGCTCTGCCGTGTCCGGCTTGTAGGCATCCAGCCAGACCGTGTTGTCAGGTACTATGTCGTCAGGCCCGAGCGTGACTATGTCCAGCACCTTGTTGTTGAGAATGTAGGCGGTGATCATCTGTCCCCCCTTAAAAAGTCATGGGTAATCAGGGATGGTTGCACAGGTCATGCGGCCTTAGATCGCAGCAGAAGGCGATCCCGTGGATAAGCAGATCGGGCCGATGGAAAACCTGAATGCGGCGAACTATACAGGGGCGGGCCGCGCTTGTCAGGGGCTATTCATCAGGGATTCAGCTTGTTTGTTCAAAAAACCAGCGAGGTCGGATCACCTGAGCGGCTATGCGGGGTAGAACCCGCCTTTGGCTGGGGGAGGGCTAGCTGGGGCTGCTTGTTGCCGCTGCCCCGCTTCATCACATATTCGGATAATTGGGCCCGGAGCCCCCCTGTGGTGGAGTCCAGATGATATTTTGACTGGGATCTTTAATGTCACAGGTCTTGCAGTGAATACAGTTGGCAGCGTTGATCTGCAGTTTGGCCGCACCTTCCGTTTCCAGTACTTCAAACACCCCTGCCGGGCAGTAGCGTTGGGCGGGTTCGGCCCAGGTGGGCAGATTGACCTCGACCGGAATGCGCTCGTCCTGCAGCTTGAGGTGACAAGGCTGATCCTCGTCGTGACTGGTGTTGGCCAGATACACAGACGAGAGCTTGTCAAAGCTCAGCTTGCCATCGGGTTTGGGATAATGGATGGGCTCGCAGCGACTGGCCACGCGCAGCTGACGATAATCGTGCGCCTTATCGAGCAGCTTGAAGGGCGAGTTTGCGCCAAACAGCCGTTGCTCCAGCCAGTTGAAGGCACCGCCTAACCAGGGACCATAGCGGTGAAGCGCCGCGCCGAAGTTACGCGCCGCCTTGAGTTCGCAGGCCAGCCAGCTCTGGTGCAGTTCGTCGCCATACTGTGCCAGATCTCGGCCCCCCTCATCGCCTCCCCGCAGTGCCATTGCGACGGTTTTTGCCGCCAGCATCCCCGATTTCATGGCGGTGTGGATCCCCTTGATGCGGGAAAAGTCGAGGGTGCCCGCATCACAACCGATCAGCAGGCCGCCGGGAAAATGCATGCGGGGCAGGGCGTGCCAACCCCCCTTGGTGATGGCGCGGGCGCCGTAACTGATGCGCTCCCCCCCTTGCAACACGCCGGCGATAAGCTGGTGATGCTTGAGGCGCTGGAATTCGTCGAACGGGCTGAGCCAGGGGTTCTGGTAGTTAAGATCGACAATCAGCCCGACCGCGACCTGATCCCCCTCCATGTGATAGAGATAGAAGCCACCGTGGCTATTGCCACCCCTCTGCTTGCCAAGGGGCCAGCCACTGCCGTGCAGCACCTGTCCCGCTTTGCCTTGACCTACTGGCAGTTGCCACAGCTCCTTGAAGCCGATGGCATAGTGCTGGGGCTGGGCAGGGCTTGCCAGGTTGAAGTCGGCGATCAGCTGTTTGCCGAGATGGCCTCGGGCCCCTTCGGCAAAGAGGGTGTAGCGGCCGAGCAGCGCCATGCCGGGCACATGATCAGCTTTTGGATTGCCCGCCCGATCCAGCCCCAGATCGCCGGTGATGACCCCCTTGACCCGGCCCGCTTCCATGATAAGTTCGCTGGCGGTAAATCCTGGGTATATTTCGACTCCCAGTTTTTCCGCCTGCTGGCCAAGCCAGCGGCAGAGATTGCCGAGGCTGACGATGTGACAGCCCTCATTGTGCATCCGGGGTGGCACCGCCCAGGCGGGGAGTTGCAGGGAACGTTGCTCGCTTTGCAGCAGATGAACCTGATCGTCGCTGACCGGCACGCCGAGCGGCGCTTGTTGCCAGCAATCCGGCAGCAGCTCTTGCAAGGCGACGGGATCAAACAGGGCGCCGGAGAGCAGATGGGCGCCAATTTCCGCCCCCTTCTCCAGCAGGCAGACAGAGAGTGTGGCATCCTGCTGTTTCAGGGCGATGGCTGCACTGAGCCCCGCCGGACCGCCGCCGACGATGACGACATCAAATTCCATTGCTTCCCGTTCCATCTTGCCTCTGCGCTCTGGTTGGCCTAGGGTAATGCTGGTAGTTTACGTAAACGTAAAGCAGTTGTAAGCAAAACTGAGCAAGAAAAAGCAAAAAATCAGGGAAGAGCGTACTGCAACAAACGCAGAGGCACACTAATGAATTCAATCCAAAGAGACGAGGCATGACCCCATGAAGCTGCTGGTCGCAATCAAACGGGTAGTCGACTACAACGTCAAGATCCGGGTGAAGGGAGACGGCTCCGACGTGGAGCTCGCCAATGTGAAGATGGGGATCAACCCCTTTTGTGAAATTGCGGTGGAGGAGGGGGTCAGGCTGCGGGAAGTGGGTATCGCCAGCGAGCTGGTGGTGGTGACCTTCGGCCCTGACGCTGCCGCCGAGCAACTGCGCCATGGGCTGGCGTTGGGGGCGGATCGGGCGCTGCATTATGTCACCGATGAGACGCTCACCCCGCTGACTGTCGCCCGCGCCTTGCACAAGGTGTGTGAGAAGGAGCAGCCGGATCTGGTGCTGCTCGGCAAGCAGTCCATCGATTCAGACAACAATCAGGTGGCCCAGATGTTGGCTGCCCTCAATGAGTGGCCGCTGGCGACCTGCGCGTCCGCCCTCAAGGTGGAAGCGGGGGAGCTGTTGGTGACCCGCGAAATCGACGGTGGCCTTGAGACCCTGGGCATGCCGTTGCCTGCTGTGGTGAGCGCCGATCTGCGTTTGAATGAACCGCGTTTTGCCTCGCTACCCAACATCATGAAGGCCAAGCGCAAGCCGCTTGATAGCGCTCCGTTTTCGACACTCGCCGTTGAGGTGGCCAACCAGACCCGTTTGCTCGGGGTGATGGCGCCGCCAGCCCGCAGCGCCGGGATCAAGGTGGGCTCGGTGGACGAGCTGGTGGACAAACTCAAACACGAAGCGAAGGTGCTGCCATGAGCGTGCTGATCATTGCCGAACATCATCAGGGCCATCTGGCCGACAACGTGGCACAACTGGTCACCGCCGCCGTCTCCATCGGCGGTCAGGTTGACCTGTTGTTGCTGGGTCAGGGGCTGACCGAGGCGGGTGAACAGGCGTCTGCCATTGGCGGTGTCGACAAGGTGCTGCTTGCCGAACATCCCCTGCTGGCCGACGGGCTGCTGGATGGGGTCGACAAGCTGCTGGCCTGCTGGTGCGAAGGTTACAGCCACTGCCTGATGGCGGCGAGTGCCATGGGCAAGGCGCTGCTGCCACAGGTGGCGGCCCGGCTCGGGGTGGAGATGCTCTCCGAGGTGACGGCTATCGAGAGCAGCGACACCTTCCTGCGCCCCATCTATGCGGGCAATGCCATCGCCAGAGTGGCAAGCTCGGCGCCCGTCAAGGTGATGACGGTGCGGGCCACCGCGTTTGCCAAGGCGGCGACGGGCGGGCAGGCTCTCATCGAGCCCTTGGCCGTGCCCGAATTCGCTGGTCGTACCCGGTTGGTCGAGCGCCGCGCGGTGCGCTCCAGCAGGCCCGAACTGACCGCCGCCCGGGTGGTGGTCTCCGGTGGCCGGGCACTGGGGTCCAAGGCGCAGTTTGCTTTGATAGAAGCGCTGGCCGACAAGCTGGGCGGCGCGGTGGGGGCATCGCGGGCCGCCGTTGATGCGGGATATGTCGCCAACGATCTGCAAGTGGGACAGACCGGCAAGGTGGTGGCGCCCGAGCTCTATATCGCGGTCGGTATTTCGGGCGCCATCCAGCATCTGGCGGGGATGAAGGAGTCGAAGGTGATTGTGGCCATCAACAAGGACAGCGATGCCCCCATCTTTCAGGTGGCGGACTACGGACTGGTGGGGGATCTCTTCACTCTGCTGCCGGAGCTCACCGCCAAACTGTAAATTTGTCAGAAATGGCTGAGCTGTGGTGGTTTATGCGCTCTGCCCGCCATTTCTGTGCATGTTCCCTGCAAGCCCTGACCCGTTCAGGGCTTTTTCTACTGCAAGGGGGATGCAGAATGACGGTAAAATGTTGAGCCAGCTCCCAAAAAGCCTTTGATCCGCTGGCTGCTCTTGTGTAAAACCTGACAAGTCATCGATTACTCTCATCCACTCACGGAAAGCGTCATGAGCAAACAGATTTACAACTTCTGCGCCGGCCCCGCCATGCTGCCGGTTGAAGTCATGGAGCGCGCCCAGCGCGAATTTTGTAATTTTCAAGGGCTGGGAGCCTCGGTCATGGAGCTTTCCCATCGCGGCAAGCCCTACATGGCTGTTGCCGAGAAGGCCGAAGCGGATCTGCGTGAGCTGCTGGCGGTGCCGGACAACTACAAGGTGCTCTTCATGCACGGCGGCGGCCGCGGTCAGTTCTCCGCCGTGCCCATGAACCTGCTGGGTGGGGCCAACAAGAAGGCGGACTTCCTGCTGACTGGCGTCTGGTCCCAGAGCGCGGTGGATGAAGCCAAAAAGTATGGCGATATCCAGACCTTCCAGGGGGTTGCCAAGAACGAGCAGGGGATTTCCCACCTGCTGCCGACCCCGGCGTTTCGCGCCGATGCGGCTTATGTTCACTACTGCCCGAACGAAACCATTGACGGCATCGAGATGTTCGACATCCCGGCCACTGGCGAGGTGCCGCTGGTGGCGGATCTCTCCTCCACCATTCTCTCCCGTCCTCTCGACGTGAGCCGCTTTGGCATCATCTATGCCGGTGCCCAGAAGAATATCGGGCCGTCCGGGCTTGCCATCGCCATCGTACGCGATGATCTGCTGGATCAGGCCAGAGCCGATGTGCCCTCGATTTTTGACTACAAGCTCACAGCCAAGAACGACTCCATGTTCAACACACCGCCCACCTACGCCTGGTATCTGGCCGGCTTGGTGTTCGAGTGGCTCAAGGAACAGGGTGGCCTCGAGGCGATGGAAGCACGCAACAAGGAGAAGGCCGACTTCCTCTACGACTATCTCGATCAGTCGAGCTTCTATGGCAATCAGGTGGATGTCAGCTGCCGTTCGCGGATGAACATCCCGTTCCAGCTGAAAAATGCCGAGCTGGACAAGCAGTTCCTGGCCGAATCGGAAGCGGCCGGCCTGCTGGCCCTCAAAGGGCACCGCATCGTCGGTGGCATGCGCGCCAGCATCTACAACGCCATGCCGCTGGAGGGAGTGAAGGCCCTGGTCAGCTTTATGGATGGCTTTGCCAAACGCAACGGCTGAGAACAGAGCACCTATGTGTTTGCTGGTGGCCTCTCGTGACAACCAGTGAGCCGCTTCCAGCTATTGCAGTGATTCAAGACGCCGGGGATACCCCGGCGTCTTTTTTTCAACAGAACCAGCGCGCTGGCGTTTGCCGTGCGATTTCCCCTGAAAGTGCCCTTGCCGAGCGGGACGCAGGCTGTTAACGTCCGGACAGGCGTTTATTTTTGAGATAGCACAGGAAGTCTATGAATTCGTTGCGTTTGGAACCCATTTCTCGTGTGGCCGGTGAGGTCAATCTGCCCGGCTCCAAGAGTGTCTCTAACCGTGCGCTGCTGCTGGCGGCGCTCGCTCGTGGCACCACCCGTTTGACCAACCTGCTCGACAGCGATGACATTCGTCATATGCTGGCTGCGCTGACCCAACTCGGGGTCAAGTACAAGCTCTCTGCCGACAAGACCGAGTGTACCGTTCAGGGTCTGGGCCGCAGCTTTGCGGTGAAAGAGCCGGTCAATCTGTTCCTCGGCAACGCCGGTACCGCCATGCGCCCGCTCTGCGCCGCGCTATGCCTCGGTTCCGGTGAATATACCCTGGGCGGCGAGCCACGCATGGAAGAGCGTCCCATTGGCCATCTGGTGGATGCCCTGCGTGAAGCGGGTGCCCATATCCAATACCTCAAACACGATGGTTATCCGCCGTTGGTGGTGGATGCCAAGGGGCTGTGGGGCGGCGATGTGCACGTCGATGGCTCTGTCTCCAGCCAGTTCCTGACCGCATTTTTGATGGCGGCGCCGATGGCGGCCGGTGATACCCGGATCCACATCAAGGGAGAGCTGGTCTCCAAGCCTTACATCGACATCACTCTGCACATCATGAAGCAGTTCGGGGTGGTCATCGAGCACGACAACTACAAGCTGTTCTACATCAAGGGCAACCAGACCTACATCAGCCCGGGTGACTTTCTGGTGGAAGGAGATGCCTCCAGCGCCTCCTACTTCCTCGCGGCGGGCGCCATCAAGGGCAAGGTGCGGGTCACCGGTATCGGCAAGCACAGCATTCAGGGTGATATCCACTTCGCCGACGTGCTGGAGAAGATGGGCGCGCGCATCACCTGGGGTGATGATTTCATCGAGGCGGAGCAGGCACCGCTGCACGGAGTGGATATGGACATGAACCATATTCCCGATGCGGCCATGACCATCGCGGTTGCCGCGCTGTTTGCCGAGGGGCCGACCTCCATTCGCAATATCTACAACTGGCGGGTGAAGGAGACCGACCGTCTGCACGCCATGGCGACCGAGCTGCGCAAGCTGGGCGTCGAAGTGGAGGAAGGGCATGACTTTATCACCGTGATCCCGCCGACCCAGCTCAAGCATGCCGAGATCGATACCTACAACGATCACCGTATCGCCATGTGCTTCTCGCTGGTGGCGCTGTCGGATACCCCGGTCACCATCAATGATCCCAAGTGCACCTCGAAGACCTTCCCGGATTACTTCGACAAGCTGGCCAGTATCAGTCAGCGTGGCTGATCACTGACAAACCCGTCATCACCGACGCTTCGGGCCCGCGCTGAGCGGGCCTTTTTGCCTTCCTTATCCGCACTTCCATTTCGCTTAGCATCATTTCAATAACTTGCAAGATTGCCATATAAAATAGTTTTGTGATTGCTGTAATTTCCTATTTACACATGCGCTGTCGCGGGCTATGTTGAGATTTCCTAATCGCAGTCATCTAGCAGGAAGCCTTGTCATGCAGCATCAAACCGACGACGTTCGTATCAGTGAAATCAAAGAGTTATTACCCCCGGTTGCGGTGCTTGAGAAGTTTCCGGCTACCGAGGTTGCCTCGTCCACCGTTTTTGAATCCCGTCAGGCCATTCACAATATCCTGGCCGGCGAAGATGATCGTCTGCTAGTGGTGATTGGTCCTTGCTCCATCCATGATCCGGTTGCCGCGCTGGAGTACGGCAAGCGCCTCAAGGCGTTGCGCGACGAGCTGAAAGGTCAGCTGGAGATCGTGATGCGGGTCTACTTCGAAAAACCGCGCACCACAGTGGGCTGGAAGGGGCTGATCAACGATCCGTACCTCGATAACAGCTGCAAGATCAACGACGGTCTGCGCATTGGTCGCAAGCTGTTGCTGGATCTCAACGACATGGGACTGCCAACTGCCTCCGAGTTCCTCGACATGATCACCCCGCAATATGTGGCGGATCTGATGAGCTGGGGCGCGATCGGTGCCCGTACCACCGAATCCCAGGTACACCGCGAGCTGGCCTCCGGTCTCTCCTGTCCGGTGGGCTTCAAGAACGGCACTGACGGCACTATCAAGGTCGCCATCGATGCCATCGGGGCTGCCAGTGCGCCGCACCACTTCCTGTCGGTCACCAAATACGGTCACTCCGCCATCGTGGCGACCCGTGGCAACCCGGATTGTCACATCATCCTGCGTGGTGGTCGTGAGCCGAACTACAGCGCCGCACATGTCTGCGAAGTTGTGAAGGGGCTGGAGAAGGCTGGTCTGCCACAGAAGGTGATGATCGACTTTAGTCACGCCAACAGCAGCAAACAGTTCAAGAACCAGATGGTGGTGGCTGAAGATGTAGCCGGTCAGCTGCGTGCTGGCAGCAAGGCGGTGTTTGGTGTGATGGTGGAGAGCCATCTGGTAGAAGGCCGTCAGGATCTGGTGGAAGGGTGTGAACTCACCGTCGGCCAGAGCATCACAGATGCCTGCATCGGTTGGGCCGATACCGAAGTGTTGCTGCGCAACCTGGCGGATGCCGTCGCAACCCGCAACGCCCGCTAAAGACCGGATTTCGCAGTCGCAGTGACAAAGAGAAAGTGATAACCAGAGGCCGCTATTGCGGCCTCATCTATTCGTGTTGCGGGGCTTAAGGCTCAGGGCAGGGCATCGGGCCGGAAGCTGGCGCGGATCTGCGGCACCAGGCTCGAGGGGTCGAACCCCTTCTCTTCTCCCAGCACCGGATGGAGCAGAGGCTTGTCCTCAATGGGAGTGATATCCCCCGCCAGCAGCTGGCGGGTGGCCTGACCCATCTGGTAGAGCTGGCGCACCGGAGCAAATTGTTCCCCGAGGATAAGAGGATCATCGCTGCGGGCAAAGGCCATCATGGGGATCTGGTAGGTGGCATCGCGCGCCGGTTTGTCGCCGTGAATACCCTTGCCGGCGGACATCAAAAACGGCTGGTGATCGCCAAAGGCCACCACCAGATAGCGCTTGCCCGACAGGTCGAGGGTCTTGAGCAGACGCTCAAGCGAGGCCATGGCATCCACTACCCCGGTATAGTAGGTGTTGAGCAGCTGGGTGTCACTCTCGCTCTGGTTCGGGCAGGCGCCGCTGCGCTCCTGCCCCTGATAGCGGGGGCCATCGAAGGGGCCGTGCCCCTGCATGGTGACCGCATAGGCAAAAAGCGGCTTGTCATCCTGTTCGCTGCGCTTGAGCAGGTGGTCGATCAGCGCATCGTCGGAGATATAGAGCCCCTTGTGCTCAAGGGTGGTGAAGCGGGTGTTGAACCAGCGCTCCTCATAGCCGAGCGCCGGGATCGCTTTGGCGCGGCCCCAGAATTTTTCCACATAGGGGTGGGCGAACAGGGTCTTATAGCCGCTCTGTCTGGCGCTCTGGGCTAGCCCCGGCACCTGCTGCGAGAGGTAGTAGTAGGGCACTACGCCCTGCTTGAGCAAGCCCACCGGCAAGCCGGTGTTCATCTCGAACTCCGCCAGCACCGTCATGCCGCCGGTGGTGGGGGAGTGGATGGTCTTTTGCCACTGCTGCACGCTGGCGGGCAGGGAGAGGGTGGGAGCCGGTGCGCAGATCCGCCCCTTCCAGTCGAGCCAGAGCGATTCATATTGCAGCACGATCACCAGATCCCAGCGCGGCGCTATGCCCTGGGGCGGATGGCTCAACTGCGGGGTCAGCTCGTTGATCTGCAAGGGGTAGCGAAACACGCTGCCGCTTTGCAGCATCTCGTCCACCAGATTGAACAGATAGAGGCCGGGGCCGGAGCGGATAATGTCCCTGTGGTAGTTGACTGCGCGGTCCACGTAACGAATGTTGGCCCCCAGCAACTTGTTGCCGGTCTGGGTGGCAAAGACACAGAGGGCAAAGAAGGCGACGGTGGCGGCTGCGGTGCGCAGCACCCAGCGTGACAGGGCAAAGCGCCAGCAGAGGAACAGTGCCAGCAACACGGTGAAGATGGGCAGGATGGGGTGCTGATCGAGCAGGATCCGCAGCAGCGCCAGCAGGTTGCCAAAATCGTCCCCGCCGAGCGGCACGCCGTAGATGGCGATCTTCATAAAGTTGGCCAGCAGCCCTATGCCTGACAGCGCGGTAAAGACCAGCCCCATATAGAGGTTGAAGCCCGCCAGCGCGCAGAGGCTCCAGCCCAGCACCATGCTGCCCCAGGCGAGATAGTAGTGCTCCGGGCGAAAGCCTGACCAGAGCAGAAACTCCCCCAGCTTGAACACCACGAAGCCGTGCAGCAGCACGAAGGTGAGGTTGCCGAGCAGCAGGCTGCCGATGATCCGCCAGCGCAGGCTGCGGCGCAGCTTTGGCAGCACCGTTTTGAGCACGGCGGCGCTCAGGGCCAGCACCAGGGTCAGGCTCACCACCAGATAGGTGAGGTTGAAGCCCTGCTCCGGCAGGGTTTGCAGGATCTGGCTGAAGTCGCCGCTCTCGGGGCGATCTTTGAGCAGCAGACCGATGCGCAGCTGATAACGGCTGGCCAGCGCATCGTCCGGGGCCCGCAGGGTACTGTTGAGATCCAGCGAGCAGCGGTTATTGCGGCACACCTGACGCTTATCCACCGATTGACTGAGCTGGTCAATCCGCTCCCCCTTGTCGTTGAGCAGCTCCACTCGCACCTTGTCCCCTGCTTGCAGCGGCCCCCGCAACAGCCACTGGCTGCGCACCACCAGATAGAGGCCGCGGCTGTCGCTTTTATAGAGCAGGGCGTGGCGGGTGAGGGTGGCCAGCGGATTGTCGGCGGGGCCCAGCGCCAGCGGCTGGGCACGGCCCAGCCAGCTGCCGGGATTGATCAGCGGTAATAACAGAGTCAGCAGCAGCAATCCGCCCAGCAGGGCCAGTAGCCCAGAGGGCAGACTCAGGGCACGGGGGCGGCCTGAGGAGGGGCGATTCATATAAGCTCATCCTTTGAGCGAGTAAGGGAGAGATCGTTCATCCGTATAGAGTTTGACCCGATGGTGCGGGCCTTGTTTCAGCTTGTCAATTTAATGACCACTTAATGAATATTTGGTTACAGCTCAACCTTGCAAATTGTGATCCCGATCGAGGGGTTGTTCGGAATATGTGATGAAAGCGTCATCATGGGGTTTTGCCACTGGCTTGGGAGGGAGCTGCTGTTTAGTCTCTCGATAGCGACTGGAGGTACATGTATGAATCCCAAAGTGATGGCACGTCAGGCCAGATTGCTGCGCATGCTGGAGAGCAAGGAAGAGATCCGGATCGGACGCGAGCGCGACTGCCCGCTGCCGCTGGCCCAACTGGTCAAGCTGAAGGATACTCATCCCGCAGTGGTCAAGGTCTATCGCCACGGTCTCACCGCCGAGGTGTTTCACCTCAAGGTGGAGGGGCATCACTGGTGCCTCAAGCGGCGACGTCAGGATTCACTGGTGGCCAACCTCGATGGCAAGACCGCCTTTCTGACCGAGCTGGAGCGGCGGCGTGAAATCGAGGCGCTGCGCGAGCTGCATCCCACCGTCCTCTCCCACGTGGTCTGCACCAGTTTCGGCTCGGCGCGGGCCGGGGTACTGGTCTCCCCCTGGTTGCGGGGTGTGCCGGTCCATCAGCTCAACGAACGCAATCTGGCCCAGATGCTGGAGGTGCAGGGTGAGCTGGCCCGCTGGGGCTGGTTTGACTGGGACCCGAGTCCGGGCAACCTGCTCGATGACGGCGAGCAGATCTGCGTGTTCGACTTTGGCTATATGTGGACCTTCGATCCCCGCTTTGAATACAACTCCAACGGTCTGGTCGATCCGCAGTTCCATGTACCGGAGCGGCTGGAGACCCGCACCCTCTCTGGACTCTGGCTCGATGAGGCCGATCCTCTGCCGCAATTTCGCTACTGGCGTGAACTCTGCCTCAAGTGGGTCAAACGGGAGATCCACCACCTGATCCGCGAAGGGGCCAGCGCGCCCGTGCTGGCCCGCCTGCACGCCCTGCAGGGGGAGTGGAGCGCCGCGCTGGTGAGCGACGAGGCGCTGGTTGCCAACTGGTGGCGGGACATGTATCGCAGCCACCGGCTCGATGTGGCCGATGATCTGAGCGGCCAGAGCTGCGGCCCGCTCACCCTGCGTCGCCTCGACTGGCTGATGCAGGCGGTGACGGATCACTATTCGCTGCTGGTGGACAATCTCTCGCCTCAGGAGACGGAGCTGGGCCAGACCGGGCTGCTGGCCCGCTTACAGCAGCTGCGCCGGGAAGCCGTCGCCTGTCAGTTGCCAGCCACCAGCCTTGCCTGAGCCAATACCTTTGCGGAGTACAAATGAACAGGGCGCCGTGTTGGCGCCCTGTTGCATGGCCGGAATTGCCTCGCGGTGAGGGTCAGTCCAGCAACTCCTGATGGAGGCGGTTGACGATATTGCCCGCCTCGCTCTCCTTGACCAGGAAGCAGAGGTTGTGGGCGCTGGCGCCGTAGCAGATCATCCGGATGTTGTGCTCGCGCAGGGCGTCAAAGACCTGACTGCCCACCCCGTTCACTTCGCTCATCCGGTTGCCGATGAGCGCCACCAGTGCCAGACCGGTTTCCACCTCCACCTTGCAGAGCTGGCCCAGCTCGGCCAGTACCTTGTCGCTCAGGATTGGCTCGCCGTTACTCTGGCTGCCGGTGTGATCCAGGGTCAGCGACACGCTCACTTCCGAGGTGGTGATGAGATCGACCGAGATGCGGTGACGGGCCAGAATGCCGAACACTTCAGCCAGAAAGCCGTAGGCGTGGAACATGTTGAGGCTGTGCAGGGTCACCAGCACCTGCTGGCGGCGCAGGGCGACGGCGCGAAACAGCGGGCTTGAATCTGTGCTGGCGCGGATCCAGGTACCACCGGCGGCAGGATCCTTGGCGGAGCCGACAAACACCGGAATATTCTGGCGTACCGCCGGTTGCAGGGTGGCGGGGTGCAGCACCTTGGCGCCGAAGGTGGCCATCTCGGCCGCTTCGACAAAGCTGATTTCGGGGATCGGGCGGGCGCGGGTGACGAGGCGCGGATCCGTGGTGTAGATGCCGGGCACATCGGTCCAAATCTCGATACTGGCGGCATCGAGCGCTTCGGCCAAGAGGGCTGCGCTGTAGTCAGAGCCGCCGCGTCCCAGCGTGGTGGTGCGGCCATCGCCATCGGCGCCGATAAAGCCCTGGGTGATGATGAGGCTGTCGCCAAGCTGCGGGCCCAGCGTCTGCTGGCAGAGGGTACGGGTGGTGGCCAGATCGACAGTGGCCTTGCCAAAGCGGCTGTCGGTGCGCATCAGCTGGCGCACATCCTGCCAGTGGGCCTTGACGCCGCGCTGGCGCAGCAGCTCGGTAAAGAGGCGGGTAGACATCAGCTCGCCGCAGGCGATGAGGCGATCGGCCAGCTCCGCATCGGTATGCTGGTGGGCTTGCTGGGCCATGAGGCGAATGTCGTCCAGCTGGCCATGAATGAGGGCGCTCACATCAACAGGGTTGCCGAGATCGGTCAGAATGGCCTGCTGGATCCCGGCCAGTTTGGCCAGTTGCTCGTCGCGGCCCGCTTCGTCCAGCTCCCCTTGTGCTAGGGCGACCAGCAGGTTGGTGACACCGGCGCTGGCACTCAGTACCACCACCCGGGTGGCGGGATTGGCCAGCACGATATCGGCGCAGTGGTTCATGGCCGGGAAGTTGGCGACACTGGTTCCGCCAAACTTGGCGACATTGATCGGGCTCATTGCTTACTCCTGTCTTATTTTAAGATTCCGGTTCCATCGGGCAAAAAAGAGAGGAGGAGGCTGAAAATGGCAGGAATGAACGAAGCTATCCCGGCCAGAAGCACTCCACCTGCAGAGCCCATCCCGTACCGCCCCTGACAGGGCGCGGTGGGGGATGATCACTACCGATGACAACCCGGGGGATTCAGCCCCCGCAGCCGACGTTGAGGTTACCAGTCTCCTCACTCGTCTCGGCGCTGCTCCCCCTGACCCAAGTTCACCGGACGCTGGCGTCCTCCCTTGGGCTGCCTGGGCAGCGCTCCTCTTCTGGCTCCACCAGGGCGGTGGAGTGCATTTAGAAATAACCTGCGTTGGATTGCACTGTCAATCGAGTTTGTGAAAAAGTTCAAATTGTCGGCTAACTCAACGCAGAATCAATGGCTTAGGCAATGGTCTTTGACAAAACCTTGGAACGGCGCTGCCAGTTGTAGAGACGCTGGCGCGCCACCGGCAGATCTTCCACTTCCAGCGGATCGAAGCCCCGCTCCCGGAACCAGTGGATGGAGCGGGTGGTGAGCACGAACAGGCGGCGAATGCCAAGCCGCTTGGCCCGCTCGGCTACCTTGGCCACCAGCTGATCCCCCCGGTTGGAGTTGCGATAGTCGGGGTGGATGGCGACGCAGGCCATCTCCGCCATCGCCTCTTCCATAAAGCAGTAGAGGGCCGCGCAGCCGATGATGAGACCATCGCGCTCGATGATGGTGAACTTGTCGATCTCCATCTCCAGCTGCTCGCGGGAGCGGCGCACCAGAATGCCTTCCTCCTCCAGCGGGCGAATGAGATCCAGAATGCCACCGATATCTTCGATGGTGGCGGCGCGGGCCTGCTCGGCACTTTCCCGCACGATCTGGGTGCCGAGGCCGTCGCGGCTGAACAGCTCCTGCAACATGGCGCCATCATCCTGATAGCTCACCAGATGGGAGCGGGGCACCCCGCCACGGCAGGAGGCAATGGCCGCACGCAGGTAGCGGGCGGTGCCGGACATCTCTTCGCCCGCCTGCTCCAGCTCCACCAGCAGCTCTTCGGCCTGCTCGGGGAAGAGCTCGGAGATGGCTTCACCGCGCCTGTCCATTACCCCCTGGGTGCTGCTGAAGCAGATGAGCTTGTCCGCCTTGAGATCGACCGCCACCCGGCGGGCCACCTCTTCGGAGCTCAGGTTAAAGCTCTCGCCGGTGACCGAGCAGCCGATGGGGGAGATGAGCACCAGACTCTTCTGGTCAAGCTGGCGGGTGATCCCCTCCACGTCGATGCGGCGCACCCGGCCGCTATGGCAAAAGTCGATGCCATCATCCACCCCCAGCGGCTGGGCAGTGACGAAGTTGCCGCTCACCACGCTGATCCGCGCCCCCTGCATTGGGGTGTTGGCGAGCCCCATGGAGAGCTGGGCGGTAATGTCGTATTGCAGGCCGCCACACACCTGCTTGATGATGGTGAAGCTCTCGTCATCGGTGACCCGGATCCGCTTGTGGTACTGGGCCTCGATACCGGCGCGGGCCAGCGCCTCATCGTTTTGCGGACGTGAACCAAACACCAGCACCAGGCGTATGCCCAGTGTCTGCAGCAGGGCGATATCGCTGACGATATTGGCGAAGTTGGGGTGGCAGATGGCTTCTCCCCCCATCATCAGCACAAAGGTGGCACCCCGATGCACATTGACATAGGGGGTGGATTGCCGGAAGGCATTGACCAGACTGGGTTCGCGTTCACGCACTTGATATTTCTTCCATAAAAAAACAGCGATTGGCTCAATATATGAAAATTAATTCACAAATCAAGACTAAATATTGATTTTGGCCGTTTCTGGTCTACGAAGGGCGGCTTGGCCGTGCGGATCGGGAAAGGATGGTTCGAAGCGCAGAGGGCCGTTGGGGCGAGCGGGGAGGGGCCCGCCGGTTGATCCGGCGCGATAAACTGCTATCTTCGATGCTCCTTTTCGTCAGCTGTGTGATTTCACAGGGTTTTATACAAGGACAGAATTCATGGAACAGATTATTTCACCGGCAGATGCCCTGCCGGGACGACGCGAAGCGATGGTGATTGGTCAGCAGCATGCGGTGAATGGCAACCCCACTCAGGGGCCCTGGCCCGAAAACATGGCGATCGCCTGGTTTGGTATGGGCTGTTTCTGGGGCGTGGAGCGCCTGTTCTGGCAGCAGCCGGGCGTCTACTCCACCGCGGCCGGCTATCAGGGCGGCGTCACCCAGAATCCCACCTATAAAGAGGTGTGCAGCGGCCTGACCGGCCATGCCGAGACGGTGCAGGTGGTGTTTGATCCGGCGGTGATCAGCTACGGCGATCTGCTCAGACTGTTCTGGGAGCAGCATGATCCGGCGCAGGGGATGCGTCAGGGCGGGGACATTGGCACCCAGTATCGCTCGGTGATCTTCTATGGCGACGAGAGCCAGCAGATCATTGCCCAGCAGAGCATGGCGGCCTATCAGCAGGCGATGGCGGCAAGCGGCGACAGCCGTGCCATCACCACCCGCATTCTGCCGCTGGCGCCCTTCTACTACGCCGAGGATTACCATCAGCAATATCTGGAGAAAAACCCGGATGGCTACTGCGGATTGGGTGGCATTGGAGTCTGTTTGCCGCCCAGCCTGAACCGCTGAACAGGTTTGTAGTCGATTTCTTAATAAAAGTGAAAATAAATGGTCGGAGGAGGGAACTTATTGCGACCAGTCGGGACTAACTAGGTAGCGTCCAGGGATCGGATGCAAAGTCCAGACACATTTCTTGCCTTGATAACCGCCTGATGAATGAACGCACTGGCGGGTTGAAAATGATAGCAAGCAGGGCTGCCCATCAAGGCGGCCCTTTTCCTTATCTGCTGTTCTGAAATCTTGCGTTGGGCGGGAAAACCGGACGGCAGATCAGCCGATGGCGCTGTCGAACAGGTTCTTGATGAGATCGATAAATTCGATGAGGAAGGTTTTCTGTTCCGGGGTCGGAGCGCGCAGCCAGACGGCGGAGAGTACCTCTTCCAGATCGGCGACCACGGCGTCGGCCTCCTGCATGATGGCGAAACGCACCTTGGGATCGAGCTGGGGGTTTTGCTCGCAAATGGCCATCAGGTTGCTGGCAACACGGCCACTGACCAGATCTTCGATGGTCTCTTCACCATCGTTCTGCTGTTGGGATTCAAACAATCCCAAACTCTCCACCAGATACTCGATCAGCGAGATGTAGCCTTCACTTTCTACCACCATGGTTGCTGCCTCAATACAGTAACAATACGAAAATTAAGCGTATTTTAGTGGCTTGCCCTAGCTTGGCAAGCAGCAGTGCAGGCGATGGCGAGTAAAACTGACTCCGCCCCGCTCCACGCACTCCAGCCCGGTCAACGTAAAGCCATGTCGTAAAAATAGCTCATAACTGAAGGCGCTGGCCTCGGTGGTGATGAGTGTCAGACCGAGCCCTCGGGCCCCCGCGAGCGCCGTGGTGAGCAGCAGATTGCCCAGTCCCTGGCGCTGATGGTCGGCGCTCACATAGAGCAGACTGAGGTGGCCATCGGGGCTCAGAGTGACAAAACCGAGGGGCACATTTGCCTGCTCCGCCACCCAGCCGTGGTGCTCGCGCAACTGACTGACAAAGCCCGGATGTTGTGAACCGAGGGCCCACTGCTCCACCTGTTCGGCGCTGTAGTGCTCGGGGCCGCTGCGTCGCACCGCCTGCTCAAACAGGCTCACGAGGGCAGGGATATGTGCCTCACCAAGAGGGACAATACGCAGTGCTGGCGTCATAAGGTTGGGTCGTCAATGGGGGAGAGGGCGCGCGGCGCCTGTGGCCGTTTGGCTTTGGGCAGACCCGCGACAACACGCTCATAGGAGTGGTGCACCCAGCCCTGCCACAGATCATCTGGCAAGGTACTGTTCAGGGTCACTGTGTTCCAGTGTTGCTTGTTCATATGCCTGCCCGGTTTGACCTCGGGGTGGATCTCGCGCAGCAGCAACGCCAGCTCGGGCTCGCATTTGAGGTTGATGGTCAGCGGCTCGGCCTGCCAATCCACCAGCGCGAACATCTTGCCCGCGATGCGGTAGACCAGGATCTCCGGGCCAAACGGGGTATCTTCGGTGGCGCCCGGCAGGGTCAGCAGAAAGTGGCGCAAACGGGTCAAATCCATGGAAAGTTCTCGCGCAAGGGGTGATCCGGGTTATGTCAGGCGCATATCTATCGGCGGGGCTGTTCTGTTAATATGCGCGCAGCCGAGTATACCCCCCATCACCAAGGGAGCCTATTGGATGTTGTATCACAAGACTTTCGAACTGGGTCCCGAGCGGGATTGGGTGGTGTTTGTCCACGGCGCCGGTGGCAGCTCCTCCATCTGGTTCAAGCAGTTGCGCGCCTATCGCGAGCACTTCAACGTGCTGCTGCTGGATTTGCGCGGCCACGGCCAGTCTCACCAGCTGCAACAGGTGGTCAAGGGCCACTACAGCTTTCGAGAAGTGACCGAAGATATCGTTCGGCTGCTCGATCATCTCGATATCCGCCGCGCCCACTTTGTCGGCATCTCCCTTGGCACCATCCTTATTCGTCATCTGGCCGAGCTCTGCCCGGAGCGGGTGAAAAGCATGGTACTGGGGGGCGCCATCTTGCGGCTCGATATCCGCTCGCGGGTGCTGGTGCAGCTGGGCCGACTCGGCCAGCACTTCCTGCCCTATATGTGGCTCTACCGGCTGTTTGCCTTCATCATCATGCCGCGCCAGCACCATCAGGAGTCGCGCAACCTCTTTGTGCGCGAGGCCCGCAAGCTCTGCCAGAAAGAGTTCAAACGCTGGTTTCGCCTCGCCACCGAGGTTAACCCGCTGATGCGTTATTTTCGCGAGCGCTCCCTGCCCATTCCCACCCTTTATGTGATGGGGGAGGAGGATCATATGTTTCTGGCGCCGGTACGCGAACAGGTGGCCCGCGATGCCAGCTCTTCGCTGGCGGTTATTGAACAGTGCGGCCATGTCTGCAATGTGGAGCAGCCGGAGCAGTTTAATCGCCGTACGCTGGCATTTATTCAATCGCTGGGGAGCGGACGGAAATAAGGATTCATTACGCTGTGCATTCAGGTCATGCTACAGCGGCATTGCAAGCTGGCCGCGAGCAAAGCGCTGCCAACGTGCAATAGATGCCGCTGTCTTGGCGATCGTATAAGCCGCATACTTTCAAGCTACAAGGGGTGATCTGCCCCCCTGATTCTTTATAATGCCCCCCTTTAAAACCGCCGGACCCCGGTTCGGCGCGCGCTGATGGCTGGCTACGTCATCAGGCAGATTATCAGGATTGAGAAACGGTTATGCATACTCTGGAACAGCTGCGTGCGGGTGAACTGTGCGGTGCCCGCCATCTGAAGCTTTGTGAAAACCTGACGGAGTTCCCCACCGAGATTTTGAGCCTGAAAGAGACGCTGGAGGTGCTGGATCTCACCGGCAACCAGCTGAGCACGCTCCCTGACGAGCTGGCAGGGTTTGGCAAACTGCGCATTATCTTCTGCTCCGAGAACCGCTTTATCGAGCTGCCCGAGGTGCTGGGACGCTGCCCGGCGCTGACCATGGTGGGCTTTAAGGATAACCAGATTGCTACCGTCTCGGCCAAGGCGCTGCCCGCCGGTTTGCGCTGGCTGATCCTGACCGACAACGCGGTGGAACCGTTGCCTGATGAGCTGGGTCAGTGCGACGCCCTGCAAAAGTTGATGCTGGCGGGCAACCGCCTGCGCGAGCTGCCCGTAAGTCTTGCCAACTGCCGCAATCTGGAGCTCCTGCGCATCGCCGCCAACCGCATCGAACGTTTCCCCGAGTGGCTGCTCTCACTGCCGCGCCTTTCATGGCTCGCCTACTCCGGCAACCCCTTTAGTGAAGGGGAGGAGGCGCGGGCCATCGATGATGCCCATGTAGAACCCCTTTCCTGGGAGACGCTGGCGCTGGGCGAGTTGCTGGGGCAGGGAGCATCCGGCGTTATCCATCGCGCCACCCTTGTGGGCAATCCTGCTGATGAAGTGACTCA
This sequence comes from Aeromonas sp. 602658, assembly GCF_049173005.1. NCBI lineage: Bacteria > Pseudomonadati > Pseudomonadota > Gammaproteobacteria > Aeromonadales > Aeromonadaceae > Aeromonas > Aeromonas sp. 602658. The sequence continues at coordinate 152,717 of NZ_JAAKRF010000001.1, read as the reverse complement.
GGCGAGCGACAGAGGTGATGGCTGTCAGGTGGCGGTCAAGCTGTTCAAGGGGGCGGTGACCAGCGACGGGCTGCCCCGCTGCGAGATGGCGGCGTCGCTGGCGGCGGGCACTCATCCCAACCTTATCAAGGTGATAGGCAAGGTGGCGGATCACCCCTCCGGCATTCCGGCGCTGGTAATGGAGCTGATCGATCCGGCCTTTGCCAATCTGGCCGGGCCGCCGAGCCTGGACTCCTGCACCCGGGATGTCTATCCCGAGGGGCTGCACCTGAGTGTGCCGGATGCGCTGGCGATGGCCCACGGCATCGCCTCGGTGGCGGGCCATCTGCACCGCGCGGGCATCATGCACGGGGATCTCTACGGTCACAATATCCTGTTTGCCCGCGGGCCTGACGCCCCGGCTCGCGCCCTGCTGGGGGATTTTGGTGCGGCTTCCTTATATGACCGCAGCAACCGCGAGTGGGCCGTGGGCCTTGAGCGGTTGGAAGTGCGCGCCTTTGGTTGTCTGCTTGAAGAGCTGTTAGCCCATTGCGATACGCAAGACTCATCGCTTGATGGGTTGCATCAGCTCAAAGCGGCCTGCCTCTCGGAACTCCCCGCCGAGCGCCCCGATTTTGCTTATATCGAGCGTCAGCTGGCGGCTGCTCGCGCCACGCTGTCGTGATCTTTCTGGCGTTGGCAGGCACGAGTTGGCCTGCCAACGTCATTCCTTTTATTCCTTCATCGCCATACACCCATGACGTTTTTGTATGGGTTGGTATGCTTCTGCCCGTCATAAACGCACTCAATAGCGCTCATTGCGACTGTGAGGCGCACGGAAAGGTGACGTCCCGCCATTCGCCCGATAACACGCAGAGGCTGCGCGGCAAAAAGGGGAGGGCAGAGGGTTGCGCGGTGCCGGTTAAGTTGTGATATTGAGGCATCTTTAGTACAGAAGGGTAATAACGATGGAAGCTGCGTTTTGGCATCAGCGTTGGGAAGAGAACCGAATTGGCTTTCATCAGGCGGACTTCAACCACTGGCTGCAATCCTGGTGGTCAGCTCAGCAAGCGGACGAGCCGGTGCTGGTTCCCCTGTGTGGCAAGTCTCGCGATATGCTCTGGCTGAGCGCTCAGGGCCATCCGGTCGACGGTTTCGAGCTATCGAGCCTTGCCGTCAGCCAGTTCTTCAGTGAAAACCAGCTCGCCGCGACCGTGAGCGAAGTGGGCCCTTATCAGTGCCATCAGGTGGACAGCCTGCGCATTTTTCAGGGAGATTTTTTCGCTGCCCCCAGTCTGGGTCGCCGTTACCGGCTGGTCTATGACCGCGCGGCGCTGATCGCCCTGCCGACCGCGATGCGCCGCCAGTATGCTGCCCTGATCAGTTCGCTGGTCGAGACCGGTGGCCAGATCCTGCTGGTAACCCTCGAATATCAGCCGGAGCAGCAGAGTCAGCCCCCCTTCTCGGTGGGTGAGATGGAGGTGCGGGCCCTGTTTGAGCGCGATTTTCGTATCGAGGTGCTGGGGCGCGCTGCCGAGGTGGATCACCCGCGGGTGTTGTCGGGCCAGCTCTCCTACTTCGATGAGGTGGCCTACCGGCTGGTTCGCCGGGGTTAACGGGCAGCTAACGGGCGGCCAAAGAGTGATCTGCGCCGACAAATCATCGGGCTACGCGCTCTTCGCTACCTCCTTTGACGTAGATCAACGTGATTGGCGGGGGGAGTGCCTAATATGAGGCTGTTTCTCAATCACTGTTGGCATTGCAAAGCGAGTGTCGGGTCTTTCCCGCTTGCTGATCAGCAACTCAGTGTCTGATTTTCACGCTCATGTTCACTTTTGGCGGCTTTGGTCGCAATTGTTATGGTTTTTCCAGCCGACCCTGATGGGTCGGCTTTTTATTGCCTGCGATTTGCCGTGGGAAGGAAAAACGGGGGATGTCGAGGCCTGATCAGGCTTCGAAGGTGGCGGCATTGAGCCGAAATGCCCGTGGATCGTCGATAAACTGGCCGGTGATCCGCTCGTCATGTTCGTGCCCCTGACCATAGCTGCAGAGGATCAGCCGATCGGAGGTGCGCGAACGCAGTTGGGTGATAAAGCGCACCAGATCGGCGCGGCTCAACTTGCCCACCTCGTCGCAGACCCGCTCCCGCTGATCGAACCCCAGATCCTTGTTGCCGATGCTGACCCACAGCCGCTGGCCGCGACTGCGCAGGTTGGCATCCCGCTCGCTCAGCTGGGCTTGCAGCCCCGCCTTGCTCTCCTGCCACTGCTGTTCGGTAAATTCGAGCATGGCGAGCGGGAAGAGGTCGATAAACTCCTCCACCGCATCGAGCAGGATCTGCGGCCCCGCCACCGGCGACTGGATATAGAAGATCAGCCCCGGGTGGCGATTGAGGGGCAGGTTGCCGGCACCCACCACATACCCCAGTTGTTGGCGGGTGCGCAGCTCGTGGAAGAAAGTAGAGGACATGATGTGGTTCGCCAGAGTGAAGCAGGCGAGATCCCGCGCTCGGGTGGTGCGGGATTGGTAGTAGACCAGGAGCGCCGAGTCTTCGTGATCGCAACCCTGCTCGCGAATAAGGGTGCCCCTGTCCTGAATGGAGATGAGCGGACGACGGGTCTCGCCGCTCGGCTTGCTGCTGGTGCCATTGATATCGCTCAGGTGGCGCTCCATCAGGGCGGCCAGCTCCAGTGCTTCGGCGGCAGTCCAGTCGCCATGCACCAGCGCTTCGACATGCACCTCGCCAAACAGCTGGGCCACGAAGCCGGGCATCTCTTCCAGCTCGACGGTGCGCAGGTGACGCAGCAACTGCTCGAACGGCGGGTTGTTGGGTTGCAACAGGCTGGTGAGCTGGTTAAAGAGCTGGGAGATGGGGCGCGCCTTGGACTGGTTGTCCCAGTTGCGAATGAGCTGCTCCTTGATCTCGGCGAAGCGACCCGGATCCGGATACCCCAGGGTGCGGTTGCCGAGGATCATGTCGAGCAACAGCGGCTGCTTGTCGGCAAAGCCGCTCAGGTTGATGGTAAAGCCCCCCTGATGGGCATAGATCTGGTAACCCAGCCCCGCCAGCTCCGCAGGATAGGTAAGGGCGTTGAGGTGGTCGGCCAACAGCTCCACGGCGAGGCGCGCCATGGCGATATTGCGCGGATTTTTTACCGCATGTTCGCTGTCGATGGAGATGTAGAGATTGCCCTTGGGCACGCTGAACAGGTGCTCATGGAGGTGCCAGAGGCGAAAACCGGGGCGATCGATAAGACAGGCGGGCATGTCGGCGGCAAGCTCGGGCGTACGCGGATCGAGCCTACTGCTGATAAAGGGGTTGGGCTTGGGTAGCGCCAGCGCCGGATCCGGCTCGCTCTGCTGCCAGCGAATTTTCTCGGCCTCGGTAATGGTCGTCACGCTGTAGGGGGTCTGATACCAGCGGGCCAGCCGATCGGTCGCCACTTCCGGCGCAGTGATGGTGATACGCAGGTTGTGCGGGGTGAGCTTGGCGAGGAAGCGGCGGATCAGCCCCTCGTCATATTCGCGCATCATGTAGTCGCCGTAGAGCAGATCCTCAGGCTGGTAGCTAAAGAGGTTGAGCACCAACCCCGACACCGTATCGAGGGGGCGGCCGCGCTCCTGAAAACGGAATGCCGATTCGAGCACGGTCCGTTTTTCGTCATAGCGCCAGCTCTGCAGCCCTTCGCGGCCAATCAGTTTCAGATAGCCAAACAGGGCGGCGAGGATGTCGTCCACATGTTCAAGGCCGAGCGGGGTGAGGCCGAAGTTGACGCCAAAATCCTTGAAGTTGGCGCCGCTGATGCCACCGCCCGCCGAGAGCTGGTTGACCCAGCCTTTCGCTTTAAGCAGGGAGAGCAGGCTGCCATCCCCCTCATAACCGATCAGATGGCTCAGGAAGGTGAGGGGCTTTTTGTCGTAGAACTCGTCCACATTGGGCAAGGGGAAGCTGAGCGACAGCTTGCGGGTCTCCTTGACCGGATTGATGTGGATGCGCACGCCGAGATCATCGAGCCGGTAAAGCGGCATGGTGAGCGTCGGGGTTCCCAAATTGCGATTCAAAATGGGAGCAAAGTAGCGACAGCACCACTGCAACTGGGTATCGATGGATTCCGGCGAGATCATCACCAACGCCATGCGATCCGCGCTGTAGTGGCTTTCGTAAAAACGAATAAGATCGGAGCGCAGATCCCGTCCCGGCAGATCGGCCAGGGTATCGAGGTTGCCCACCGAGAACTTGGAGAAGGGGTGCGCCGGGTTGACCGTCTCTTTATGCACCTGATAGCTGCGGCGCATGTCGTCCTGCAGTTTGAGGCGATACTCGGAGTCGACCGCGTTGCGCTCCTTGTCCACCCACTCCGGATCAAAGGTGGGGCAGATAAAGAACTGGGAGAAGCGATCCAGCCCCGCTTCGAAGAAGCCGTTGTCGATCTCGAAGAAGAAGTTGGTGAATTCGGTGCCAGTCCAGGCGTTGTTGCTGCCGCCATGACGGCTCATAAATTGCTGGTACTCACCAGGCTTGGGGTAGGTGCAGGTGCCGAGAAACAGCATGTGCTCCAGAAAATGTGCCATTCCCTGCCGGTCGGCGGGATCGTCAAAATGGCCGGTATTGACCGCCAGAGAAGCGGCGGATTTGTCGGTGTCGGGATCACAAATCAACAAGACCCTGAGCCGGTTGGCCAGCTCCAGAAAATGGTATTGCCGATGGTCATTGGGACTGGCATATGGGCTCATTGGTGTGTGACTCACGTTGGATTTATTTGAATTTAAACATGATTATCGACCCCGCTATCCCGTCAGGCAAACCCTTTTCTGAGAGGTAGCGCAATTGTTTCCACACCCGTGGCGGGGTAAGATCCCCCGGCTATCAAAACAGGCCCGTTGGGCGAGGTTGTAATGAAGATCTATATCATGCGTCATGGCCAGGCTGGCATGAATGCGAAAACAGATGAACAGCGTCCATTGACCGAGCAGGGTATTGAAGAGTCTATCCAGATGGCCCGCTGGCTGGCGCCTCAGCTGATTGGCCCGCTGGATCGGGTGATCCACAGCAACTATCTGCGGGCACGCCAGACCTGGCAAGCCATATGCAGTGAATTGCCTGACGCAGCAGCCGTTGAAGAGAGTGGCGACATTACCCCTTACGGTGATCCCGCTTTCGTGGCCAGCTACCTTACCACTTTGGCTGAACAACATGACCAGATCCTGATGGTCAGCCATCTGCCGCTGGTGGGTTATCTGGTGCAAAGCCTCTGTCCGGCCGCAGGAGCACCCATGTTTGCCACCTCGGGGATCGCCTGTATCGAGTGGCACGATGGCAAAGGAGCCTTGCTCTGGCTCGAAGGGCCGCATACAATAGGCTAAAAGTTAATAAAAAGTTATAGATTGAATTTTTTGGGAAGAGATGGGCGAGTTTTCCGGATTTTTATAAATATTTTACGGAATTAATTCGCAGAAGCTGCTGTCATACGGATACAACTGCAAGAGGTTGCAAACGATGAGAGTGTTCAAGAAGTACCTGCCACTGATGGTGGCAAAGCATGTCAAAACCTTCTTTAAAGGTCGGATTTACATTCATGGTCGGGGGCGGTTTGATTTCCAATCCGGTTTGTTGCTGATGCCGAATCCGGCGGATATTCCCCATCGCCAGACAGTCACCGAGGTCAACGAGCTGATCTCCAGACTGCACATGGATGCCGCGTGATGCGCTTCTGAACCTGTTTCTGCACTGATATGCCCGCACTTTTGCGGGCATATTTGTTTCTGGCGACTGGCGTTCACTATGTGGCTGTTCAGGCCCACACCTTTGTTTATCTTCCATCGCCCCCTATACTGGCCCGCTGTTGTCTCTTCGGTCTGGATCCTCTCATGCCCTTTGCCTTTCTGTTTCCTTTCTCCTGCATTGCCATCTGGGCTGGCAATGGCATCGTCAGCAAACTGGCGGTTGGTGTGTTGTCCCCGGCAGCCTTGGCCTGGTCGCGCTGGGTGGTGGCTGCGCTGGTATTAAGCCCGTTTCTGGCCCGTCGAGTATGGCGTGCGCGTGCCCGCATTCGTGCCGGCCTTTGGCAGATCGCCATGCTGGCCTCGCTGGGCATGGTGCTTAATCAGACCTTTGGGTACTACGCCGCACAGACCATGGGGGCCACCGAGATGGGATTGATGATGGGGCTGACGCCACTGTTGACCGTGTTACTCAGCATCTGGCTGCTGCGTGAGCGGCCCACCTGGGGCGCCGTGCTGGGGGCGCTGCTCTCCATCTTTGGCTTGTCTATCTTGCTGGGGCAGGGGGATCCGACCCGACTGTTTACCCAGGGTATTCATATCGGCTCTGTCTACATGCTGCTCTCGGCGGGCACTTATGCCCTTTATAGCGTGCTGCTCAAGAAGTGGGATTTGGGGCTCGACAACTGGTCGCTGCTCTACGGTCAGGTGCTCTGCAGTGTGCTGATCCTGACCCCCTTCTTTCTGCTGGTGGATGGTCAGCTGCCAGAGGGGCGTGCGATCTGGCTGATCTTCTATGCGGGGATCCCCGCGTCGGCCCTCTGTCCCTGGCTCTGGATGCAGGGGATCACCCTGCTTGGTGCCAATCGTACCGCCATCTTTATGAATCTGCTGCCGGTGATGACGGCTGGCCTTGCCATCACCCTGCTGGGAGAGCGGCTGACCAGCTATCACCTGATCGGGGGCGGTCTGACTCTGCTGGGGGTTTTGCTGGCTCAGTTGCTGGTGCGTCCGGTGGTGATGGGTCGTCGCCGGGAGGTGTTGGCTCCTTGTCCCGAAGAGTAATCTTGCGTGAAAGCGTAGATGGGCCCAATGGCCCGCTTGGCCGCCAATGAAAAGCGCCTGCAGCAATGCAGGCGCTTTTTTATGGTCACATCTTGCCGAGCCGGTTACTGGGCAACCAGATAGAGCTCCTTGCTGTAGACCACATCCTGCGGGTTAAGGTGGGGATAGCCTTTCACGAAAGGTTTGAGCAACCTTGATTTGACCGAGAAATAGATGGGGGCGATGGGGGCATCCGCATAAATGAGAGCCTCTGCCTGCTGATACAGGGCATTGCGTTCAGCGGGATCCAGCGAGTCGTGGGCCTTGGCCAGCAGGGCGTCGTACTCCTTGTTGAACCACTTGCCGCTGTTGGCGCTGCTGCTGGAGGTCATGATGTCGAGGAAGGTGGAGGCATCGTTATAATCCCCGTTCCAGCCATAGCGGCTAACCCCGAAATCCCCCTCGTTGAGTGCCGAGACCATGGTCTTCCACTCCATGTTGTTGAGGGTGGCAGTGACCCCTAGGTTGTGTTTCCACATGGAGGAGACGGCCAGCGCAATCTTTTTGTGGCTCTCGTTGGTGTTGTAGAGAATGTCCACTGTGAGTGGCTTGTCCGGGCCATATCCCGCTTCGGCCAACAGGGCTTTGGCTTGCTTGATCCGCTCCTCTTTGCTCTGCAGCTGGCTGGCCGGTTTTTTCAATTCAAAACCGTCCACAATGGGGGGCGTGAAGCTATATGCGGCAATTTGTCCCTGTCCCAGGATCTTGTCGGTGATGGTCTCCCGGTCGATGGCGAGCGAGAGCGCCTTGCGTACTTTCGGGTCATCGAACGGTTTGCGCTGGGTATTGAAGACATAGTAATAGCTGGCCAGCGTGGGGACGCTGACCAGTTCTTCCGGGCTCTTGCTCTTGAGCTGCTTGTACTGCTCCAGCGGATAAGTGGTGTAGTGCAGTTCACCGGTGCGATAGCGGTTGTAGGCGGCGGTTTCGGAGACGATCTCCAGATAGATCACCTTGTTCAGGACGGTGTGCTGGTTGTTCCAGTAGTGGGTATTGCGCTCGGCACTCAGCCGCTCGTTTGGGGTCCACTCCTTGAGTACAAAGGCACCGTTGGAGACGATATTGCCCGGTTTGACCCAATCCTTGCCGAATTTTTCAATGGTGGCCTTGGGGGCCGGGAACGTGGTGTAGTGGGCCAGCGTCTTCAGGAAGAAGGGAACCGGATTTTTCAGGGTGACCTGCAGGGTGTGGTCATCGAGCGCCTTGATCCCGAGCTCTGACGGGCTCTTCTTGCCCTGGGTCACCTCGCTTGCATTGACCACTCCGGTCAACTCGATAAACCAGGCGTAGTTGGAGGCCGTCTTGGGATCGGCCGCCCGTTGCCAGCCGTACACATAATCGGCGGCGGTGACAGGTTCACCGTTTGACCACTTGGCCTCGGGTCTCAGCTTGAAGGTGTAGACGGTACCTGTCTTGTCGACCTCGTAGCTGACGGCGCCTGCTGGTTTGATCTTGCCGGTATTATCCAGCTCATAGAGCCCTTCAAACAGATCGTTGACGATGGCACTACCGGCGGTCTCTTCCACCAGCTGGGGGTCGATGGTGGTGGGTTCGGTGCCGATATTGGTCACGTAGATTTGTTGGGCATCCGGCAGCAGCTTGGTACCGGCAGGCACCTGGGCAGCCCAGGCGGGAAGTGCAAACAGTCCGGCTACCATGCCGGCAATGAGAGTCTTGTTCATTGATAATCCTTGAGTTTTATTTGCTTCCAAAGCGAAATCAGTGTGCTGGATTGGCGATCGGATCTCAAGAGGCAATGGCTGAGGGAACGGCAGGCCCACCAGACTCCATTTTTAATGGCTCAAGGCCAGTCAGCTCATGGCTTGTCGCAGGTTATTGCCACGAATTAAGGGTCCGGAAGTTATCGATTGAAACCGAATGAAAAGCCTCTTTTACCATAACGTGAGGCGAAATAGCCTATTTAATAGGCCGCTTAATTCGCTGCAAAAACAAAAAACAGACGTTACATTAGGTTACAAATCAAGGCCGCCGGTGATCGGCATTTTTTTTGCCGATGCCTGCAAACGTTTTCAATGCCAACGGATGCGATCTAAAGGAACAAAAATGCGAAACATGATCACCATGGGTGAGTTCATAGTCAAAAAGCAGGCGGATTATCCTACCGCGACCGGCGAGCTGACCTCGTTGCTCAGCTCGATCCGCCTTGCTGCCAAGGTGGTGAACCGGGAGATCAACAAGGCGGGACTGGCGGATATCATCGGTTCCATGGGCGCTGAAAACGTACAGGGCGAGGTGCAGCAGAAGCTGGATGTCTACGCCAACGAACGCTTCAAGGCGGCGTTGGAAGCGCGCGGCGAGGTGTGTGGCATGGCCTCTGAAGAGGAAGAGGACTTTGTCGCCTTTGACTCACCGCTCTCCAAAAACTCCAAGTATGTGGTGCTGATCGACCCGCTCGATGGCTCCTCCAATATCGACGTCAACGTCTCGGTCGGAACCATCTTCTCCATCTACCGCCGTTTGAGCCCGCAAGGTTCGCCGGTGACGCTGGAGGACTTCCTGCAACCGGGCAACCGTCAGGTCGCCGCCGGTTATGTGGTCTACGGCTCCTCCACCATGCTGGTCTACACCACCGGCTTTGGCGTCAACGGCTTTACCTACGACCCCTCCATCGGTTGTTTCTGCCTCTCCCACGAGAACATCCGCATTCCGGACGAGGGCAAGATCTACTCCATCAACGAGGGCAACTACATCAAGTTCCCGGATGGGGTGAAGAAGTACCTCAAATATTGTCAGGAGCGCGACGAGGCGACCCACAGACCTTACACCTCACGTTATATCGGCTCCCTGGTTTCCGATTTCCATCGCAACCTGCTCAAGGGTGGCATCTACATCTATCCGTCCGGCACCAACTCGCCGAACGGCAAGCTGCGCCTGCTCTATGAGTGCAACCCGATGGCGTTTCTGGTGGAGCAGGCCGGTGGCAAGGCATCCGATGGCTTTGGCCGCATCATGGATATCCAGCCCACCGCGTTGCACCAGCGTACCCCTTACTTTGTTGGCTCGACCAAGATGGTGGAGCGGGCCGAGGCCTTTATGCGCGAGTTCTCCGCCCATGAGGATCCAGCCAACCAGGGCTGATCGTCAGAGGTGTAGGTTGGTGCTGAGCGCAGCGAAGCCCAACATTTACCGATGCGATTCCCTCTCCCCAGGGATAGGGCAGGGTGAGAGGAATGGTTTTCACTGCCCCCCTCATCCCCGACCCTTCTCCCACAAGGGGAGAAGGGAGACGCTAGTAGCCAGCCAACATAAGCAAAACGGGAGCCAATTTGGCTCCCGTTTTTGTTGGCATTCTCTTTCTGGCTCGCCGCCAGCGTTGCAGAGACTCACAGGCTGTTGCTGGCCAGATCAGCCAGCAAACCATCTACCAGTTTCAGGCGCATGGCGCGATCCTGGGTCGGCACCTGGAAGCGCAGCCGGGTCGGCCCGTCCATCTTGTAGACCCGTGGCTGGCTGGAGAGCAGCTTGACCAGATAGGCCGGATTGACCTTGGTCTCTTGCGTGAAGTCGAGATAGCCGCCGCGCTCGCTCATCTCCACCCGGCGAATGCCAAGGGCAGTGGCACGCTGACGGAAGGCAGCCAGCTCCAGCAGGGTTTTGGTCGCCTCCGGCAAGAGGCCGAACCGGTCGATCAGCTCCACTTTCAGCTCGCGCAGCTCCTGCTCGTCCGCCGCACTGGCGATCCGCTTGTACATGGAGAGGCGCATGTTGACGTCCGGAATATAGTCATCCGGCAGCAGCGCAGGCAGGCGCAGTTCTACCTCGGTGTGCTGGCTCATCAGCTGCTCCAGCGACGGCTCCTTGCCATTTTTCAGCGCCTCGACCGCCTGCTCCAGCATCTCCATGTAGAGGGTGAAACCGACCGATTCGATCTGGCCGCTCTGATCGTCGCCGAGCAGTTCGCCCGCGCCACGGATCTCCAGATCGTGGGTCGCCAGCGCAAAACCGGCGCCGAGATCTTCGAGCGAGGCGATCGCCTCCAGCCGCTTCGCCGCATCCTTGGTCATCAGCTTGGGATGGGGGGTGAGCAGATAGGCATAGGCCTGATGGTGGGAGCGGCCAACCCGGCCCCGCAGCTGGTGCAGCTGGGCCAGACCAAGATGATCCGCCCGATCCATGATGATGGTGTTGGCGCTCGGCACGTCGATGCCGGTCTCGATGATGGTGGTGCAGACCAGCAGGTTAAAGCGCTGGTGGTAGAAGTCGGACATGATCCGCTCTAGATCGCGCTCGCGCATCTGGCCGTGGGCGATGCCGATGCGGGCCTCGGGTACCAGCTCCGCCAGATCGGCGGCGCACTTCTCGATGCTCTCGACATCGTTGTGCAGGTAGTAAACCTGACCACCACGCTTCAATTCCCGCAGCACCGCCTCGCGCACCACCGCCGGTTCGTGCTGGCGCACGAAGGTCTTGATGGCGAGTCGCTTGGCGGGGGGGGTGGCGATGATGGAGAGATCCCGCATGCCGGACATCGCCATGTTGAGTGTGCGCGGAATGGGGGTAGCGGTGAGAGTGAGGATATCCACATCGGCCCGCAGCGCCTTGATCTTCTCCTTCTGGCGCACCCCGAATCTGTGCTCCTCATCGACGATGAGCAGTCCCAGATCCTTGAAGGTGAGTTCGGAGCCGAGCAGCTTGTGGGTGCCGATGATGATGTCCACCTTGCCCTCCGCCAATTCCTTCATCACAGCGCTCTGCTCCTTGGCGGAACGGAAGCGGCTCAGCACCTCGACCCGCACCGGCCAGTTGGCAAAGCGATCGCGGAAGTTGTCGTAGTGCTGTTGCGCCAGCAGGGTGGTGGGCACCAGCACGGCAACCTGCTTGCCGCCGTGGACGGCCACAAATGCCGCCCGCATCGCCACTTCGGTCTTGCCGAAACCCACGTCGCCGCACACCAGTCTGTCCATGCTCTTGGCCTGACACATGTCCCCCAGCACCGCATTGATGGCGTTGAGCTGATCGTCTGTCTCCTCGAACGGGAAGCTGGCGGCAAATTGGCGATAGGCCTCTTTGTCGTGCTTGAAGGCAAAACCGGCGCGAGCGGCGCGATGAGCGTAGACATCCAGCAACTCGGCTGCCACGTCGCGCACCTTCTCCGCCGCCTTGCGCCGGGCCTTGCTCCAGGCCTCGCCGCCGAGTTTGTGGCTGGGCGGGTTATCAGAGCCGGTGTAGCGGCTGATAAGGTGCAAACTGGTGACCGGCACGAACAGCTTGTCGCCGCCAGCATATTCGAGAGTCAAAAACTCGGTGGGCAGACCACCGGCGTCGATGGTTTCGAGCCCCAGATAGCGGCCGACCCCGTGATCCAGATGGACCACCGGCTGACCCTGGGTCAGCTCGCCCAGGTTTCTGATCACCGCATCGGAGCTTAAGTTTTTGCTCTTCTCCCGCGCCCGCTTGCTGCGCACTTTGCCGCCCAGCAGCTCGGTCTCGGTGATTAGCGCCAGTGGATCCTGACCAGCCTCCTGCCAAAGGAAGCCACGCTCAAGCGGTGCAACCAGCAGGCCGTGGCGATCCGGGCTTGCCATAAAGGCGTCGAGAGAGGGGAACTCTTTGGGTTGCAGCGAGATACGCGCCAGCAGATCGCCGAGCACCTCCCGTCGCCCTTCGGACTCCACCGCAAACAGGGTGCGTCCGGCAAAGCCTTGCAGGAACTGGTTGAGCGCCAGCAGGGGTTGCTCCTTGCTGTGATCGAGTTGCAGGTCGGGCAGCGTCGAGATGGGCAGATCGTGCTGACCAGCATCACCGGCGGTAGCGGCCTCTTGCAGCCGCACCGCGCCATATTGGCCGAGGGAGGCAAAGAGCTGCTCCACCGGCAGATAGAGCTGGGCCGGTGGCAGCAGTGGGCGGGTGTTGTCCCAGCGTCTGTCTTCATAGCGCTGGCCGATGTCGTTCCAGAAGCGCTGGGCGGCGGGGTAGATATCCCCCACGGTGAGCAGCAGGGTCTCTTCCGGCAGATAGTCAAACAGGCTGGCTGTCTGGTTGAAGAAGAGCGGCAGATAATACTCGATGCCGGCGGGCCAGCGTCCCTTGCTCACCTCCTGATAGACGGAACCCTCGGCCCGCGAAAGCTCGAACTGCTCGCGGAACTGGCCGCGAAACAGTTCGATGGCTGCCTCGTCGGTAGGGTATTCCCGGGCGGGCAGCAGGCTGACCGTCTTGACCGGTTCGCTGGAGCGCTGGGTTTCGGGATCGAACGGGCGGATGGAGTCCACTTCATCGTCGAAGAAGTCGATGCGATAGGGGCTGCTACTGCCCATGGGGAAGAGATCGAGCAGGGAGCCGCGGGCGGCAAATTCGCCATGTTCCAGCACCTGATCCACCGCCACGTAACCCGCCTCGGCCAGCCGCCCGCGCAACTGTTGCAGATTGAGGCGTTGGTCGGCCTTCACCATCAGGCTGTATTTGTCGAGATAGACCCGGGGGGCGCAGCGCAACATCAGGGTGGAGATGGGGACAATCAGCACCCCCTTGCTCATCTGCGGTAGCTTGTAGAGAGTCTCGAGCCGCTGGGAGATGATGTCCTGATGGGGAGAGAAGGTGTCGTAGGGCAGGGTCTCCCAATCGGGGAACAGCAATACCGGTGCGGGTTGATCGGCCAGCAGCTTGTTTGCCAGCAAATAGTGAAGCTCCTGCTCCAGGCGCAGGGCGCTCGGGGTATCTGCGGTGATAAGCAGTACCGGCCCCTTGGCTTCACTGGTGAGACGGGCTGCAATCAGCGAGAGGCTGCTGCCGACCAGCTGGCCGAGCGTGATCTTTTGGCCCGCTTTGGCGGGCAAGGCGGGGAGTGTCATTGGCATGGTTCGATTCTTTTAACGTTGACGTTATCTATCGCTGACGTTCGCTCTGGTTAGCGCTGACGTTCTTGGGCGCGCAGCTTGAGCTGCTTCGATTGCACGTGGAGGCTGGCACGAACCAGCAGTTCACGGTCATCTTCGCGGATCCGCACATAGTCGAGCTGCACATGGGTGCCATGTTCACCGCCGTCAAGCTGTTTGACCTGGCCATAGCAGTAGATGGCGGCCGCCTCTTCCCGCAGGAAAATCTTGAGGCGCACGATCTGGTGCAGGTGCGGCGCATCCCCGTGATCATGATAGGGGTGCAGGTAGGTGAGTTGGCCAGCCCCGAAGCGCAGGGTGTGAAAGCGCTGCTCCGGATGGTCCTGCAGGGAGAGCACATAGCCCATGATCATGTCGATCTTGCGGGACTGCTGATTGACGATCTCGATCAGATCGTGCATCGACTCGTTCTGGTTGCGCAGCAGGCGAGTGGTCACCAGATCGATGGAGGTAATGGCCGAAGAGATCCGAAAGGGCTCCGGCAGCTCAGCGTCCAGCTCCTCCAGCGAGGGGAGGTGGAAGTCGGCCGGCATGGGGATCACATTGACCGGCGTGGCATGAGTGACGCTGAAGAACTGTTCCTGCATGGAGGCTATCCCTTGTTGTCATGGACGGTTTCCCTTTATTATCCGGTATCTTATTTTGTTGGCAACGTACATATCCTTGAAGACCGGACTTTTTCAGCCCCTTTCGCTGGCCATCGGCCTGCGTTATGCAGGCTCGAAGCGCAGCAATCGCTTCGTCTCATTTATCTCCCTGTTCTCTACCTTTGGCATCGCCATCGGGGTCGCCGCCCTGATGGTGGTCATTTCGGTGATGAACGGTTTCGAAGGGCAGCTCAAAGGGCGCATCCTCGGGGTGATCCCCCATGTGGTGGTGACCAATCAGGCTGGCCGTATTGATGCAGACCCGCAAGGCTTGCCGGATCTGGCCAAATTACCCCATGTGGTCGCCTCGGCCCCCATGCTCGACAGCGAAGGGATGCTGCAAAGCCCCGGACAGCTGACCGGGGTGAGCGTGCAGGGGATCGACCCTGCAAAGTGGCCTAAGGATGACATCCTTCATAGCCAGATGCTGGGGGGCCGCCTCGATACCCTGCAGGCGGGTCACTACCGCATCGTGCTGGGGCAGGGGGTGGCACGCCGCCTCAATGTCTCCATCGGCGATCAGGTTCGTCTGATCCTGACCGAGGGGACCCGCTTTACCCCGTTTGGCCGGGTACCGGCCCAGCGCCTCTTTACCGTCTCCGGTATCTTCGGGGTCGGCGCCGATGTGGATAACCAGATTGCGCTGATCGCGCTGGGGGATGCCCAGCGGCTGCTGCGTCTGCCGCCAGAAACCGTCGGTGGCATTCGCCTCTGGCTCGATGATCCCTTTGCGGCCGACGAAGTGATCAAGACGCCGCTGCCGGATGGCTTGCTGTGGCAGGACTGGCGCCGCGAGCGGGGCGAGCTGTTCCAGGCGGTTGCCATGGAAAAACGGATGATGGGGCTGATGCTGGTGCTGATCATCGCCGTCGCTACCTTCAACATCCTCTCCGCGCTGGTGATGGTGGTAACGGACAAGGAGGGCGAAGTGGCCATCCTGCGCACCATGGGCATGAGTGAATCAGGGATCGTCAAAATCTTCATGGTACTTGGCGCCTCCAGCGGGGTGATTGGAGCCCTGTTTGGCGGACTGGCGGGCCTTGCGCTCTCCTTGGGTCTCAACCCTCTGCTCAATGCGGTGGGGCTCAACCTCTATATGGCGGCGGGCGGCAGTGGCCTGCCGGTGATTGTCGAGCCGGCTCAGGTCATCACCATTTTGCTGGGCGCCGTGCTGCTGAGTTTCAGTGCCACCCTCTATCCGGCGGCCCGCGCTGCGCGGGTGAAACCGGCCGAGGCGCTGCGTTATGAGTAATGCCGTGAATAATACATCTTCTGTTGTTACCTCCGGTGCGAGTACCGGCGTTGTTACTGGTGCCTCTGTGGTCACTGGCGTAAGTGGAGCCCCTGTTATGAATGAAGCCGTATCCCGTGAACCTCTGCTGCGCTGCCAGGCGCTCAACCATGTCTATAAAGAGGGGGAGCTGGAGACTCAGGTGCTCAAGGGGATCGATCTCTGCGTCGCGCCCGGCGAAATGCTGGCGGTGGTGGGGAGCTCGGGCTCCGGCAAGACCACTCTGCTGCATCTGATGGGGGCCCTCGACAACCCCTCCAGCGGCGCCGTGCTGTTCAAGGGGGAGGATATCCACCATTGGGATAGCCGCACCCAGGCCCGTTTTCGCAACCGCGAGCTGGGCTTTGTCTACCAGTTCCACCACCTGCTCTCCGAGTTCAGTGCGCTGGAAAATGCGGCCATGCCGCTGCTGATCGCCGGTGAGTCGGTGGCGGTTGCCACCGAAAAGGCAACCAAGATGCTGGGGCGGGTGGGGCTCTCCCATCGCTTGAATCACCGTCCCTCCGAGCTCTCCGGTGGCGAACGTCAGCGGGTGGCGATCGCCCGGGCGCTGGTCAACGAACCGAGTCTGGTGCTGGCGGATGAACCTACCGGCAATCTGGATCACGCCAGTGCCACCGCGGTGTATGAACTGCTGTGTGAACTGAATCGTGAACTGGGCACTGCGTTTGTGGTAGTGACTCACGACTTGAGCTTGGCGGCCAAGCTCCATCGCCGGGTGACCCTGGTGAGCGGCGTGATGGCGGAGGTTGCCTGATGTTCAAACCGCTGCCCCTCTTTCTGGGCCTGCGTTACAGCCGCTCCCGCCGTCGCAACGGGTTTATCGCCTTTATTTCTGCCTCTTCCCTGATCGGTATCGCCCTCGGGGTGATGGCGCTGATCCTGGGCCTCTCCGCCATGAACGGTTTCGAGCGGGAGCTTAAAGATCGGGTGCTCTCGGTCGTGCCGCAAGGTGAGCTGGACGCCGTCGAGCGGCCGTTGCCGGATTGGCCACGTCTGCGCGACTACCTGCTGGCTCAGCCGGGCGTTGAGGCGGCAGCGCCGGTCATTCGCCTCAATGGCTTGCTGGAGCATGGCTCCGCCCTCAAGGGGGTGCAACTGCGCGCCGTGCTGCCCGATCTGGAAGCCAATCTGTCGGATGCCGGCAAATACATGACGGGCCGTGGTCTGCGTGAGCTGCAACCGGGTGAACGTGGGGTGATCTTGGGCAAGACCATCGCCGACAAGCTGGGGGTCAAGGTGGGGGACTCGGTCGCCCTGCTGCTGCCGCAAGGGGGCGATCAGGCGGGGATCAAGAATCCTCGCCGCGAAGCCCTGACCGTGGTGGGGCTGCTGGAGATCGGCGGTCAGCTCGACGGCCTGCTCGGCTTTATGCATCTGGCCGATGCGCAAGCGATCACCGGTATGGGAAGCGATGTGGAGGGCTTCAGCCTGCGGGTGAGCGATGTGCTCAAGGCGCAATCCATCACCGTAGCCGTCGCGCAGCAGTTCCCCCATCACGTCTATATCCGCAGCTGGATGAACAGCCAGGGCTACCTCTATCAGGACATCCAGATGGTGCGTACCGTCATGTATGTGGTGATGCTGATGGTGGTGGCTGTCGCCTGCTTCAATATCGTCTCGACCCTGGTGATGGCGGTGAACGAGAAGCGCAGTGAGATCGCCATCCTGAAAACCATGGGGGCGAGCCCCGGCCAGATCCGGCTCACCTTCGTCATTCAGGGGATGGTCAACGGTGTAGCCGGTGCGCTGCTTGGCGCCCTGCTGGGCGGACTGCTCTCCAGCAAGCTGACCCAGATCCTGAGCGTTGTCGAAAAGCTCATCGGCCATCGCTTCCTCAATCCGGATATCTACTTTATCGACTTCCTGCCGACCGAGTTGCATATGCAGGATCTGCTTATCGTGACGGGCGCCGCCATCCTGATGAGCCTGGTGGCGACCCTCTATCCCGCCTGGCGGGCGAGCGGTCTGGTACCCTCCCGCGAGCTGGGTCACTGATGCGTTGCATCTAATGCGCCATAAATAACGAAGGGCCCGCCGGTGCAAACCGGCGGGCCCTGCTTTTTTCAGGTCGTGTAGACTGGCTTAGTGCGCGTTAAGCTCATCGAGCGGCAGGGAGAAGCTGGCCACGAAGGTGTCGATAAAGTAGCGCATCTCATCGCTCATCCGCGCTGCCAGCATGGCTTCGAGGCGTTTGCGAGCCGGTTCAAACTCCCGGTTTCCAGCATTAATCTCTTCGAGGCACTTGGTATAGGCGCAGAGGGTATCGGCATCCTTGACCAGCCTGGCCAGCTCGCCATCTTGGGCTGCCGAATCGAGTAGCGGGCGAAAATCCTCCACCAGCTCCGGCGGCAGCATGCCAAGCAGACGCTGCTCGGCGGCCAGCTCTATCTTCTTGTACTCGCGGGCAATTTCGGGGTTGAAGTATTTTACCGGGGTGGGCAGATCGCCTGTCAGCACCTCGCTGCTGTCGTGATAGAGGGCCATCACGGCGGCTCGGTCGGCATTCACGTTGCCGCCAAACAGCCGGTTTTTGATGCTGCCGAGGGCATGGGCCACCATGGCCACCTGCAGGCTGTGCTCGGCAATGTTTTCCGGCTGGATGTTGCGCATCAGGGGCCAGCGATAGATGAGTTTCATGCGGGCGAGATTGGCGAAAAAGTGGCTGGGTAACATGATGGCCTCAACGAAAGAGAATAGAAAAGGGCAGACCCTAGTCTGCCCTTTTTTTCGTTGCAGGGCAGCGTCTGCCCGCGCATTTCCCGCAGTTAGCGGATATAGCGGCCCGATTCCGCCTCCTGATTGGTCACAATCATCTGACCAATGGGCGCCAGACTGATGAGTGCCAGCTTGAGGTGCTGAATACCAAACGGAATACCGATAATGGTTACGAAGCAGGCCAGCGCGGAAGCGATGTGGCCGATGGCCAGCCAGACGCCGATCAGCACGAACCAGAGGATGTTGCCAATAAGCCCCAGCGTGCCGGTGCCGATATCGCTCTGGCCAGTCATGGTCTTGCGATTGACGGCCTGCTTGCCAAACGGGAAGAAGGTAAAGGTGCCGATCACGAAGCAGGCTCGTCCCCAGGGGATGCCGACCAGCGAGATAAAGCAGACAAGACCGGCCAGCCACCAGGCCAGGCCCATAAAGACACCTCCCAGTACAAACCAGAGCAGATTGAACAAGAAGCGGAAAAAGGCCATGTGAGTGACTCCAGATCATCAATTTGGTTGCCACCATAACGAGGGAGGGGTAGGGACGCAATGGTTGATTGGCCCAATCGCCATTTGGCTGGACAAATTGAGTCGCCGCCCGCAACGGTGGGCTGTTTTTCGGTGAAAGATGGGCAATAAAGTGGCGTTCGGATGAAAAAAGGTGAACAAACGCAAAATTATTGCCATCGGATAGTTGAAGTCTGGCACCTCTCTCCCCATATAAAGGGCAGTTTTGCACGAATTGTGCTTGCACGCCGCTCAATGTGGGGGATGTGTGGCTCGACTCGACCAAAGTGCGCCGCTATAATGCCGCGTCATATTTTCTCATCACAAAGACATATCGTTGTCTTTATAAACAGGAAGACTCCGGGCTTTGCCCAGGGGCAATAAAGGGTCAGCACACAGTGCTGAGTTGAACGAGGTAGAAGAATGCAAGTTTCTGTAGAGACAACCCAGGGTCTGGAACGCCGTCTTACCATCACTGTACCGGCCGCTACCGTAGACGCCGCTGTGCGTAAAGAATTGAATGGCCTGGCCAAAACTCGTCGCATCGACGGTTTCCGTCCTGGCAAGGCTCCGGTTGCCATCATCAAGAAGATGTTCGGCGCCATGGCTCACGCCCGCGTTGCTGATGAAATGATGCAGAGCAACTTCATCAAAGCCATCATCGAAAACAAACTGAGTCCGGCCGGTGCCCCGACCATGGATCCGAAAGAGATCAAAGAAGGTCAGGATTTCGAGTTCACCGCCACTTTCGAAGTGTATCCGGAGTTCGAAGTTGCAGGTCTCGAGACCATCAAGGTCGAGAAGCCGGTTGCGACCGTGAAGGATGAAGATCTGGCCAACATGATCGACACCCTGCGCAAGCAGCACGCTACTTGGGCTGATGCCGATGTTGCCGCTGCCAATGGCATGCGTGTGACCATGGACTTCGTCGGTTCCATCGACGGTGAAGAGTTCGACGGCGGCAAAGCTGAAGGCTTCAACCTGGTGCTGGGCGCTGGCCGCATGATCCCGGGCTTCGAAGACGCCATCCTGGGCAAGAAAGCGGGCGACGAGTTCACCATCGAAGTTACCTTCCCGGCTGATTACCACGCTGAAAACCTGAAAGGCAAAGAAGCCAAGTTCGCTTCCAAGTTGATCAAGGTTGAAGAGCAGATCCTGCCTGAGCTGACCGAAGAGTTCGTGAAGCGTTTCGGTATCGAAAGCGGTTCTGTTGAAGAGCTGAAAGCCGAAGTGCGCAAGAACATGGAGCGCGAACTGGCTCAAGCCCTGAAAAACAGCGTGAAAGAGCAGGTTCTGAACGGTCTGGTTGAAGCCAACCAAATCGACCTGCCGAAAGCTGCCGTTGCTCAAGAGATCGACGCACTGCGTCAGCAGGCGCTGCAGCGTTTCGGTGGCTTCCAGGGCGGCAACGCTCCCGAGCTGCCTGCTGAACTGTTCCAGGCTCAAGCCGAGCGTCGTGTACGCGTAGGCCTGCTGCTGGGTGACGTGATCCGCACCAACGAGATCAAGGCTGACGATGCTCGTGTAAACAGCATCATCGAGTCCATGGCGACTGCCTACGAAGATCCGAAGGAAGTGATCGAGTACTACCAGAAGAACGAACAGATGCTGAACGGCGTTCGTAACCTGGCAGTAGAAGATCAAGCCATCGACCTGATCCTGTCCAAAGCGCAAGTGACCGAAAAAGAAGTTGCCTTTGACGAAGTGATCAACAAGTCTGGCGCCGCTGCCTAAGAACATTTGACTTAAGGTCAAGACTGTTAAGTATAATGGCTCGTGTGATCTCCACTCGGGCCATTTTATTTTAGGGACAATGCCTTATGTACAAGAACTATAACGATATGACCGATTCTCCCAGCAATGCGCTGGTCCCCATCGTGGTCGAACAGACTGCCAAGGGTGAACGTTCCTACGATATTTACTCCCGTCTTCTGAAAGAGCGGGTGATCTTCCTGACTGGTCAGGTTGAAGATCACATGGCCAATCTGGTGGTTGCGCAGCTGCTGTTCCTCGAGTCCGAGAATCCGGACAAGGACATCTATATCTACATCAACTCGCCGGGTGGTTCGGTGACTGCGGGCATGTCCATCTATGACACCATGCAGTTCATCAAGCCGGATGTCAGCACCGTCTGCATGGGGCAGGCCTGCTCCATGGGGGCCTTCCTGCTGGCTGGCGGTGCCAAGGGCAAGCGTTTCTGCCTGCCTAACGCCCGCGTGATGATCCACCAGCCGCTGGGTGGCTTCCAGGGTCAGGCATCTGATATCCAGATCCACGCCCAGGAGATCCTGAAGATCAAAAATACCCTGAACGAGCGCCTGGCGTTCCACACCGGTCAGGACATGGCTACCATCGAGCGTGACACCGATCGTGACAACTTCATGTCCGCCGAGCAGGCCGTGGCCTATGGTTTGGTAGACGGTGTCCTGAGCCAGCGTAGCTGAGCAGGGTGTCCCGGTCTGTTGTAAACTCAACAGGCCGATCCATCCTCTATTGATAAAACGAGGTTGCTGAATGACAGAAAAACGCAAGGGTGAGGGTGATAAGCTGCTCTACTGCTCTTTTTGCGGCAAAAGCCAGCATGAAGTGCGCAAGCTGATCGCTGGCCCTTCCGTCTACATATGTGATGAGTGCGTCGAGCTGTGCAACGACATCATCCGCGAAGAGATCCGCGAGATCTCTCCCAAGCGCGATGGTAACGAGCTGCCGACCCCTCATCAGATCCGCGCTCATCTCGATGACTATGTGATCGGGCAGGAGTATGCCAAGAAGGTGTTGGCCGTTGCCGTCTATAACCACTACAAGCGTCTGCGCAACAGCGGCGAAAACAGTGGTGTGGAGCTGGGCAAATCCAACATTCTGCTGATTGGCCCGACCGGTAGCGGTAAAACCCTGCTGGCCGAGACCCTGGCTCGTCTGCTGGATGTGCCGTTTACCATGGCCGATGCGACCACCCTGACCGAAGCCGGTTATGTGGGCGAGGACGTGGAGAACATCATCCAGAAGCTGCTGCAAAAGTGCGACTACGACGTGGAGAAGGCCCAGCGTGGCATCGTCTACATCGACGAGATCGACAAGATCTCCCGCAAGTCGGACAACCCCTCCATCACCCGCGACGTGTCCGGGGAAGGGGTACAGCAGGCACTGCTCAAGCTGATCGAAGGGACCATCGCTTCCGTGCCGCCGCAAGGCGGTCGCAAGCACCCGCAGCAGGAGTTCTTGCAGGTTGATACCTCCAAGATCCTCTTCATCTGTGGCGGTGCCTTTGCCGGTCTGGACAAGGTGATCGAGCAGCGTTCCGTGAAGGGAACCGGTATCGGTTTTGGCGCCGAGGTGAAATCCAAGGATGCCAAGGCCACTCTGAGCGAGACCTTCGCCAAGGTGGAGCCGGAAGATCTGATCAAGTATGGTCTCATCCCCGAGTTCATCGGCCGTCTGCCGGTGGTGGCGACCCTGACCGAACTGGACGAGTCTGCCCTTATCCAGATCCTGAAAGAGCCGAAAAACGCGCTGACCAAACAGTACGCGGCGTTGTTCGATCTGGAAGGGGTCGAGCTGGAGTTCCGTGACGACGCACTCAACGCCATTGCCCGCAAGGCGATGGAGCGTAAAACCGGTGCTCGTGGTCTGCGTTCCATCGTGGAAGCCGTGCTGCTGGATACCATGTATGACCTGCCTTCTCTGGAAGGGGTCAGCAAGGTGGTGATCGACGAGACCGTGATCAAAGGGGACTCCGCGCCCTTGATGATTTACGAAAATCCCGAAACCCAGGCTGCTGCATCAGAGTAAATGTCTGATTTTTAATCAAATGGAAGGGGCTTTTTGCCCCTTTCATGCTTTTTACGGTTTCGGCGATTGAATCTCATCTCTGCGCCCCCATATACTCAGCCAAGCGCTTTGCCAACGGTATAACAAGCCGAGAGGACATATATGAACCTAGAGCGTTCAGAACGCATCGAGATTCCCGTCCTGCCTCTTCGTGACGTGGTGGTTTATCCCCACATGGTCATTCCACTCTTTGTGGGGCGGGAAAAATCCATTCGCTGTCTGGAAGCGGCCATGGAGCAGGACAAGAAAGTTCTGCTGGTGGCCCAGAAGGATGCGTCAACCGATGAGCCGACTGTGGAGGAGATCTTCACCGTCGGGACAGTGGCCAATATTCTGCAGATGCTCAAGCTGCCGGACGGCACCGTCAAGGTGTTGGTAGAGGGGGGACAGCGTGCCCGCCTGGAGCGGATGATCGACGACAAGGATTTCTTTGTCTGCGAGGCCCAATATATCCCCTCCCAAGCCATTGAGGAGAAGGATCAGGAAGTGCTGGTTCGCTCCGCCATCGGCCAGTTTGAAGGCTATATCAAGCTCAACAAGAAGATCCCGCCCGAGGTACTGACCTCGATCTCGGCGATCGACGATGCTGCGCGTCTGGCCGACACCATGGCGGCCCACATGCCGCTCAAGCTGGAAGACAAGCAGAAAGTGCTGGAGATCGTCTCGGTTTCCGAGCGCATCGAATTCCTGATGGCGATGATGGAGTCGGAAATTGACCTGCTGCAGGTCGAGAAGCGCATCCGTACTCGCGTCAAGAAGCAGATGGAAAAGAGCCAGCGCGAGTATTACCTCAACGAGCAGATGAAGGCCATCCAGAAAGAGCTGGGTGAGCTGGAAGATAGCCCGGATGAGTTTGAAGCCCTCAATCGCAAGATTGAAGAGGCTGGCATGCCGGAAGATGCCCGTGAAAAGGCCCAGGCCGAGCTTGCCAAGCTGAAGATGATGTCTCCCATGTCCGCCGAGGCTACCGTGGTTCGCAGCTATGTGGACTGGATGGTACAGGTGCCCTGGAAGGCGCGATCCAAGGTCAAGAAAGATCTTGGCAAGGCGCAAGAGGTGCTGGATGCCGATCACTATGGCCTCGAGAAGGTCAAGGATCGCATCCTCGAATATCTGGCGGTACAGGCACGGGTTAACAAGCTCAAGGGCCCTATCCTCTGTCTGGTTGGGCCTCCCGGTGTGGGCAAGACCTCGTTGGGCCAATCCATCGCCAAGGCGACAGGCCGCAAATATGTGCGGATGGCCTTGGGTGGGGTGCGTGACGAAGCGGAGATCCGTGGTCACCGCCGTACCTATATCGGTTCCATGCCCGGCAAACTCATCCAGAAGATGGCGAAAGTCGGCGTGAAGAACCCGCTGTTCCTGCTCGACGAGATCGACAAGATGAGCTCGGACATGCGTGGCGATCCTGCATCCGCCTTGCTGGAAGTGCTGGATCCGGAACAGAACAACAGCTTCAACGATCACTATCTGGAAGTGGATTATGACCTGTCGGACGTTATGTTCGTGGCCACCTCCAACTCCATGAACATCCCGGGCCCCTTGCTGGATCGGATGGAAGTGATCCGTCTCTCCGGTTACACCGAAGATGAGAAGCTCAACATTGCCAAGCAGCATCTGGTTGCCAAGCAGATCCAGCGCAACGGCCTGAAAGAGTCCGAGATCACCATCGAAGATTCTGCCCTGGTCGGAGTGATCCGCTACTACACCCGCGAGGCGGGGGTGCGGAGTCTGGAGCGCGAGATCTCCAAGATTTGTCGCAAGGCGGTCAAGCGCATCCTGCTGGACAAGAGCATCAAGCATGTTCAGGTCAATCAGGAGAACCTCAAGGAGTTCCTCGGGGTGCAGCGTTTCGATTACGGCAAGGCCACCGACCAGAACCAGGTGGGTCAGGTGTGTGGTCTGGCGTGGACCGAAGTGGGAGGCGATCTGCTCACCATCGAGACCACCAACATGCCTGGCAAGGGCAAGCTCACTTATACCGGTTCCCTCGGTGACGTGATGCAGGAGTCCATCCAGGCGGCCATGACGGTCGTACGAGCCCGTGCCGAGAAGCTGCGCATCAACGCCGACTTTTACGAGAAGCGCGATATCCACGTGCACGTACCGGAAGGGGCAACCCCGAAAGATGGTCCGAGCGCCGGTATCGCCATGTGTACTGCCCTGGTCTCCAGCTTGACCGGTAATCCGGTTCGTGCTGATGTGGCGATGACAGGGGAGATCACCTTGCGCGGCGAAGTGCTGCCCATCGGTGGTCTCAAGGAGAAGTTGCTGGCAGCCCACCGTGGCGGCATCAAGCGAGTGCTTATTCCGAAAGAGAACGAGCGTGACCTTGAGGAGATCCCGGCAAACGTCAAACAAGACCTTGAAATTTATCCGGTTCGCTGGATTGACGAGGTGCTGGAATTGGCATTGCAGGACAATCCACAGGGGTTTGAGCGCGTTTCTGTCGTGTAAATGTTGATGCGCCGCAAATTTGGCGCATTCGGCGGGTGGTTAAGGCTTGCATGCGCCCGATAACGGAAGTAGCCTTGACCACCGATCGGGTACTCGTGATGAGTCGCAATGCGTTGTGTGGCGCGGGTTTGCGCCAGATTGTCACTTGCAACTGATCAGGAGGCTTGCTATAAAACCTCCACTTGTTGTGGCCAGGGAAATCAGCGCCGCAGCGGTGTTCGATAAAAGGGGAATATAAGAGTGAATAAATCTCAACTGATTGACAAGATTGCAGACGGTGCCGATATCTCCAAAGCTGCCGCTGGCCGTGCGTTGGATGCCTTCATTGATGCTGTTGGTGAAGCGCTGAAAGAGGGTGACCAGGTTGCTCTGGTTGGTTTCGGTACTTTCGCTGTACGCGAGCGTGCTGCCCGTTCAGGCCGTAACCCGCAGACTGGCGCGACCATCGAAATCGCTGCTGGTAAAGTTCCTGCCTTCAAAGCCGGTAAGGCCCTGAAAGACGCTGTTAACTAAGTCGGTCGCTGATATCCGTCGGCTACCGTCCTTGGTCGCAGACCAGACAAGTTAGAGAGTCTTTTCTCATACTGATTGACCAAGGCGCATCGCAATCGGTGCGCCTTTTTATTGTTTACGCCCATCGAGTTCGGGAGCATAAGTACAAACATGATGTTGGATAAACTACGCGAAGGGGCGCAGGGCAAGGTAGCCAAGGTTATCTTGGGCCTGATCATCCTCTCCTTTGCCTTGGCTGGTGTAGGTAGTTACCTGAACGGCCCGGCCCGTACCGCCCCCGCCACCGTCAATGGCACCGAGATCAGTGCAACCGCACTGGAAAATGCCTACCGTAACGAGCGCGCCCGCATGGAATCCCAGATGGGAGAGGCATTCAGCCAGCTGGCCGCGAACCCCGATTACATGAAACAGTTCCGCCGCGGTGTGCTGGATCGCCTGATCGATCAGGCGCTGCTGGACAGCAAGGCCCGTGAACTGGGTCTGCGCGTCAGCGATGAGCAGATCAAGCAAGCCATCGTGGCCATGCCGGAATTTGCCGAGAACGGTAAGTTCAACAATGACCGCTATCTGCAGCTGATCCGTCGTGCCGGCATGACTCCTGAAATGTTCCGTGACTCCCTGCGTCAGGACATGGTGCGTCAACAGTTGATGAGCGCCCTGCTGGGCACCGAATTCTCCCTCAAGGGCGAAGCGGAGCAGCTCGACAAGCTCTACAACCAGACTCGCGATCTGCGTCTGGTGCGTCTGGTTGCCGCCAACTACATGGCTGATGTTCAGGTCTCCGACAACGAGCTGGAGCAGTACTACAAGACCAATGGCGCCCGTTTCATGAACGACGAGCAGGTCAAGGTCGACTATCTGCTGCTGGACGCTGCCAACCTCGCCAAGGATATCAAGGTCACCGAGCAGGATGCCCAGGATTACTACGATCAGCACCAGGATCTGTTCCAGCGTGCCGAGCGTCGCCACGTGGCTCACATCCTGATCCCGTTTGGCAAGGATGAGAAAGCGGCCGAGCAGAAAGCAGAAGCCGTGCTGGCCAAAGCCAAGGCGGGTGATGATTTCGCTGCGCTGGCCAAGGCTGACTCTTCCGATACCTTCTCTGCCAAAAAAGGCGGCGAGCTGGACTGGTTCGAGAAAGGGGTGATGGATCCGGCCTTCGAGAAAGCCGCGTTCGCCCTGAACAAGGCTGGCGATCTCTCCGGCGTGGTGAAGAGCCCGTTCGGTTTCCACATCATCAAGTTGCTGGGGGTTGAAGCAGCCCAGACCAAGCCGTTTGCCGATGTGAAAGAAGAGACCATCACTCGTCTGCAAGCTGACAAGGCCAAGGAGAAGTTCTTCGCCGAGCAGCAGAAGATGGCTGACAACAGCTTCGAAAACCCGGACTCGCTGGATCTGACCGCTGATGCCATGGGGATGAAGGTTCAATCTTCCGATTTCTTCACCCAGGCGACTGCTCCGGCTCCGCTGAACGATCCCAAGGTGCTCTCCGTGGCGTTTTCCGAACAGCTGCGCGATGACAACACCAACTCTGACGTGATCGAGCTGGCTGACGGCAAGGCGCTGGTGCTGCACATCACTGGTCACAAGCCCAAAGCGGTCAAGCCGCTGGCCGAGGTGAAAGAGCAGGTGATTGCCGCCATCAAGCATGACAAGGCTAGCGAAGTAGCCCGTGGCAAGGCCCAGGGCCTGCTGGACAAGCTGAAAGTCGGTGAGAGCATCACCGCCGATCTGACTGCACTCGGTCTGAAAGTGGAGACCCACAAAGGGGTTGCCCGCTTCGATCGCGAGCTGGATCAGAACCTGATTGCCCAGGCGTTCACACTGCCTCATCCGGTCGACGGCAAGCCGAGCGTGGCTCTGGTTGCCGAGACCAATGGTGACCGCGTTGTAGTTGCGCTGGACAAGGTCAACGTCCCTGCCGCCGCATCCGGCATGGCCGCCATGCTGCAAGCTCAGCTGGGTCAGGGCAAAGCCCAAGTGGATTACAAGTCTCTGATCGACGAGCTGCGCAAAGCAGCCAAGATCGAGTACTTCACCAGTGTGGAAGCGACCGTCGAGTAATCGGCACTGCGCAACCCATTGAAAACGGCTCTGTGATGGAGCCGTTTTTTTATCTGTGGGCAAGAGGGGGGATATTCAAGCTCTGCTCTCTGCCCTCTGCCCTCTGCTCTGTGGCGTGTAGTCACACCACTGCTATACGCCATCTCAGTCGTCTAAATACGGAATATAAAAAAACCGGCACGTGTGTGCCGGTTTTTCATTGCGAGCTTGCAAGGCGGGGGTTACACCACGCCCTGGGTGCGCAGGTAATCCTCGTAGGTGCCGCCGAAGTCGCGGATACCATCTTCAGTCAGCTCCAGGATGCGGGTCGCCAGAGAGGAGACGAATTCGCGGTCGTGGGAGACGAAGATCAGGGTCCCCTGGTAGAGCTCCAGCGCCATGTTCAAGGATTCGATGGATTCCATGTCCAGGTGGTTGGTCGGCTCATCCATGATCAGGATGTTGGGGCGCTGCATCATCAGCTTGCCGAACAGCATGCGACCCTGTTCACCACCGGAGAGCACCTTGACCGGCTTCTTGATGTCGTCCTGAGAGAACAGCAGACGGCCCAGTATGGAGCGTACAGCCTGCTCGTCTTCGTTCTCCTGTTTCCACTGGGCCATCCAGTCGAACACGTTGAGATCGGTGTCGAAATCTTCGGCGTGATCCTGAGCGTAGTAACCGATCTGGGCGTTCTCGGACCACTTGATGCTGCCGGTATCCGGAGCCAGTGCACCGACAAGGGTCTTGATCAGGGTAGACTTACCGATACCGTTGGTACCCAGAATGGCGACCTTTTCGCCCACTTCCATCATCATGTTGAGGCCCTTGAACAGGGGACCGTCGCCATACCCCTTGGATACACCTTCCACTTCCAGGATGTTGCGATAGAGCTTTTTGTCCTGCTCGAAGCGGATGAAGGGGTTCTGGCGGCTGGAGACCTTGACGTCCTCAATCTTGATCTTGTCGATCTGCTTGAGACGGGAGGTCGCCTGACGGGACTTGGAGGCGTTGGCACTGAAACGGGAGACGAAGGATTGCAGATCGGCGATCTGGGCCTTCTTCTTGGCGTTGTCGGCCAGTAGACGCTCGCGCGCCTGGGTGGCGGCCAGCATGTAGTCGTCGTAGTTGCCCGGGTAGACGCGCAGCTCGCCGTAGTCCAGATCCGCCATGTGGGTACAGACGGAGTTCAGGAAGTGACGGTCGTGAGAGATGATGATCATGGTGCTTTCACGTTCGTTGAGCACCTGCTCCAGCCAGCGAATGGTGTTGATATCCAGGTTGTTGGTCGGTTCGTCCAGCAGCAGGATGTCAGGGTTGGAGAAGAGGGCCTGTGCCAGCAGCACCCGCAGTTTCCAGCCCGGCGCCACTTCGCTCATTGGGCCGTTGTGCTGCTCAAGGGGAATGCCGACACCCAGCAGCAGCTCGCCTGCGCGCGCTTCGGCGGTGTAGCCGTCATACTCGGCGACCAGACCTTCCAGCTCGGCGGCCTTCATATAGTCTTCGTCGGTGGCTTCGAGGTTGGCGTAGATGGCATCGCGCTCGGCGATAGCCGCCCACAGCTCGGTGTGACCCATCATGACCACGTCCAGTACGCGCATATCTTCGTAGGCGAACTGATCCTGACGCAGCTTACCGATGCGCTCGTTGACGTCCAGGCTCACATTACCGCCAGTGGGCTCCAGATCACCACCGAGGATCTTCATAAAGGTGGACTTGCCACAGCCGTTGGCGCCGATAAGGCCATAGCGGTTGCCGCCGCCAAACTTGACGTTGATGTTCTCAAACAGCGGCTTGGCGCCGAACTGCATGGTGATGTTGTTGCTGCTTAACAAGGTATGTGTCCCGATTGGTCTGTCAAATGGCGCGCATTATGGCACAGATCCCCCGAAAGTTTTAGCGAGAAGTGTGATCTTGATCGGGGCAAGCGGGGCGTGCAGCCGATTGATGGGCAATAAAAAAAGCCGGCGTGAAGCCGGCTTGGAAGGATGAACTTGATCTGTTAGTGGGAAGTTGCGCCAGAGGCCCCCAGCCCGGTTTGGGAGCGAACGAACTGCGGCAGGAACTTGGCATGCTCGTCGGCGGCGTTCTGGGAGCTGTCAGTGATGGAGAAGAACCAGATCCCGATGAATGCCAACCCCATGGAGAAGAGGGCAGGGTATTCGTAGGGGAAGATGGCCTGGGCATGGCCCAGCACTTTCACCCACACGGTCGGACCCAGGATCATCAGGGTCACTGCGCTAGCCAGTCCCAGCCAGCCACCGTAGACGGCGCCACGGGTGGTCAGGCGTGACCAGAACATGGAGAGGAACAGAACCGGGAAGTTGCAGCTGGCGGCGATGGAGAAGGCCAGACCGACCATGAAGGCGATGTTCTGCTTCTCGAACAGGATCCCCAGACCAATGGCAACCACACCCAGCACCAGAGTCGTCATCTTGGAGACGCGCAGTTCATCGGTCTCGTTGGCCTTGCCCTTCTTCAACACGCTGGCATAGAGGTCATGGGAGACCGCAGAGGCACCGGCCAGGGTCAATCCGGCGACTACCGCCAGAATGGTGGCAAATGCCACGGCAGAGATGAAGCCAAGGAACAGACTTCCACCCACTGCATCAGCCAGGTGGACGGCTGCCATGTTGGTGCCGCCCAGCAGGGCGCCGGTGGCATCCTTGAAGGCCGGGTTGGTGCTCACCAGCAAGATGGCGCCAAAACCGATGATGAAGGTGAGAATGTAGAAGTAACCGATAAAGCCTGTGGCGTAGAACACCGATTTACGCGCCTCTTTGGCGTCACTTACGGTGAAGAAGCGCATCAGGATGTGGGGCAGGCCGGCGGTACCGAACATCAATGCCAGACCGAGCGAGATGGCGGAGATGGGGTCGGAGACCAGCCCGCCCGGGCTCATGATGGCGGAGCCTTTCTCGTGCACTTTGACCGCTTCGCTAAACAGGGCGCCGATGTCGAAGTTGACTGACTTCATCACCATGATGGCCATGAAGCTGGCACCGGAGAGCAGCATCACTGCCTTGATGATCTGCACCCAGGTGGTAGCCAGCATGCCGCCAAACAGCACGTAGAGCACCATCAGGATACCGACCAGCACCACGGCCACATGGTATTGCAGGCCAAACAGCAGCTCGATCAGTTTGCCGGCACCGACCATCTGGGCGATCAGGTAGAGGGCGACCACCACCAGCGAGCCGCAGGCGGAGAGGGTACGCACTTCAGTCTGCTTCAGACGA
Organism: Aeromonas sp. 602658; assembly: GCF_049173005.1. NCBI lineage: Bacteria > Pseudomonadati > Pseudomonadota > Gammaproteobacteria > Aeromonadales > Aeromonadaceae > Aeromonas > Aeromonas sp. 602658. Next base: position 121,817 of record NZ_JAAKRF010000001.1, on the reverse strand, counting down.
TAGGAGGCGACATCGGCGAAGGTGTATTTGCCGAGATTGCGCAGCCGTTCGGCGATCAGGAACAGAATGATGGGCCAGCCCACCAGAAAGCCGATGGAGTAGATGAGGCCGTCATAGCCGGAGGTGTAGACCAGCGCGGAGATCCCGAGGAAGGAGGCGGCGGACATATAGTCACCGGCGATGGCCAGACCGTTCTGGAAGCCGGTGATGCGGCCACCGGCCGCATAGTAGTCGGAAGCCGAGCGGTTGCGCTTGGAGGCCCAGTAGGTGATGAACAGGGTAGCGGCCACAAACACCAGAAACATCACGATGGCGGCGACATTAAGGGGCTGACGCTCCACGGCGCCAGAGATTGCATCGGCCGCCAGCAGGGGAGAGGAGGCCAGTGAGGTCAACAGCAGCAACTTGCCTTTCATGATTGCACCCCTTTGAGGATCTTCTGGTTCAGTTCATCAAACTCGCCGTTGGCGCGAAAGACATAGACGCCGGTCAACACGAAGGAGGAGAGGATCAATCCTACCCCGACAGGAATGCCGCGAGTAATGGTCGACCCTTCGCTCAAGGGGGTGCCGAGCCAACCGGGGGCAAAGGCGATGAGCAGAATAAACGCCAGGTAGAGTCCCAGCATCAGAGCCGAGAGGGCCCAGGCAAAACGCTGGCGCTTGGCGACCAGCTCCTGGAAGTTGGGATCTTGCTGGATCCTCAGATAGCTTTGCTGTTCCATTGCAGTTCTCCATGACATGAGTGTCAGCGGTGGATGGGGTAACCCCGACGAGCAGGCAATCTGCTCATGTAAGCAAAATGTGAATTAAATGTTATTTATCGACAATTAGACTTTGGGATAAGTGAGCGGCGAGCCGCAGGTCAGGCGCAGGTAGATGAGCGCGGCCGTGGTGGCATCGGCAAGGGCATCGTGGGCGGGCAGGGGGGGCAGCGCCAAGTGACGGCAGATGGCACTCAAGTGGAGGTCAATAGCCGCATCGGGGTAGCGGCGATAGAGGTGGTCATGATAAAGCTGGCTCACCTCGATCCCTCGCTGGGGGAGGGTCAATCCCCACAATTTTTGGCAGGCGAGATTGAGAATACGCAGATCGTAGGCGATGTGATAGCCCACCAGTTCGCGCGGGCCGATATAGTCGAGCAGCAGGCGCAGCGCGGCTTCCAGCTCCATTCCCTGTTGCAGATCCTGATGGCGCAGACCGTGGATCACCACAGATTGGCTGGTCAGGCTGGCCGGTGGCTGTACCTTGATGGCGAGGGCCTCACCGGTCAGCAGCCGGTTGCCCTGAATGCGCACCGCCCCGATGGAGACGATCTCGGCCTGCTCGGGATCGAGACTGGTGGTCTCGAAATCGAGGGCGATCCGTTCATCTTCCGGTGGGGTGGCAAAGAGCGGCGCGAACTCGCCAGTTCGGAACGCACGGCCATACCAGTAGCGTCGAACGCGGCTCAACATGGCTATTGTCTCAGACGAAAGTGCAAGGTGAGCCACTGCTGGAACTTCTTAACCTGATGCAGCGCCTGACGCAACAGATCCCGCTCGCTGTGGCTAAGCTCGCTTGTCTGCACCCGACTATTGCCCCCCTTGAGCTGGCTGCGCAGCCTCAGCCGGATAAAGAGCCGAAACGCCTCTGCCAGATTGCTGCCATAGTCGGCACTGAGCCGATCGGCTGCCACCAGCGCATCGATACGCCCCAGGGTTGAGGTCTCCACAATGCCAGCCTCAAGGGCCAGCATGCGGATACCGTGCACCAGCGGAAACAGGCCGCCCCGCTTGAGATCCAGCCCTTCCGGTGGCTGCTCCAGCCTGCCAAACAGAGTGAGGGGGGCATGAAAGGCCACCGCCGGTCGCACCATCTCCGCCAGCAGATCCCGCCTGTCCGCCAACTGCTCGCGCAGCGCTCTGGCAACAGGCAGATGCAGCTGTCGATCCCCCGCGATGGGGTGAGCATCGGCCAGGGTGGCGAGCCAGAGCAGCTCCTCCTCACTGGCCGTGGTGCAGGCGCTGGCAATGGCGCTTTGCCACTCATCGCCTGTTTTTACCCAGGCCGGATTGTTCACCATTACCTGCCCGGGGCACAGCGGGTAGCCGAGTCGCTCCAGCAGGCCGCTGAATTCGGCCAGATCGGCTGTCTGGGTGGGCCATGTCAGCCCCTCTGGCAGGATCAGGGCGTTGTCCTGATCGGTTTTGAGGATCTGCTCGCCGCGCCCCTCCGAGCCCAGCATCAGCAGGCAGACCTTATCCTGCACCTCGGGGGGGATCACCAGCGCAAAGGCTTTGGCGATCAGCTGTTCGTTGATGGTGGCGATGAGCTTCATCAAAAAGGCGGTGTGGATCCCCTGGGCAAACAACGATCGGGTCAATTGTTGCTGCTCGCGGGCGACCGCCTCCAGTGCCGGCAGGCTGTCGGCGCGGGCGATGCGCAGGGTCAGCACATGGGAGTGGGTCGAGAAGAGCCCCAGCACCTGAGTCAGTTGCAAGATACCCGCCACTTCGTTGCCACGCCACACCACCAGTCGCTTGATGCGATGGCGGGTCATCAGCAGCAGGGCATCAAACAGATAGCTCTCCAGCGGCAGACCAATCAGAGGTGTAGGGGTCAGCACAGAGAGGGGCGCCGTCAGCGGCAATCCCTTGAGGGTCAGGGCGTGGAGCAAGGTCTTTCGGGTTGCCAGCGTGAGGGAGCCGTCGTGGGCCGGGTAGAGCAGGCAATCGGTCCCGTTGCTCACCATGGCTTCGGTGGCCGCCAACAGTGACAGCTTGCTGTCGACGATAAGCGGTGCCTGCAGGTGGCCGGGTTCGATGCGGGTCAGTATAAATTCCGCCAGATTCTTCTGACCCAGTTGTTCGCGTTGCTCCTGCTGGCGCTGGCGTTCGGCCAGATTGGCGGTGAAGTAGCTGGCAAACTGCGGATCCTGCTCACAGAGCGCCAGAAAGGTGTGGCGAGGAATGAGCTGGCAGAGGCTATCTTCCAGCGCGGTGAAGCGGTGGCGGCAGTTGCCATCAAACTGGGCGCGCACATCGAACAGGTCATCGACCCCGTAATCACCAAACTGGTGGTGAGGGGCAGACTCTTCCACCGCCCCCTTGATGATGAGATAGAGGCCGGGAGGCTCGTCCCCCTCTTTTAGCAGCAGATCCCCGGCCCGAAAATAGCAGAGCGAGAGGTGACGGGAGAGCCGCTCGCGCGCCCCCTCATCCAGTCTGTCGAACGGTGGTCTGGCAAAATTGAACAGGGTTGACATGACAGCGTCCTCTGCTGGCTTGCGGCACTCATGCAGCTCCCAGTGTGACAAAGGGAGGGGGAGGCGACCAGCCGACTTTAGTCTCAGCTGTACCGCCTGTTCACACTCTGATAACGTGGTGGTATGACCAGCGAGTCGGTTTCAGGGATCAAGGAGAGGACAAGGGAGATGGAAAAACCAAGGGTCAAGTGCGAGATCCACGACGGGATTGCCGAAGTGATGCTGACGCGGGGGGACAAACTCAATGCGCTGGACCGCGCCATGTTCAGTGCCATCGACGAGACGCTGACACAGCTCGCCCGGCACAAGGGGCTGCGGGCGGTGATCCTGCATGGCGAGGGGCGGGCCTTCTGCGCCGGGCTGGATGTGAAATCCATGCTGAGACAGCCGGTGGCGGCGCTCGATATTCTCAAGCGTGAAGCAGACGAAGCGACCAATCTGGCCCAGCGGGTTGCCTATGGTTGGCACCAGCTGCCGGTGCCGGTGATTGCGGTGACCCAGGGAGTCTGTTTTGGCGGTGGCTTGCAGATCGCGCTCGGCGCCGATTTTCGCTTCAGCACCCCCGATTGCCGCTTCTCGGTGATGGAGATCAAGTGGGGCATCATCCCCGATATGAGTGGCTGCGTCACCATGCGCAACCTGATGGGAGTGGATACCGCCATGGAGCTGGCCATGAGCGGGCGTGAGCTGGATGCCGTCGAGGCCAAATCCCTCGGGATGGTGAGCCGGGTCTGCGCCGATCCGCTGGTGGAGGCGCGGGAGTTTGCCCGCACCCTTATTACCAAGTCGCCCGATGCCCTAGCGGGGATCAAGCAGCTCTACAGTCAGGCCTGGGCTCGCAGCGATGAGGCGATGCTGAAGGAAGAGACCCGGCTGCAAAAGCAGATCCTGGGGCGACCCAATCAGTGGCGGGCCACCCTTAACAGCCTGTTTCGCTGGCGGCTGCCCTTCGGGCCGCGCCGCAATCCGCTCTGAGATGAGGTGACAGGAAAAAGAAATGGCAGCCGAGGCTGCCATTTTTATCGAACGGTTATTTCGTGTCGGTTCAGGAGATCTTGCGATCCTGATCCGGCTCGAACTGATGGCCCGATTTCTCCCGCTCCAGGTTCTCTTCGGAGCGTTTGCCCACCCAGTAATCGGCGTTCTTGATGCCGAGCTTCTCCGGGTGGAATACGGGGTCAATACCTTGTGCTTGCTGCGCTTCATAATCCTTCAGACAGGTGAAGGCGGTCTTTTGCAGCAGCAGGATGGCGATGATGTTGAGCCATGCCATCAGGCCGACTCCGATATCACCCATGCCCCACGCCAGATCCGCCGTCTTGACGGTGCCGTAGACAGTGGCAGCCATCAGCGCAATCTTCAGCAAGAAGGTGAGCCAGGGGCGATTAATCTTGCGGTTGATGTAGGCGATGTTGGTTTCGGCGATGTAGTAGTAGGCAACGATGGTGGTGAACGCGAAGAAGAACAGCGCGATGGCCACGAAAATGCTGCCAAAGCCCGGCATCATGCTCTCCATGGCGGTCTGTACATAGCCCGGACCTGCTGCGATACCGGCAATACCCGTGTAGATAGCAGCGCCGTCCGGCCCTTGTACGTTATAGAGGCCGGTGATCAGCAGCATAAAGCCGGTAGCGGAGCAGACGAACAGGGTGTCGATATAGACGGAGAACGCCTGCACCAGACCCTGCTTGGCCGGGTGACTCACTGCCGCCGCAGAGGAGGCGTGCGGTCCGGTACCCTGACCCGCTTCGTTGGAGTAGACCCCGCGCTTCACGCCCCACATGATGGCCAGACCCAGAATGGCACCGAAACCGGCATCCAGACCGAAGGCGCTCTTCCAGATCAGCAGGATCACGCCCGGCAGTTGGCCGATATTGAGGGCGATGATGACGCAAGCCACGATGATGTAGCCCAGCGCCATAAAGGGCACTACGGTACTGGCGAAGTTGGCGATACGCTTGACGCCACCGAAGATAATAAAGCCGAGCAGCAGCGCCAGACCGGCGGCAGTGACGTTCGGATCGATATTAAAGGCGGTCTGCAGGCTTGAACCGATGGAGTTGGCCTGCACGCCCGGCAGCAGCACGCCGCAGGCGAAGACGGTAGCGATGGCGAAGGTCCAGGCGTACCACTTCATGCCAAGCCCTTTCTCGATATAGAAGGCCGGGCCGCCGCGGTATTCACCGTTGATCTTCTCTTTGTAAACCTGACCCAGGGTGGACTCCACGAAGGCGGAGCTGGCGCCGAGGAAGGCGACCATCCACATCCAGAACAGGGCGCCCGGGCCACCGAAGGTGATGGCGGTGGCCACACCGGCGATGTTACCGGTACCCACGCGACCGGCCAGGGTCATGGCCAGCGCCTGGAAGGAGGAGACACCGGCATCGGTGCTCTTCCCATCAAACATCAGGCGCACCATCTCTTTGATATGACGCAGTTGCAAAAAACGGGTGCGCAGGGAGAAGTAAAGACCGACCCCCAGACACAGGTAGATGAGCGCAGGGCTCCAGATTACACCATTGATGGCATTGACGATTTCATTCATGTACAACAACTCCTTTGTTGTGTTTGTGGCGCTGTCTTGGCGAGATCTTGGCCTCGCTCTCTGTCACTGTTTTCGGCCCTGTTTGTTAACAATCCAGTTAACAAATGAGCGCGAGGTTGAGGGGTTAAGCAGAGCGCAAACAGGCGCCATGCATGGCTTGTAACATATCGAGTTGTATCGGTGCTTCCCAGCGAAAAATGTTGCCTTGTTGCAAATTTGTGAATTGACAAGGGTGGGGGGATAATGGCAGGCAGCGTTTTCTATGAGTAAAGATGAGATCCTCCTTGTTGATCTGCGCCGGACAATGTGACGGGCGTAACACAATGGAAAGCAAACATGAGGCCAACAATGAAAAATGACCCTGACACCTTGACGATCCGTCCCCCTGAGGCAGACGACGGGAGCGCCATCGCCCACCTGTTCAGCCAATTGGGGTATCCTGCCGAAGGCGCTGACGTGACGGCGCGCCTGTTGGCGCCGGATCCCGCGAGCGTTGTGCTGCTCGCCTCCCAGGCCGACAAGGTGGTCGGTGTGCTGGTGTGGCACAAGCTGGCACCGCTGCATGTTGCACCAGCTTGGGGCCTGATCTCGGCGCTGGTTGTCGATGAAGGGGCAAGAGGGGCGGGAGTGGGCGCAGCCCTGCTCAAGGGAGCCGAAGCGATGGCGCGGGCCGCTGGTTGCGCCCAGCTGGAGCTCTCCAGCAGTCTCATGCGCGAGGCGGCCCACCGTTTCTATCTGGCGCAGGATTATCAGGAGCGGCCGAAACGGTTCGTCAAACTGCTGTAACCTGTTGTTTGCATCAAAAGAAGGAGTAGGCGTGCTGGGATGGTTCAAACGGCTGGGTGGTCGCCCGCAAACGTCCATGAGTGAGGATGAGTTGGCGCTGTGGCGTCAGGCGCTGGCGGCAGTGCCCATCTTGCAAGGGCTCAGCGACACCGAGCAGACGACGCTTATCGGCTTGGGGCAACAGCTGCTCAAGCGCAAGACCCTGACCCTGATCGGGGTCGAGCTCAGCCCACGCCAACAGGCTGTGCTGGCGCTGCAGGCGGCGTTGCCCATCTTGCACCTCGGCCTTGACTGGTATCGCGGCTTTCACGAAATCATCATCATTCCCGAACCCGTCACCCGGCGCCAGGAGGTGCAGGATGAGTTCGGTCTGGTGAGCGAGTTTGAAGAGGAGAACGCCGGTGAATCCTGGCCGCAAGGGCCGCTGGTGCTGGCCTGGAGCGAACTGCAGCAGGATGGCGACTGGGATGGCTTTAATCTGGTGATCCACGAGCTGGTTCACAAGCTCGATATGCTGGGGGGTGAGGCGGACGGTGCGCCGCCGTTGCCGGGGCAGATGAGCAGCCAGCTCTGGCAACAGGCCTTTCAGAGCGCCTTCGATGCGCTCTGCCAGCAACTCGACCGGGACGAAGTGACCGCCATCGATCCCTATGCTGCTGAACATCCCGCGGAGTTTTTCGCCGTCTGCTGCGAGTGTTTCTTTACCGATCCTCTGCGGCTGCAGCAGGTCTATCCCGCGGTATACCGGCAACTGAGCCAGTTCTTTAGCCAGGATCCCGCACTGCGTTTCCCCGCGACTCGCTTGCTGGCGGGGGAGGTGGACGTCGAGTCACTTGACTGATAATCGATCTGTTGAACGGTGATTCGAGATAGCAAAAAGGCACCCGAGGGTGCCTTTTTCACAATCTGAGTGGCTTACCTATCAGGCAGCGGCTTTCAGCTGTACGGCGGCAGCTTTCTTGTGATCGCCGATCGGCATTACGGTGCGGCCGAACTGCTCGTTGATCACGGTGGCCATGGCCAGGTAGATGGCGCTGGCGCCACAGATGATGCCTTCGAAACCGGCGATGGTGCCGATCAGGGTGCTGCCGGTGAAGTCACGGGCGGCCAGCAGGAAGAACAGCACGGTCAGGGAGGCGAACACGAACTGCTTGGCACGCGGGTAGTTGATGGTGCCAACCAGCATGAACATGGTGAACATGCCCCACATCAGCAGATACCAACCCATGTAGGCGTGCGGAGTGGCTTCGGCCAGACCCATGGTCGGCATGATCAGCAGGAACACCAGGCTCAGCCAGAACAGGCCGTAGGAGGTGAACGCGGTCACACCGAAGGTGTTGCCACGCTTGTACTCCATGATGCCAGCGATGATCTGGGCGATGCCGCCGTAGCATAGGCCCATGGCCAGGATCATGGCGCTGATGGGGAAGAAACCTGCGTTATGGATGTTCAGCAGGATGGTGGTCATACCGAAACCCATCAGACCCAGAGGGGCAGGGTTGGCCAATTTTTCGCTCACGTGGCGTTCTCCAAAAATAGAGGTGGGGTTAACAAAAGACGCGCGATTTTAGGCAGGCTGTGGCGCGCCCGCAAGGGGGCAGAGGGGATAAATCGTAAAAAAACTACGTGATTATTTGCATCAGAGGCCAAATGCTCACCAAGGCAGGCTGTTTGGTGAGCAAAAGGTGTCAAAATAGTTGAGGGGTTGTATTTTTATTACGTTTTTTACGAAGTGCGGCGGCGTCACTGATCCAGCGTCAGGATCACTTTGGCTTCCTTGTCTTCTTCTTTGACCTGGCTGTCGAGCACGAACAGCCGCTCCGGGGCGATCCCCTGGCTGTCGACCAGAAACTCCTTGGTATTTTGCGCCCGGCGCATGGCGAGATTGCGCAGGGATTTGGCGGTGATGAGCTGCTGATCCCGCAGCAGGATCACCGCCTGGGCCCTCAGTGCCGCGCTCTCTTCATCCAGATGGAGGCGATCGGCCAGGTCATCCAGATCTTCGCCAAAGCGCTCTTCATAGGCCCGGGCCAGCGCCTCTTGCAGGGCTGAGTCCTGTTCCAGCAGGTCGAGATCCGCCTGATTGCCGGTGAGCTTGGCCAGTACCCGCTCCAGTTTTTGCCGTTGCAGGATGGGGCGCTCCTCGTTGAAGTTGACCTTGCCGCGAATGTTCATGCTGAGCTTGGGCCTATCCTTGAGGGCCTGCGCCAGCTTGACCAGTTTCTCCTGCTGGGTGGGGGTGAGATCGGGATCCCCCGGCAGGAAGGGAAGTTCGTCGAGATCTTCGGTGCCATCGGCCAGTGAGGCGAGCAGCGAGAAGGGGGAGGTGATCGCCTTGCTCAGGGTGTTGCCCAGCACATCCCAGAAGATATTGCCGATGCTGAAGTCCGGTTGATCGAGATCGCCCTTCACCTTGAGGTTCATCTGTATCACCCCGTTGGCATCACTCAGCAGGGCGATGGCCAGCCCCAGCGGCAGATCCTTGGCCTGATCGCTCTTGATCTTCTCGCCCAGTTGCAGCTTCTTGATGGTGATGTCGTTATCCCCCTCCAGCCGGTTGCCCTCCAGCTTGTAGTGCAGCTTCATGGAGAGCTGCCCCTTGTCGATGGCATAACCGGCATAGGTGCCCGAATAGGGGGTAAAGGTGGTGAGCTCCAGATTGTGGAAAGCGACCGCGATGTCGAGGATCGGGTTGGCGACCAGCAGGTTGGTACCGCCGCGAATGGTCACTGGCGCATAGCGATCCACCTTGCCGTTGAAGGCGAGATCGGAGCGTTGCCCCGGAATATTGCTGATATGGTGACTCTGGCCGCCCAGCGAGGCGATATCGGCCACAAAATCCTGACTCAGGCTGCGGTCGGCAAAGCGCAGGTTGCCCTGCTCTGTGCGCAGTTGGTCAATGGTGAAACGAAAGTCGGGAGCCTTGCTGCCTGCCGCCGCTTGAGTACTTTTGGTTGCCGCCGGTTGCGGCAACAGCAGTTGTTGCAGGTTGGTGGTGCCATCTTCGTTGATCTCGATGCGGGCGAAGGGCTTGTTCAGGGCAATGTCCTTGATCCGCATCTGCTGGCTGATGCCGTCATACGTCAGATCGGTGAGAGCCAGGGTGTTGAACTCCAGCAGCCGCTGATTGTCTGCCCGATCGACTACTTTGAGCCCGTTGATATCGAGCCCCCCTTGCAGGGTCAGCTTGCTCAGATCTCCCTGGGCGGTGGTGGCGAGATCAAGGCGGGTCTTGCTGCTCAGCAGCCCGTTTTGCACCTTGATTCGTACCAGATCGGCCAGATAGGGCTGTGCCAGCGTCAGGGGCAGCCCCTGCTGGTTGATGTCGCCGCTTAAGGTGAAAGGAGTCAGGGTCAGTTGGCCATCAAAGGCGAGGGGGCTGCTCTGGTTGAAGTGGGTGGCCAGAGTCAGTTTGCTCGGTTGCTCCCCCTTGCTGCCCAGTGGCCCCAGCGCCAGCTTGAGGTCGGAGAGTTGGCGTGCCAGCGGTTTGCCGCTGCTCGATTCGGTGAGGGTGAGATCGCCCTTGTCGATAAGGATCTGCTTGATCTGCCACTGCCAGGGTTTGTCTGGCGTATGTTTCTTGCCGTTACCGGCTGTCTTTGCTTGTTGTGCCGACTTGGGCGCCGCATTGTTGGCCACCTCGTTTGCGGCGTGGGCCCCTTTGACGGGCTTGGCGGGGGCCTGTTCAATCAGCAAGTCAGCCAGATCAAGCTCCTGCTGTGGGTTGAGGGTGGCCTTGAGCAGGGGCTGTTGCAGGGTCACCTTGCCGATCTGGAGCGACTGTTTCTGGCCATCGACAGCCAGCTCGCTAAGCGCCAGCTGTCCGAAGCGGGCAAATTCGTCGCCCTTGTGTTTTTTAAGCTGCCAGTTGTCCAGGGTCAGCTTGCCTTTGGACAATTGCCACAGCACCCCTTGTTTACCCTCTTTAAGCTGGTACTCCACCTCTGCATTGGCGCGGCCCTTGGCCAGATCCAGCTTGAGATAGGGTGCCCAGAGCGGGGCGAAGGGTTTCAGCTCGACCTGCTTGAGGCTCACCTTGCCCTGACCCATGCCGCTCATCACATCGAGCTTGCCGTGAGCGGCGAGGCTGCTTTTGCCGTTGATGGTGGCGCTCAGCTGATAGGCAGTCGGATGGTTTGCCTTGGTGCGCAGGTTATCGAGCTTGATGGTCACTTTTTCCATATAGAGAGGCGGCAACCAGCCGGGTTCGCTCTCCTTGCGTTGATCCTGATAGCGCACATGCCCATCAGTGACAGCGATGCTGGCGATGTCGACCAGTAGCGGGGCGCTGGCTGTCTCGGGCTCGGGGGAGGGGGCAGAAGTGAGCACGGTCGCCAGCGCATCGGTCAGATTGAGTCGAACATCCCCCTTTTTGTCTGCCAGCCGTTGCAGCAGCACTACGGGTTTGATCAGGGTGACGGCGGAAAGCACGACCCCTTTCTGCTGCCAGCTGGCTTGTAGGTCGGGGGTGATAAAGAGCTGCTCAAAACGGATGATAGGTTGCTGTTTGGCATCGAGCAGGGCAGTCGCGCCGAGGGTAAGAGAAGGGGTGCGCAGTCCAACATCAATCTCCCCCAGCGTCAGTTGCAGGCCGTAGTGCTCGGCCAGCCAGCCTGGCAGATAGCGTTGGATCAGACGGGGGGTCTGCCACAGCAGCAGTGTGATCAGGATAAGAAGCAGCAGGAAAGCGTAGGCAAGGTAGCGCAGAAAGCGGGGTTTGTGGGACGCTGGCTCGGTAGTGTTCATTTGGTGCACTCCCATTTGGTTCCCACCATGGTACAGAAAAGCTGGATAGTAATCATGGGGTTGCGTACTGTTGTACGCCGTACTTTGTCCAAAGGCGATCCAGTTCACCCTTTTGTTGCAGGGCTGCCAGCCATTGTTCCAGCTGGGCAGGAGTAATGGGTGCCGCAGGGTGAAGAATGGCGCGGTGTTGATACTTTTGATCCCATTTTTTCGAGATCAGCAGCTGGTTGGCTGTGTCGGGATGGGCCAGCAGATACTGGTTAAGGTAAGAGACGTTGATAATGGCCACCTCACCACGCCCTTTGAGCAGTGCTTGCAGGGCGCTGACATTGTCTTTGACCAGGGTGATATTGAGCTTGCGCTGCAGGTAGATGGGATCGGCATTGAACTGGCCGATGCCGTAGTGGTAGCCGGTCACCCCGATAAGGTGGTGCCGAGAGGGGTCATCGAAAAAGCGCTGATCCCGGCCCTCTTTGCTCAGGGCCACATAGACTTCGCCACCACCGAGAAAAGGCGCAGTCATCTTGAGTTTCTCCGTTTGCCAGCCCCAGTTGCTGTCTTCAAACAGCATCAACGAAAAGCGACCCATATCAAGCGCTTTGTAGCGGTTGGCAGCCGAGGTGGGGACAAAGACGAAGGTCACCTCTTTTTGCACCGCGTTGAGCTGTTCGATAAGATCCAGTGTCAGCCCTTCATAGTGCGCATCTGAGAGTTTGACCACGAAGGGCGCATAGGGATAGCCACCAACCTTGACGAGGGAATGGCACCAACCGGGCAGGCTGAGGAACAACAATAACCAGCACCAATATTTCATGAGATCACCAAGGTAATGACATGATCCCAGATTCGGTTAATCTGTGTCGGTTTTCAAGCTGTTAAGGGAATTAACACAGCGTTGTTCGGCGGCTTCCAGCTCGGCCATCACCATCTGGATATCTTCCAGTTGCTGGTGCAGCACACCGCGTTTTGCCTCGATCAGCTGGATCATGGAGTGGAGCTGGGTTTTGCTTGACCGGTCGGTGTCATACATCTCGAACAGCTCGCGGATCTCCGCCAGGCTAAACCCCAGCCGTTTGCCGCGCAGGGTCAACTTGAGCCGGATCTTGTCCCGATGACTGTAGATGCGGGTTTGACCCTCCCGCTGGGGAGTGAGCAGACCCTCGTCCTCGTAGTAGCGGATGGTGCGCGGCGTGACATCGAACTCGTGGGCCAGCTCCGAAATGCTGTAGGTGATCTCCTTGCCGGACAGGGAACGCGACATGGTTATGACTCCTGTCGCTGGGCGTGTGGCTGGCAGAGGCGGGCGCGCAGCCGCTCGGCATTGGCGTGCAAGGCCTGACCGACCCGTGAGCCGTTGGGGCGACCGAGCTGCTCGCAGACCCACTGGCCGGTGGCCGCCAGTTTGTCGAGATCCACTCCGGTTGTCATGCCAAGGCCGTGCAGCAGGTAAACCACCTCTTCTGACGCCACATTGCCGGAGGCGCCCGGCGCATAGGGGCAGCCGCCAAGGCCCGCTACCGAGCAGTCTATGGTGCGAATGCCGCGCTCCAGCGCGGGTAGCAGGTTGGCCAACCCCTGGCCGTAGGTGTCGTGAAAATGGACCGCGAGTCGACCCGCCGGGATCTCGTGCAGCACCGCATCCAGCATGGGCGCCACCGTGCCCGGAGTGCCGACGCCGATGGTGTCACCCAGAGAAATTTCGTGGCAACCGAGATCCAGCAGTTGCTCGGCCATGGCGGCGACCCGTTTCGGGCGGGTCGGGCCATCAAACGGGCAGGCGATGACGGTGGAGAGGTAGCCGCGCACCTTGATGCCGAGTCGGCGTGCCTCCTGCACCAGCGGGGCGAAGCGGACCAGCGACTCCTCCACGCTGATGCCGATATTGGCCCGGGTAAAGCCGTCGGAGCAGGCGGTGAAGAGGCCAATCTCATCGGCGCGGGCGGCAATGGCTGCCTGCAAGCCTTGCAGATTGGGCACCAGGGCTCCGTAACGAGTTGAGCCCTTGCGCGGCAGTGCCTCGAACAGCGCTGCGGAGTCCGCCATCTGCGGCACTTTTTTGGCAGAGACAAAGGCACCCACCTCGATGCGTTGCAGGCCGCTGTCGGTAAGGCGCTGGATCAGCTCCAGCCGCTGTACCAGGGAGAGGGGCGCAGCTTCATTTTGCAGACCATCTCGCGGCCCCATCTCCACCAAACTGACCCTGTCGTCACGGACGTCCTGTGATCGGTTCATGGGTGATCCTCCTGTGAAGCTATCTCTTCGGCAAAGCGCACCAGCACAGTTCCCTGGCTTACCTGCTCGCCCTGTTTGCACTGCAGGGCTTCAATTACCCCGTCCCGCTCTGCACGCAGTTGGTGTTCCATCTTCATCGCCTCCAGCACCAGCAGGGGTTGCCCCTTGCTGACCGTTTGGCCGGGTTCGACCATTACGGCCACCACGATGCCGTGCATGGGGGCGATGGCGCCTTGTGCCTTCTCGTTTGCCTGATCATGGTGGTGGCTGTGCTGCCGATCATCAGCAGTGAAACGGATGCGCTGGCCCCCTAGGATCATGATGAAGGTTGCCTCCGAGCCTGCGACCGTCTGAATGGGGATCTGCTGCCAGCAGCCACCCTGTTGTAGCCGGATATGATCGTCACCTCTCTGGTAGCAACGGGTCTCCCCTTGCCACTCAAACTGGCCGTCATGATCGTTAAGGGTCAATACCCGGCGCTCATCACCGATCCGTACCGCCGCCGTCCAGCAGCGATCCGGCCCCAGCCGAAATCCGCAGGCTTGCTGCCAGGGGGAGGTGCCCGCAGGGCGGCTCGCCAGCCAGAGGGCGGCCAGCGGCCAGGCGAGCTCAGGAATGGGCCGTGCTGTGGTGGGTATGGGCCACTGGGTATGGTGGCCCATGGCCAGGACGTCAGGCTCTTCACAAAGGCGCAGCAAGAGCGCGCCGTTGTGCTCCAGCGGGCCGAGATCCAGTGCCACCAGCACATCGGCCAGTTTGGCGAACGCCTCGGTGCGGCTCTGGCCGTGGGCGATCAGCTTGGCGATCATGGGATCGTAATAGGGGCTCACCTCATCGCCAGCGGTAACGCCGGTGTCGATGCGCACGCCATCCGGCCAGTGGAGCCAGTGGATAGGCCCGCTGGCAGGCAGAAAACCGGCCGCCACATCCTCGGCGTAGAGGCGCGCCTCCACCGCATGGCCGCGTAGCACAACTTGTTCTTGGGAGAGTGGCAGTGGCTTGCCTTCGGCCACGGCCAGCTGCCAGGCCACCAGATCCTGCCCGGTTACGGCTTCGGTGACCGGATGCTCCACCTGCAGCCGGGTGTTCATCTCCATAAAGAAGAACTCATCCTTGCAGAGCAGGAACTCGATGGTGCCAGCCCCCTGATAGTGGATGGCCTTGGCTGCGGCCACGGCCGCATCCCCCATGGCGCGGCGCAGAGCCGGAGGGATATCGGGGGCGGGCGCCTCTTCGATCACCTTCTGATGGCGTCGCTGCAAGGAGCAGTCCCTGTCCCCCAGATAGATGGCGTTGCCGAGGCTATCGGCAAAGACCTGCACCTCCACATGGCGAGCCTGGGGCAGATAGCGCTCCAGCAGCACCAGATCGTCACCAAAGGCGGCCTTGGCTTCCCGTTTGACTGCCGCCAGCGACTCGTCAAAGTCGGCCAGCTGATCGACCCGGCGCATCCCCTTGCCACCGCCGCCGCTGGCGGCCTTGATAAGAAGCGGGAAGCCAATCTGGCTCGCCTGATCGCGTAAAAAGTCCGGCCGCTGATCTGTTCCGTGATAGCCGGGCAGCACAGGTACACCGGCAGCCTGCATCAGCGCCTTGGCGCCCGATTTATCGCCCATAGCGAGAATGGCGGCGCCGCTTGGGCCGACAAAGCGCAGGCCGCGCTGTTCGCAGGCGGTGGCAAAATCGCTGTTTTCCGACAGAAAGCCGTAACCGGGATGGATGGCATCGGCGCGCGCCTTTTTGGCAACCTTCAGCACCTTGCCGGTGTCCAGATAGCTCTCTCTGGCCGGTGCGGGCCCCAGATGCCAGGCCTCATCGGCCAGACGGGTGTGCATGGCGTGGGCGTCGGCATCGGAGTAGAGGGCGATAGTGTGGATGCCGAGGCGTTTCGCCGTTTTGATGATGCGCACGGCGATTTCGCCGCGATTGGCGATCAGCAGGCGTTTAATCTGAGTGTGGTGGGTCATGTCTCATCCTTGAAACGGGGACGCCAGGCGGGAGGACGTTTGTCGAAGAAGGCCTGCATCCCCTCCTGGGCTTCGAGCCCCACCCGAACCCGGGCGATGGTCTCGACGGTTCTCTCTTCATGAAGGCGGGAGGGATGGGCCTCTATCGCCGCCAGCAGCCGTTTGGTCTCTTTCATCGCCTCCGGCCCGTTGCGGCACAGACGAAGGGCCTGCGCCCGCCCCTCCACCAGCAGTTGATCCGGCTTGCAGAGTTGATGTGCCACATTGAGCCGACAGGCGGTGATGGCATCGAACGGCTCGGCAGTGAGCATGTAGCGGCGCGCCTGACGCATTCCCATGGTGCGCACCACGTAGGGGCTGATCACCGCAGGCACCAGACCCAGGCTCACCTCTGAGAGGCAGAAGCGCGCATCATCGCTGGCCAGCACCAGATCGCAGGCGCAGATGAGGCCGAGCGCCCCGCCATAGGCGGCCCCCTGCACCAGAGCTACCGTGGGGAAGGGGAGCTCGTCGAGGGTCTGCATCAGCCGGGCCAGTACCCGGGCGTCTTCGCGATTGTGCTCGAAATCGGCGTGGGCCAGATTACGCATCCAATTGAGGTCGGCGCCTGCGCAAAAGTGTTTTCCCTCGGCACGTAGCAGCAGGGCGTGAGGACGTTCGGCAAGATCATGACCATGGAGATGGGCCAGGTCATCGAGGCAGTCGAGCAGCCCCAGCATCAGGTCGGCATCAAAGGCGTTGTGACGGGCCGGGCGCGACAGCACCAGCTCGGCCAGCGGGCCATGCCGCTCCAGCCGAAATGGGGTCTGGGAGGAAGTAAGTGGATCTGACATGGGTTTGCTCCTTACATCCGGAAGATGCCGTACTGCTCGGGTTCAATGCGGGCACCCTGACAGGCGGCGAGCGCCAGTGCCAGCACGGTGCGGCTCTGGGCCGGGTCGATGACGCCATCATCCCAGAGGCGGGCGCTGGCGTAGTAGGGGTGACCCTGGCGCTCATACTGTTCGATCACGGGCGCGCGGATGGCGGCCGCCTCCTGCTCACTCAAATCTTTGCCCTCGGCAGTCAGCTTGTCCCGACGCACCTGCACCAGCACTCCGGCAGCTTGTTCGCCTCCCATGACAGAGATGCGGCTGTTGGGCCAGCTAAAGAGAAAATCGGGTTCATAAGCGCGGCCACACATGCCGTAGTTGCCGGCACCAAAGCTGCCGCCGACGATCAGGGTGATCTTGGGCACCCGGCTGCAGGCCACGGCGGTGACCAGCTTGGCGCCGTGCTTGGCTATCCCCTCTTTTTCCGCGCTGCTCCCCACCATAAAGCCGGTGATGTTCTGCAAAAAGATCAGCGGGATGGTGCGGCGGTTACAGAGCTGGATAAAGTGGGCCCCCTTCTGGGCGCTGTCGCTGTGCAGCACGCCGTTGTTGGCGAGGATCCCCACCTCCATGCCGCAAATACGGGCAAAGCCGGTCACCAGAGTGGTGCCGAACAGCGCCTTGAATTCGTCAAAGTCAGAGCTATCCACCAGTCGTGCAATCAGTTCACGGGCGTCGTAAGGGCGTTTGAGACTGGTGCCCACCAGACCGTAGAGCTCCTCGATCGGGTAGCAGGGGGGCTCGTAGCCGGGGCTGCTCTCTATCGGCTCGTTACCCAGATGAGTAACCAGCGTGCGGGCGATGGCCAGCGCATGGGCATCGTCACGGGCCATATGATCAGCAACGCCCGAGTGGGCGCAGTGTACCTCGGCGCCGCCCAGGGCCTCGGCGCTGATCTCCTCGCCGGTGGCGGCCTTGACCAGCGGCGGACCCGCCAGAAAGATGGTGGCTTGCTCCCTGACCATGATCGACTCGTCCGCCATGGCGGGCACGTAGGCGCCGCCTGCGGTGCAGAGCCCCATCACCACCGCCAGCTGGGGGATATTCTGGGCCGACATGCGGGCCTGGTTGTAGAAGATGCGACCAAAGTGATCCCGGTCGGGGAACACCTCATCCTGCATCGGCAAAAAGGCGCCGCCGGAATCCACCAGATAGAGGCAGGGAAGGCGCAGCCGCTCGGCGATGGCCTGGGCGCGCAGGTGCTTTTTCACCGTGAGCGGGTAGTAGGTGCCGCCCTTCACGGTGGCGTCATTCACCACCAGCATGCAGAGCCGGCCTGAAACCCGGCCGATGCCGGTGATGATACCGGCGGCGGGTACCGGCTCGTCATAGACCTGCCAGCCAGCCAGCGCCGAGAGTTCGAGAAACGGGGAGCCCGGGTCCAGCAGCTGATTGATGCGCTCGCGGGGCAGCAGCTTGCCACGGGCCTGATGGCGGGCGTTGTTGGTCGCGCCGCCCCCTAGCGCGATCTCGGCAATGCGGGCGTGGAGATCGTCGACCAGCCCCTGCATGGCGGCCCGATTGGCCGCATATTCCGGGCTCGCCGTGTCGAGGCGGGAGTGGATACGACTCATGCATTTTCTCCCATCAGCTCGCGGCCGATGAGCCAGCGGCGGATCTCCGAGGTGCCGGCGCCGATCTCGTAGAGTTTGGCGTCCCGCAGTAGGCGGCCAGTGGGGTATTCGTTGATGTAACCGTTGCCGCCGAGCAGCTGGATAGCGTCGAGGGCCATCTGGGTGGCGTTTTCGGCGGCAAACAGGATGGCTGCGGCGCAATCTTTACGGCTGGTGCGCCCCTGATCGCAGGCGCTCGCCACCGAGTAGACCAGCGCCCGGCTGCTGGCGAGGCGGGTATACATGTCGGCGAGCTTGCCCTGCACCAGCTGGAACTCGCCGATGGCTTGACCAAACTGCTTGCGCTCACGCACATAGGGCAGCACTACATCCATGCAGGCCTGCATGATGCCAAGGGGGCCCGCAGCCAGAACCACCCGTTCGTAATCGAGCCCGCTCATCAGCACCTTGACCCCGCCGTGCAGGGTGCCCAGCAGGTTTTCCTGCGGCACCCGGCAGTTGTCGAACACCAGCTCGCAGGTGCTGGAGCCGCGCATCCCCAGCTTGTCGAGCTTCTGGGCGGTAGAAAAACCGGGAGTGCCGGCTTCAACGATAAAAGCAGAAATTCCTTTGGGGCCTGCACTGGCATCAGTCTTGGCATAGATGACGAAGGTGTCGGCATCGGGTCCGTTGGTGATCCACATCTTGTTGCCGTTCAGCACGAAGTGATCGCCCTCGCGTTCCGCGGTGAGGCGCATGCTGACCACATCGGACCCGGCTCCCGGCTCGCTCATGGCCAGTGCCCCCACATGCTCGCCGCTCACCAGCGGGGGGAGGTAGCGTGCTTTTTGCTCCGCCGTGCCGTGGCGGTGGATCTGATTGATGCAGAGATTGGAGTGGGCGCCGTAGGAGAGGCCGACCGAGGCGCTGGCTCGGCTTACCTGTTCCATCACCAGCACGTGGGCCAGATAGCCGAGGTTCACCCCGTCATACTCCTCCGCCACCGTGATGCCGTGCAGCCCCAGTTCACCCATCCGGGGCCAGAGATCACGGGGAAAGGCGTTGCTCTGATCGATCTCGCTGGCGCGCGGGGCGATCACTTTCTGGCAGAAGGCCGCAACCTGTTCGGTCAGGGCATTCAGGGTCTCATCCATCTGCATCCATGCTCTCCTTGCGGATATGACAATCGGGTAGGAAGGTTGGGTCGACCGGCTGACTCGGCGTTACGGCTGGCAGTGGTCGGTCCATTTTGTACTTCACTTCTGCCACAAGTTTACGTTAGCGTAAACGTAAATCAATTGTTAATCTGTTGTGTGTCGATAAAGCCGTGGTAGTGAGTGCGTCATCAGCTACCACGACAACAGCGCCATAGTGGCAGATCCGAATGACCAGTGTGTGGGCGCCGCGTCATAAAGCGCTAACGCGGGGAAGAAAGCGCGGGGCAACAAGGGAGAGAAAGACGAGATGGATTTTACCCTGACAGATGATCAACAGGCGTATGTGGAGGCGGCTGCCGCCTTTGCCGATGAGGCGCTCAAACCCCATGCCGCGCGCTGGGACAAGGATCATGAGTTTCCGATCCCGACCATCAAGCAGGCGGCCGGGCTAGGTTTTTGCGGTCTCTATACCCCGGAGCAGTTTGGCGGATTGGGGCTGCCGCGCCTCGATGCGAGCCTCATCTTCGAACGCCTCGCCATGGGCTGTACCTCGACCACGGCGTATCTGACCATCCACAACATGGTGAGCTGGATGCTGGGTAACTGGTTGCCCACCGAGGTTGCCAAGGAGTGGGTGCCCAAACTGGCCAGCGGTGAGCTGCTGGGCTCCTATTGCCTGACTGAGCCGGGGGCGGGTTCCGATGCGGCGGCGCTCAAGACCCGAGCCACTCGCGAGGGTGATAGCTACCTCATCGAGGGAACCAAGGTCTTTATCTCGGGAGCGGGCAGCACTGACGTGCTGGTGGTGATGGCCCGTACCGGTGGTGAAGGTGCGAAGGGGATCTCTGCCTTTATGGTGCCGGCAGATAGCGCGGGCATCGTCTATGGCAAGCCCGAAGAGAAGATGGGCTGGAACAGCCAGCCGACCCGGGAGGTTGTTTTCAACGGGGTTCGCATTCCTGCCTGTTATCGGTTGGGCGAAGAGGGGGAAGGATTCAAGTTCGCCATGCAGGCCCTCGATGGTGGGCGCATCAATATTGCCACCTGTTCGGTGGGCACCGCCCAGCAGGCGCTGGACGATGCGCTGGCCTATGTGCAGCAGCGCCAGCAATTTGGTCACCCGATCAGTGAATTCCAGAGCGTGCAGTTTCGCCTGGCCGATATGGCGACCGAGCTGGCTGCCGCCCGCCTGCTGGTACGTCAGGCCGCCGACAAGCTGGATCGCGGGGCACCCGACAAGAGTGCCTGGTGTGCTATGGCCAAACGGTTTGCCACCGACGTGGGTTATCGAATCTGTGATGAGGCTCTGCAACTCTTTGGCGGCTATGGTTATATCCGCGAGTATCCGCTCGAGCGCTATCTGCGCGATACCCGGGTACACCGCATTCTGGAGGGCACCAACGAGGTGATGCGACTCATCATCGCGCGCCGCCTGCTGGCCGATCCCGGTTTGTCGCTGGGCTAACCGGTGGTCGCATCAAGGGTGTGTTGCCTGCCACCCGATTTGCACCGTGCCATGCCGGTTTCGGCTTTGTGAGCCAGCCACAGGTTGGTGTCACTCAAGCCTGTCATCATGGCGGCAGCTTCATCGACAAGGACAATGTTATGACAAGGATCAGACTCGAATATCATGGCCACGTGGCCTATATCACCCTCGACCATCCCCCTGCCAACACCTGGACCCTCGCCAGCCTGCAGGCCTTTTTGCAGATGATGGTGGAGCTCGACAGTCGTCCCGATGTGGTGGCACTGGTGATCCGTGGTGCGGGCGACAAATTTTTCTGCGCCGGTGCCGACCTCAATATGTTTGTCGAGGGGAATGTCGAGCTGGCCCGCGAAGTAGCCGAGGCCTTTGGTAAGGCCTTCGAGGCGCTGGCCCGTTTTCATGGCGTCAGTATCGCCGCCATCAATGGTTATGCCATGGGCGGCGGCCTGGAAGTGGCGCTGGCCTGTGATATCCGTATCGCCGAGCAGCAGGCGTTGCTGGGACTGCCGGAAGCCTCGGTGGGCTTGCTTCCCTGTGCCGGTGGCACCCAGCGCCTGACCGAGCTGGTGGGGCCGGGCTGGGCCAAGCGGATGATCCTCTGCGGTGAGAAGGTGAGTGCCTCGCTGGCCTACGAGATGGGGCTGGTGGAGGAGGTGGTGAAAACCGGTCAGGCGTGGGAGGCCGCGCACCAGATGGCCCATCTGGTGGAGCGCCAGAGCCCGAGTGCCCTGCGCGCCTGCAAAACCCTGGTCAATCAGGGCCGCAGTGGCCCGCGGGATGCCGCCTTGCCCCTTGAGCGAGCGCTGTTTCTCGATCTCTTTAGCGATGCCAACCAGCGTGAAGGGGTGGCCGCCTTCCTGGAGAAACGCTTACCGCGCTGGCAATATGGCCCAACAGAATAAATCCATACGGAGCCGTTTATGAGTGAGCCGGTCAAGGTTAGCTGTTATCCCACCGAAGATGGCCATCAGATCGGGGTGTTGACCCTCGACAGCCCTGCGTCTCTCAACGCATTGAGCCTGCCGATGATCCAGATCCTGCAACAGACGCTGACCCGTTGGGAGCAGGATCCCGCCATCGTCTGTGTGCTGCTGCAGGGGGCGGGTGAGAAGGCATTTTGTGCCGGTGGCGATATCCGCTCCTTCTATTACCGCAAGCAGGAGGCGAGCGGATCGGAACTGTTCGAATATGCCCGCGACTTTTTCGAGCAGGAGTACCGGCTCGACCACCACATCCACTCTTACCGCAAGCCCCTGATCTGCGTGGCGGACGGTATCTGCATGGGGGGCGGCATTGGCCTGTTTGCCGGCGCCGATTTCCGGGTGGTGACCGAGAAGAGCCTGTTCGCCATGCCGGAGGTGACCATTGGCCTCTACCCCGATGTGGGGGCCAGCTGGTTTTTAAGCCGGATGCCGGGGCGGCTGGGGCTCTGGCTTGGTTTGACTGGCGCCCGCTTCAACGGGAGTGATGCCATCGGCCTTGGGCTGGCGGATCATGCCATCGCCAGTGGCGAGCGCAGTGCGCTGTTGTCACGCCTCGCCGTGCTCGACTGGACTGGCAGTGGTGATCCCCGTGAGCAGATCGATCTGCTGCTCACGGAATTGCACCGTGAGGTGGCGGCCCGCTTGCCGGCGCCAGTATTGCTACCCCATCAACAGAGGATCGATGCCTTGCTGGCGGGACGCACGCTGCAAGGTGTATTGGCGCGGTTGTTCGAGGCTCAGTTCGATGAACATGAAGCTGTGCTCCAGCAGGCGCAGCAGATTTGCCGCACCGGCAGCCCCATCAGCCGCGCCATTTTGTGGCGCCAATATTGGCAGGCTCGCCGCAACGCCCTGGCCGAAGTATTTGCCGAGGAGCTGACCCTCTCGGTCAACTGTGTGCTCAAGGGGGATTTTGTGGAAGGGGTACGGGCACTGCTGATCGACAAGGATAAAGATCCCCGCTGGCAACAGTTGCCACCGGAGGTGGAGTGGCTGGACGAGTTCTATCGCTGGCCGCAGGGGCGCAATCCGTTGACCTGCAAGGAATAACATCTTGGCAACCGGCGGACGCCGCCATCAGCAACGCAAGGAGCAAGCGGGATGACAAGGATAGGGTTTATCGGGCTCGGCAACATGGGGGGGCCCATGGCGGCCAATCTGGCCAGGGCCGGGCACACGGTGCAGGTGTTTGATCTGGTTGCCCAAAACATTGAGCGCGCCATCGCCGCTGGCTGCATCGCCACGGGGGATGCCCGTGATGCGGCGACCGGCTGCGAGGTGGTGATCAGCATGCTACCTGCGGGGGAGCATGTACGCGATCTTTGGTTGGGCGAGAGCGCCGGTGAGCGAGGTGGGCAGGATCTGCTGGCAGCCCTGCCGGTTGGTGCACTGGTGATCGACTGCTCCACCATAGATGTCGACTCTGCCCGTCAGGTCGGGGAGGCGGCCCGCGCGCGTGGTTTGCGTTTTATCGATGCCCCTGTCTCGGGTGGTGTCGCCGGTGCGGCCGCCGGGACGCTCACCTTTATCGTCGGTGGCGACGGGGCGGATTTCGAGTCAGCCAAGCCCCTGCTCGCCTGCATGGGGCAGAATCTGTTTCATGCCGGGGCGTTGGGGGCAGGGCAGATCGCCAAGATGTGCAATAACATGCTGCTTGCGATCCATATGGCGGGTACTGCCGAAGCGCTGGCCCTCGGGGTGAAGGAGGGGCTGGATCCCGCCGTGCTCTCCACCATCATGGGCAAGAGCTCCGGCAACAACTGGAGTCTGGAGCGCTACAACCCCTGGCCCGGGGTGATGGAGAATGTCCCTGCCGCCCGCAACTATCAGGGGGGCTTTATGACCCGTCTGATGGTGAAAGATTTGGGGCTGGCCATGGCGCTGGCCGAGCATGGCCACAGCGCTGTGCCGATGGGGGCGCTCGCGCGTAACCTGTTCAACCTGCATGCCGCTCAGGGGCAGGGGAGCCGCGATTTCTCCAGCATCGTCGAACTCTATCTGGATAAACAGGATCCCGCCTGACGGGCCACCTCTCTTCAAGGCATCTCCCTTCGACTAGCTACAAGGAGCATTGATGGATATCAAAGATAAGGTCATCGTTATTACCGGCGCTGGACGTGGCTTGGGACGGGCCATTGCGCTGGCCCTGAGCGCACAGGGGGCGACGCTGGCACTGCTCGACATCAATCGCGCCGACCTGGAGGCGACCTTAGCCATGGTGCACAGCCAGAATGGTCAGCGCGATCAAGATAGCCAGTGCGAGCTGTTTGTCTGCAATGTGGCGAGCGAAGCCGAGGTTGAGTCGGTTTTTGCTGCCATCAAGGAGCGTTTTGGCGTGCTGCACGGTCTTATCAACTGCGCCGGCATTTTGCGCGATGGCATGCTGATCAAGGTGAAAGAGGGTGAGCTGGTGGAGAAGATGACGCTGGCCCAGTGGCAGAGCGTGATTGACGTCAACCTCACAGGTACCTTCCTCTGCGGTCGCGAGGGGGCGGCGCTGATGGCGCAAGGGGGGCAGGGGGGCGTCATCATCAACATCTCCTCTATCGCCCGCGCCGGCAATATTGGCCAGAGCAACTATGCCGCCAGCAAGGCGGGGGTTGCCTCGCTGGTGGTGACCTGGGCGCGGGAGCTGGCGCGCCATGGCATTCGGGTGATGGGGATCGCTCCCGGGGTGTTTGCCACCGACATGACGGCGGCGATGAAGCCGGAGGCGATGGCGCGGATGCAGCAGGCCATTCCGGTCGGCACCCTTGGCGAGGCGCAACAGCTGGCCGAGACGGTGAGCTTTATTTTTGCCAACGACTATCTGTCGGGGCGGATGATTGAACTGGATGGCGGTTTGCGTTTATAGGGATTTACATAATGGGCCCCGGTGTTTCCACCGGAGCTTTTTTATGCAGATTATTTGTACAGAGAGCGCCTGAATGGCGATGCATAGGAACCATGCGAGTCAGGTTGTGTTGGCAGAAAAATGAGAAATATCAATGGGTCTTGGTTAATTTGAGCCAGCTCACAGGCCATATGGGTCAGTGCTGTAAAATTGCGCGCGGTCAAGGCGGTGCATGATTGACGGGACGAGGGATTGCGGTCGGAATAGTCATGCAATATAGTTGCCGCCTTTTTCACGGGGTCAGGATTCCCAGCCCCTCCCATATTGCGCGCAGTATGAATACGGACGCTCTGCCGCCGCCTAAATAAACAGGATTGAAATGGACAAGAAACTAGGGCTGGGCGCCCTCATTTCGCTGGTGATCGGCTCCATGGTCGGCGCCGGGGTCTTCAGTCTGCCACAAAACATTGCTGCGCATGCCAGTGCCGGGGCGGTCGCCCTGGGTTGGGCCATCACCGGTCTTGGCATGATCTGTCTCGCGCTGGTCTATCAGAACCTCTCCATGCGCCGCCCCGATCTCGATGGCGGTATTTTCAGCTATGCCAAAGCCGGTTTCGGCGATTTCATCGGCTTCAACGCCGCCTGGGGTTACTGGCTCTGCCAACTGCTGGCCAACGTCTCTTACGCCATCGTGGTGTTCAGCGCCCTGAGCTACTTCTTCGATACGCCTGACAACGTCATCTTCGGTGACGGCAATACGCCGGTGGCCATCACGCTGGCCTCCATCCTGATCTGGTCGGTGCATGCGCTGGTGCTGCGCGGGGTACAGGTTGCTGCACTGGTGAATATCGTCACTACCATCGCCAAGATGGTGCCGCTCATCGTCTTCTGTGTTGCGATCCTGCTGGCCTTCAACATGGATACCTTCACTCTGGATATCTGGGGCCAGAACAACATGGAGCTGGGCTCCGTGATGGATCAGGTCAAGTCCACCATGAAGGTGACCCTCTGGGTCTTTATCGGGATTGAAGGGGCCGTGGTGGTCTCTGCCCGTGCCCGCCATCGCAAGGATGTGGGCCGTGCTACTGTGCTGGCGCTGCTCGGCGCCCTGACGCTTTACGTGATGGTGACACTGTTCTCGCTGGGTGTCATGAGCCAGCCGCAACTGGCGGCGCTCAAAAATCCTTCGACCGCCATGATCCTCGAAGCCGTGGTCGGCCCCTGGGGCGCCTGGCTTATCAACATCGGTCTGGTGGTGTCGGTGATGGGGGCTCTGCTCAGCTGGACCGTGCTGGCCGCTGAAGTGCCCTACATCGCGGGCAAGACCGGTGTGTTCCCAGGCTGGTTTGCCAAGGAGAACAAGAACGGCTCGCCGCAGGTATCCCTCTGGTGCTCTACCTGTCTGGTGCAGATCTTCCTGATCATCATCTACTTCCAGAGCAGCACCTATCTGGCGCTGGTCAACATCGCGACCTCTGCAGCGTTGGTGCCCTACGTTTTCTCCGGTGCCTATGGCCTGAAGCTGGCATTGAAAGGGGAGACCTATCAGGGTCAACCCCATCAGCGCAAGCGTGACCTGCTGCTGGCTCTGGTGGCGACGGTTTACGGCTGCTGGCTGGTCTACGCAGCCGGTGTGGAGTACCTGTTGCTGGTGGCGCTGCTCTACAGCCCGGGCATCTTCATCTACTGGAAGGCGCGTCAGCATCACGGTCTGCGCGGCCTTAACCGGTTGGAGCAGGGGATGACAGCGGCACTGCTCGGCTGTGCCGTGCTGGCCTTCTACAAGGTGATGGACGGTACCATTCCGCTGCACTAACCGGCACAATGAAGAGATGGCCCTCGCGCCATCTCTTTTTTTTCATGCTGATATCCACTGTTGCCCGGCCGTGTTGGCCGTTTATCGTTCAAAACAGGAATTTTTATGCTGTTTATGGGTTACCTCCTGCTGGGCGCCTTTGCCGGCATGCTGGCAGGGCTGTTCGGGATTGGCGGTGGATTGATCATTGTCCCCGTGCTGGTCATGACCTTTCGCGCTCAGGGGATCGACCCTGAAATAATTACCCATCTGGCCCTCGGCACCTCGTTGCCCACCATGATCTTTACCGGATTCAGCTCGCTTAGAGCACATCAGGAAGCGGGCGCCGTCGACTGGGTGATGATCCGCAGATTGGGGGCGGGCATGCTGGTTGGTGCCTGGCTCGGTGGTATGACGGCCAATCTGCTCAGTGCCAGTACCCTCAATATCATTATCGGCTGCTTCGCCTGGAGCATGGCGCTACAGATGGGGCTCAATCTCAAGCCCAAAGCGGAGCGCCATATGCCGGGGGCGCTCGGCACAGGCATCGCCGGTACCATCATTGGCTGGATGTCAGCGCTGTTTGGTATTGGCGGTGGCTCGCTGACCGTCCCTTATCTGAGCTGGAACTCGGTGCCAATGCGCAATGCGGTAGCGGCCTCTGCAGCTTGCAGCATGCCCATCGCGCTGGCGGGGAGTCTGAGCTACCTCTATGCGGGTTGGGATCATGCCGATCTGCCCGAGTGGAGTGTGGGCTACATCTATCTGCCCGCCCTGCTGGGCATTGTGCTGACCAGTACCCAGTTCGCCCGCCTTGGTGCCAAGCTGGCACACCGATTGTCACCAAGACGCCTCAAGCAGGCATTTGCTCTGCTGATGCTGCTGGTGGGGGCGAAATTTATGTTGTTTAGCTGATTCATTCGGCAGATTGTTGAAAAATAAGGCAAACGACCTGTTGGAGGGTAGAAAGCCGTTGCATTGAACGCCCAGTTTGCCTATTCTCCTCGCCGGTGGTCCTATTGGTCCTCTCGCATTGATAACCCGTCGACCTGGTCAGGACCGGAAGGTAGCAGCCAAGGCGGGGGACTCGAGTGCCGGGATGTGGCTGGTAGGGCCACCACTTGTTTCTGCAATTCAATAAGTTAGCTTCCTAAAGCCCTTGGTCATCCACTTTGTGTGGACGACGAGGAGCTCATCGATGAATCTCTGGCTCAGTCCCCACGGCATCCGGTATTACCGTAAAGTCACCAAGCTCCCCTGTGGCCGTCGTAAAGAGATCAAAAAATCCCTGCATACCCGAGACAAGCTGACGGCCCGTGCAGCTGTTGCGAAGCGGCTTGCCTGTGCGCGTTCCAGACCCAAGCCCATTCAGTTGCCTGCAGAGGTCAATGTTGTCCCAAATGAGCAATCAGTAGCCCGGAATCCAAGGTTTTATTGTTTGGTGACACGCATGGCTGCGTTGTATTTGAGCCGACCATGGGAAATATGTCTGTTTATCTCGCTTAGCAGCGTCTCTTTATTGATGGGCTTGGTGATATATCCATTCATGCCATGGGAAAGATAGTATTGCTTGGATTCCGGCATCGCATCAGCCGTCAGGGCGATGATGGGGATATCTGCCCAAGGCATCTGGGAGGTGCGGATCCGGGTGGTGGCCACCAGGCCATCCATCACTGGCATCTGGACATCCATCAACACCAGATCAAATTCGGTGTGACCCAGTTTCTCCAGCGCCTCTTCTCCCTGAACGGCCAGTGTGACCTGATGGCCCACGGAGTCGAGCATGGCGCCGATCACCTTGCGGTTGGTGGCATTGTCATCAACCAGCAAGATGCGATAACTCTCCTGATCCAGCGGTTTGGACGGCAGGCAAACAATCGAGGGGGTCGTGGCTCTGGCGGGCCAGATGTAGGTAAAAGTACTGCCATGTCCCTCGCTGCTCTCTACCGAGATATCGCCACCCATCAGGCGTGCGAGGTTACGGGATATTTCAAGTCCCAGGCCCGATCCGCCATATTGGCGGGTGATCGAGACATCCGCCTGGGCGAAACGTTGAAACAGGTTCTTTAGCTGACTTTTGCTCATGCCGATCCCTGTGTCCTGGATCGAGATGCGTATCGAGTGGCGATCCTGCTCCAACAGGGTGCTATCAACATGGATCTTTACTTCCCCCTGATGGGTGAACTTGATGGCATTGCTCACCAGGTTGAAGAGAATTTGGCGCACCCTCAGCGGGTCGATCATCAACCACTCCGGCGTATCGGGGGCAACAGTCAGGGTCAGTTTGATCCCTTTCGCATCGCAGTTGCTCTGCATCAGGGCCCGGATATCCTCCAGCAGCTGCGGCAAGTGATGGGGGGCCAGTTGCAGCTCGATCTTGCCCTCTTCCAGCTTGGATACATCCAGAATGTCGTTAAGCAGACCCAGCAGATGGTTTGCCGATTCGCGCGCCGTTTCCAGATAGTCTCGCTCCCTCGGATCCATATCCCGATCGGCCAGCAGTGAGAGCATGCCGAGAATGCCATTCATGGGGGTGCGAATTTCATGGCTCATGTTGGCCAAAAAGCTGCTTTTGGCTCTTGTGCCTGCCTCTGCCGCCTGATTTGCCCGCAGCAGTTTGTCATTGAGCTGCTGCATCAGTTTGTGTTGCAGAAACGAGATATTCATTTGCCGCCAGATCAGCAGGGCGAGCACAAAGAGCAGCGCAAATTGCAGGGTTGCGATGAGTGTCGTCGTGATGATCTGCTCCCTCACGCTGTCGCGACGCGCCACATCAAACAGGGTCGCCTGCTGGTTCACCTCCAGAGTCAGCTGATGGAGCAGGGGGAGCAGGGAGGCAAGCTGTTGGCGCAGCTCCTGATGGGCAAGATTGTCCAGCGGCTTGGTGGCTTCCGGGCCGAGCCAGATATCCGCCAGAGAGATGTAGGATCGAATGGCTTTGCTTGCCTGCTGGTAGATCTCTGTTTGCTGAAGCAGGCTGCGATCCTTGCTCTCCAGCACCAGATCCATGCGGCTGACCAGAATATCGTATCTGAGCTGGAAGGTCGGTTGCGACTCATGGAGCAGCGAGCTTTGAAAACGCAGCGCTTCGTTATAGAGCTGGAAATAGTTCCACATCACGTTGTCTTCGCCCTGGCTGGTACTGCGCTGCAGATCCTGAAATTGCCGGTACTGGATGGTACCAATACCGGCAAAGGCAAGGAGCAGCACACAAAGCACCACAAACAAGAAACGTTGACTGGCCGCCATGGAACGCATGATGGGATTTACTCCACTTTTATCGCGCTGATCTGCCAGATAGCCCGACCGTAATAGAGCTTGTTTTGCAGTTCGGGATATTGATCGAACGGATAGACAAGGAACAGCGGCCCTTTGTCACGCACCGACAGTGGCTTGCCATTGATCGTGCGGGCGAGGATGACCCGATACTGCTCGGCATCGCTTGTCGGCACCTGTACCGAGTAGTCATTGAGCGCGGTAATGGTGAGCTGTTTGCCGGTTGCCCCGACCTTGGCCAATACATCTTGCAGCAGCGGGCCGCGAAAGGTCTTGGCTTCGTCATACCATGGGGTATGGGTTTTGATTTCGTGTACCGGTAGTTGATCCAGCATGGCGCTGTCCCACAGGGCCAGAGCCTGATGAGTGGGGCTGCTGATGGCGCCTTCAACCTTCAACACGGCGCTGTCAGGGGAGGGGGCTGCGTATGCGGTGCCGCAAAGGGCTGCCAGCAGTGGTGCGATGTAAAGGCCTGCTTTCATGATCTCTCCTTCCTGGAATATGGCGGCATGGGGGCCGAGCCAACGGTGGCTTGTAAAGTGTGTCCAAAGGTAAGCAATAATCGGGCCCGGTCTAATGGGCTTGAATTATCAGTCATTTAGCCTGTTATCGGGCGATCTCGGCCAAGGTGAATTGCAGTTTGCAACGTGCGGGGGAGGTTAATTGCAATTTGGCAATCAAAACGAGGAGTGGGTGTTGGCGAATAAGGCGCAAAGAGTATCATTTGGAGAACAAGAGCCGTGGCACTGCCCGGCATAACATTTGCAGCGTGCTGAATGCCGTGACAGCAAATAGTCTGAGAATCGACAAGGAGCTAGCGATGGAAAGCATGACTTACACCCTTAATGATATCCAGGTAGTGGTACTGGAAAACGAGTTTGACGCGATGGCCGTCAGTGAGCTCCGCCCGTTGTTTGAAACCCTCTCGACCCACCCGGGAGATATCCTGGCCGATATCAGCGATGTTCATTTTATCGATTCGTCGGGGATCGGAGCCTTGGTATTTCTCTACAAAAGATTGATTATGAACGGGCATCAGATGGCCCTTGTCTGCGGACCCGGTCAACCCCATGACCTGCTGGAGATGTTGCATATCGACCGGGTGATCCCCTGCCATGAGAGCATCAAGGCCTATATGCGTTCCCGTGGCATGATGGCCGCTGCATCATGAAACGCTTTGGTATCCTGCTCTCGTCCATTCTGCTGTCGGGTTGTGCGCAGTGGCCGCCACAGGGGTATGGCGGCATGGCCGAGGCAAGACCCACCCGTATTCCGGTCAATGAGGATGAACGGCGGGTCTGGTCTCGTTATGATGAGCGTCAGAAGGAACTCGACTTGCAGCTGACGGAATTAAAGCAAGCGAGTCTGCAGGGGTGTATGCCTGCCGAGTTGAAACGACTACAATCTCAACGTATTGATATCGAACGGGATATGCACGGACGGCTCTGGTCGGATGTAGCCTGGCGTCAGACCGTGCTGGCACAATCACTACAACAAGTACGTTTGCGGCTGCAACAGACAACAGCGGATGGCTGTCGTGCTGATTGGTCAGGGCTCCCCTTACGCCAATGGGGGCAGACGTAACAGACGAAAAGGATGTCTATGAAACGGGGCGCTCTCGAAGGATTGATCTATGTTCTCTTGCTGTTGTTCACCTGCCCGTTACTGGCCTCCACCTTGTTGGCTCCCGGTGATCGGTTGGCCATAGTGCAACCCGGTGAGCCTGCTTTTGATCAGCCTTTCCAGATCAACAAGCAGGGGGAGATTGCACTGCCTGAAGTCGGCAACCTAGTGGTGGGGGGGAAGACCCTGCAACAGGCGGATGAGCTGATCCGCACCGCCCTCAAACCTGTTTACAACAACCTCTCTCAATTGACCGTCACCTTGCTGGAGAAGCGGCTGCTGATCAGCGTGATGGGCTATGTCAAAAAACCCGGCAGTTATGATCTGGCGCCCGATGGCAACGTGCAGATGGCCCTCGATGCCGCTGGTGGTCTGGTGCCCGGTGCCCAGCTCAACAACATGCAGGTGCGGCGCGGCAGCACGGTCTCTAGCTTCGACTACAAGCGTTATCTCGATACCGGCGATGCCAGCGTGTTGCCGCCATTGCAATCCCTTGATGTGGTGTTCGTGCCAGCATCGCCTTTGATCGGCAACGTGCAGATCGATTTTGATGCGGCGACCCTGGCGGCAGGCGGGGATGGCGATACCGGCAAGGCGATCAAGGTGTTTGGCGAGGTCAACAGCCCCGGCGCCTTCAGTTTCAAGAGCGGCAACTCCATCGTGGATCTGCTGATGCGGGCAGGTGGGGTGACCCGCTTTGCCGGGGTGGAGCGGATCCGGGTGATCAATGGTGATGCCCCCGAGCTGTTCGATCTCAAAGCCTATCTCGACTCCGGCAACAACAAGTTGCTGCCCAATCTGGCGCCGGGCGCCACCATCTTCGTGCCCAAGGATGAAGAGCAGATAAAACGGGGGGCACGCACCATCTACATCATGGGCGAGGTGTTCAAACCCGGCGCCTATGAGGGGCGGGAAGGGGACTCCTTCCTCGATATTCTGGCCAATGCCGGTGGCCCGACCCGCTATGCCGAGAGTCGCCAGATCCGTTTGCTGCGCACCGATGGCACGATCGAACCCATCGACTTGCAGGCCTATACCGAGGGGATGCAAAAGGCGCTGCCCCAAGTCAAACCCGGTGATGCCATTTTTGTGCCGGAAAAAACCGATATCAACGAGAAGTCCTGGTTGAAGGTGGCACCCGGGCGGGCGGTGATGGTGATGGGGGCGGTGCGGATCCCGGGCCGCTATGAATGGTCTGACGAGATGTCGTTGCTGGATCTGATCGCCCACGCCGGTGGCCCCAACGAGCGAGCCGATATCGCCAAGGTGCAGATCCTGACCGCCGAAGGGGGGCAGGCCACGCCGACCCTGTTTGATCTCGACAAGTTCCTTCATCAGGGGGGGGCGCTGGCCAGCCTGCCAAAGATCCGGGCCGGATTCACCATCATGATCCCCGAGCTGCCCACCGATCCCAGTGACAACAAATCCCAGTGGGTGCGCCAGTCACCGGACAGTTCCATCTATATCTTCGGTCAGGTCGGAGCCCCCGGTCGCTATGCCTTCAATGAGCAGATGGGCTTTATCGACATCCTGTCGGCCGCCGATGGTCCGACTGCGGCGGCGGATCTGCGTAATGTGCGCATCGCCCATCGCAGTGGCAGCACGGCACGGGTCAGCAAGCTCGATCTTGCCCTCTACTTTGAAACCGGCGATGAAACCTTGCTGCCCAAGGTGCTGCCCGGCGACTCCATCTACCTGCCGGAGAAGAATCGCCCCTGGCTCGACGAGCCGAAGGAGAACACCATTCGGGTGTTGGGGGCGATTGCCCGTCCCGGTCGCTACCGTTTTGACTCCTCCATGACCCTGCTGGATCTGCTGGCCGAGGCGGGGGGCCCGACCAGCAGCGCCTATATCAAGAAGATTGTGGTGATCAACATGGCTACCAGTGGTCAGGGGGATCAGGCCCGCAGCTTCGATCTTGACGGCTTTGCCAAAGAGCCCGACTTTAGCCAGTTACCGGTGCTGCGCGCAGGGGACACCGTCTTTATCCCTGATAGCAAAAGCAGCAACTGGGCCATTTTCATGGATGGCATGCGCGACATTCTGACCACGATCTCGGTGGTGGCCCTGGTCGGGACGCTTTGATATGAGCATCCCCATTCAATATCTGGAGCTCGAATCCCTCTACGCGGCGACGGTCGCCCGGGGGATCCGCTCGCTGGCTGTCACCTCGTCGGAAGGGGGGGAGGGGGTGAGCTCCATCTGCGATGCGCTGGCAAGGCGCTCGGAGGCGGATGGGCTGCGCACCCTGCTGGTGGACCTCAATCTCTATCACCCCGGCCGCGCCACGGCGGTTGCCTGGGGGCCCAATGATGTGCCCGAGCCGGTGGCCACTGGCCGGTCGTTGTCCCTGCTCCCGGCGCCAGGCAAGGATCTGATGGCCTTTCGCAACAAGGATACCTTGCGTCAGCTGCTGGTTCGCTGGCTGGAGCATTACGATGTGGTGATCTTCGATACTTCGCCGCTCACCGCCCTCAATCGGGGCAATATTCCGGCCGATCAGGTATGTGGTGCCTGTGAAGGGGCGCTGCTGGTGGTACTGGCGGGGGTGACCCCGACGACCGTGGTACAAAGTGCGGTGGATAAACTGACTCGTGCCGAGGCCAATCTGATTGGCGCAGTCTATAACGACAAACTCAACCCGGGGCTGGCCAGCGAGATCCTGCGCGAGCTCAACCGGCTGCCCAGCAACCGGGTGACCGAATGGCTCAAGCGCTGGTGTCGGCGCAGCGCCTTGCTCAATTTCCGGATCTGATCGCCCGCTGATGGAGGCCCGATATGGATGACTGGTTGCGATCTGCTCCGGCAACCCTGCAGTCGGTGCGCGAACTGCGCAACCGCCTGGCGCAGGGACTCTCCCTGTTTCAGGTCTCCCCAAAGGATCAAGCCAATTGGCTGCTCTGTTTCAGTGAGCTGGCCACCAATAGCGTCAAGCACACAGTCCCTCCCGCGACCCAGCTCTGGCTCACCCTGACAGCAGATGAAACGGGCTTGAGTCTGGTGCTGGAGGATGATGGCGGCCCGCAACCCGGTCTTGCCAGTGCGCCGTTACCCGATGAGCTGCAGGAAGGGGGATACGGGCTGGCGCTGGTGCACCAGCTGTTTGCCGAGGTGCACTTCTCTCGCGACGATGATCGCAATCGCGTGACCCTTCGCCAGCAGGGCCCGGTCAACCAACTGCCGGTGCTCGCGGTGATCGACGATGACAAGGTGATGCGTGCCCTGCTCACCGCCTATCTCCATGAGCACTACCGGGTTGAAAGTTATGCCGACTCCCATACCGCCCTGCTGGCGCTTGGAAAGCAGCCCCCCGCGCTGGTGCTCTCCGATATCGAGATGGAGGGGATCGATGGCTTTGGGCTGCGCCAGCAGTTGATGAAGGATCCCAATATGAAGGGGGTGCCCTTTATCTTCCTGACCGGTCATCAGGATCAGTGGACCCAGAGTCGGGCGGGGGCGCTGGGGATCGATGACTTTCTGGTCAAGCCCATCACCAAGCAGGACCTGTTGCTGGCGGTTTCGCGGGTGCTGCAACGCTCGGAGCAGCTCAAGTCGCAATGGGGCGAACAGCTGGATCAGCGCATGACCTCGGCGCTGCGCCCGTTATTGCCCGCCACCTCCATAGGGGGATACCAGCTGGCGTTGCAAACCCGCGCGGCCACCGTGGGGGGCGGGGACTTTCTGCTGGTCAAGGATCGGGTGC
This sequence comes from Aeromonas sp. 602658, assembly GCF_049173005.1. NCBI lineage: Bacteria > Pseudomonadati > Pseudomonadota > Gammaproteobacteria > Aeromonadales > Aeromonadaceae > Aeromonas > Aeromonas sp. 602658. The sequence goes on along the minus strand of NZ_JAAKRF010000001.1, from coordinate 87,014 downwards.
TGTGGCTCGGGGATGTGATGGGCCACGATGCAGAAGCCAAGTTCTTTGCCCATGCCTATGCCGGTTATCTGCGCGGTTTGCTGACGGCGCACGATCTGGAGCGCGCCCCCGCCCGTTTGCTGACCATCTTGTCCAATGCGGTTCACAGTGATCCGCTCCTTGGGGCTACCCTGCTCACCACCCTCTGCATTGAACTCGGCAACGAGGGGCGGGTGCAGTGGGCCAGCGCGGGCCACCCTGCGCCCTGGCTGGTCGGGCCCGGCACCATCCGTCAGGTCGGCGTGACCGGCCCCTTGCCCGGTTTGCGCCCGGATCCCCACTTCGTGACCAATGAGCGTCAGCTCAAGCCTGGCGAGATCCTGCTGTTCTGGACCGACGGCCTGCTCGATAGCCGTGATGCCGCAGAGCGCCAGCGCTGGGAGTCGCAGCTTAAGGCGATCTGCCTGACTTCGGGGCCCGGTCTTGAGCAACTGGCTCATCGCATCGCCCGCTGGTTTGATGAGCGCATCAATGATGCCGCCCTCGATGACATGACCCTCCTGCTGGTCGCCTGTCCCGGCGCCTGATCCTGCCCCTCTTTGCCTGACTGGCCCACTCTATGCAGCGCCTCATTTCAGGTGGCATGGAGCCACGGGAGGAGGGCCTTATGTTATCCATGCAGCAGATCTGGCTGGCCATCGATGCGCGTCAGGTCGGTGGAATTGAAGTTCACATTATCCATCTCGCCAACGATCTGCTGGCCAGAGGATTTCGCCCCACCATAGTGCTGGTGAGCAACCACGGTATGACCCCCTTTACGACCCTGCTCAAACAGCAGGGTTTGCCCTATGAGGTGTGCCAAAACAGCCGCGACTTTATGCGCCGTCTGGCTCGCCAGCCTGCTTCTGTGCTGATCCATACCCACGGCTACAAGGCCGGGGTGCTGGGGCGGCTGACAGCCTGGTTCACCGGTAAATCGGTGGTCTCGACTTTTCACAGTGGGGATGACGGGGAAGGGTTGCTGAAGTTTTACAGCTGGCTGGATCGCACCACAGCGCGTTTTGCGAAGTGTATTGCAGTGAGCGAGCCCATCGCTCGCAAATTGCCTGTGCCGAGCACGGTGATCAGCAACTTTGTCCCCATGCCTGCGACGCCTGCATCAGTGGCAGGCAACCGGATTGCCTTTGTTGGCCGCCTCTCGCCGGAAAAGGGGCCGGAGGCATTCTGCCAGCTGGCCGCCTTCTGCCCGGATGGGGCGTTTCATCTCTACGGGGATGGCCCCATGAAAAGTGCCTTGTTGCAGCAGTATGGTGATCGCGTCCAGCTTCATGGTTTCCAGAACATGGCCAATGAGTGGCACAACATCGACCTGCTCTGCATCACTTCCCGCTTTGAAGGGTTGCCGCTGGTGGCCCTGGAGGCGATGGCTCACGGCATACCGGTTTGTACCTTTGCGGTGGGGGGCCTGGTCAATCTGATCGACCATAAATCCAATGGCTGGCTGGTGGAGCCCGGCCATGTGCGGGATATGGCGGAGCTGGTCAACTACTGGCTGCGCAGCGATGGGGTGGTGCGCAGCGAAATGAGTCAGGCGGCCCGCAACACCATCGCCCGCGGGTACAGCGTCAACAACAGGGTGACCGATATTCTGGCCGTCTACGGCGCCTGAATCACGGATAAACCTGTCAAAACGAGTGGCCGCTGGCTACTCGTTTTTTTATGTGCCGGTGTTATGGGGAGCAGGGGGCGGATTGCTTCGGTGAGCACGCAACGCTCGGGTTTCTGCGGTTGGTCAAGCGGACATCAGGCCTGTGGATGGGGCCAGATGATGGCGATCAGGTCGCTGACTTCTCGGTGATCACCATTGATGTGCCACAAAGATGCGCCATAAAAAAAAGGCCATTGCAGTGGCAATGGCCTGATGGGTGTTGAGATGTGGTTGAGGTTGGTGCGGCGGGATTAGCGCCCCTTCTTGCCTACCATGATGGCGATCGTCTTGCCAATGATATGCACATCCTGCACCAGCCAGCGCCAGGGGTGGAGCAGGGCAACCGAGTAGGCCAGGTCGAACGCCAGCTTGCTGCGCACATCATCGAGTGACTCGTCGTAACCCTGATTGACCTGGGCCAGACCGGTAATACCGGGGGCTACTTCATAGGTGCGTTCGATAAAGTACGGCACCGCATCTTCCAGCCGATTGGCGATCCCGGGTCGCTCCGGACGGGGGCCGATCAGCGACATTTCCCCCTTGAGCACATTGATAAACTGCGGCAGCTCATCGAGCCGGGTTTTGCGCAGAAAGTCGCCGCTGCGGGTGATCCGGCTGTCCCCCTTGCCACACCAGACCGGCCCGGTGGCCGCCTCGGCGTCGGCGCGCATGGTGCGAAACTTGATCATGAAAAAGAGCTCGGTATGGGTGGCGTGGCTGCGCCCGATCCGCAGCTGACGAAAGAACACAGGCCCCGGGCTATCGAGCCGGATGGCCAGCATGATCAGCGGCCACAGTGGCAGCGTCAGCAGCAGGCCAAGAGTGGCACCGAGCAGATCCATGCTGCGTTTGACCACCAGGGTCAATCTTGGAATAGGGTGTGTCATACGACTTTCTCCTGTGACATGAAACGTATGGGGGCGCGCAGGCAGTAGCGCAGGGTGCCCATGCCGTTGTACCAGTGTCCGAGCACCAGATAGTGGAGCTTGCGAAACAGATTGGGCCAGGGGTGGACAGGGGTCAGCTGGATCAGGATGACCAGCAGATACCCCAGCAGTTGCAGCCCCAGCAGCAGCTGAAACAGCAGGGATTGGGTGGCAAGCGGGATGGCGCAGAGCCACAGCAGGGTCAGGCAGAGCGGCATCAACACCCGCAGCCCCTTGCCACTGGCAAAGTTGAAGGCAACCCAGCCGAACTTGGGGTGCAGCAGGGGCAGCAACCGCAACAGCTGCTGGGTGTTGCCAGCCCCGATCCGCTTGCGCCGTGTCGCCTCCAGCGCGGCATCGGAAACTTCCAGCTCCAATGCGGCGCAGCGATTGTCATAGACAGCGCGATACCCCTTGGCGATGGCCTGCATCGGCAGGATGAAATCGTCGTTGATGGTATCGGCGGCCAGCGGGGTGAGGCACTCCCGGCGCATCATGTAAAAGGCCCCGTGGGCCCCCAGCATGCCGCCAAGGGCCGACTCGCAGAGTTTGATCTGGCTTTGATAGTGCCAGTAACTCTCCTCGCCCTGTGAGCCCGGTTGCCAGAAGCGGTATGCCTCCCCGACCACCCCTACCTTGGGATCGGCAAAATGGGCGACCGCCAGCAGCAGGCTGTCGATGGGCAGCAGGGCCGAGACATCGGTGAGGGCCACCAGATCGCTGTGCACCCGGGTCATGGCCTCGTTGAGCACGGCGACCTTGCCGCGATTGCGGGGGTGATCAAATAGCCTGATCTGCAACTGCTGCAGGGCAGGATCACCGAGCTGGCTCAGCGCAATGGGGTAGCTGTTGTCGCTGCAGCCGTCGAAATGCACATGCACCCACAGCTTGTCGGCGGGGTAATCGAGGCTGGCGAGGTTTTGCAGCTTGGCCGCGATGGTCGCCGCTTCGTTGTAGACCGGCATCAGCAGGGTGATGGTGGGCAGCGCCTCATCGGTGGCGTCTGTTTTGAACCCTCGATCCAGAGGGCGCGGTGGATTGGCTACCTTGCGCGCCTGCCGACCACCAAATTTGAGCAGCAGGGGATAGCCGACATGGTGGTAGACCACCAGTACAGCGCACAGCCAGAACACGATCATGATCCATTCCATGGGATGCTCCTCTGGTCATCGGGTCGCTTGATCAGCGGCTGTAGAGCTGCTGATAGGCCTGAGCCATCCGGCTCAAGCTGCTTTGCTGGCACACAAACTCACGGGTGACGGCACGCAGGCTATGGCACTGCAGCAACCCTTGTGCCAGAAGCTGGGCAAGGCGGCCGGGATCCCGCTCCGACAGAATATGGCCGCTGGCCTGGCAGACGATCTCTCTGGCCGCCCCCACATCGCTCATCACCACAGGCACCCCGCAGGCCTGTGCTTCCAGCACGCAAAGCGGCATCCCCTCCGCCAGCGAGGGGAGGCAGAAGATATCCAGCCCCTGATAGAAGCGCGGCATGTTTTCGACCAGCCCCAGAAAATGGACCCGATGGGTGATCCCCAGTTGCTGACACTGTTGTTGCAACGCATTTTGCAAACTGCCGACCCCTGCCAACGCAAGATGCACCTCCTGCGGCAGGGCGCGGATTGCCTCCAACAGCAAGGTGTGACCCTTGACCGACTCAAGGCGGGCGGCGCAGCCAATCAGTTTGACCCCTTGCGGCAATCCCATCTGCTGACGGGCGAGGGCGGCGGCGCCCGGGGCAAAACGCTGCTCATCGATGCCGTTGGGGATCACGGTTGGCGACAACTGGCCCAGCTTGGCCAGCAGCTGGTTGGCCACCGGCGTGGCATCGGCCACCAGAATGGGGTTGAAGGCGCGCAGCCCCCACAGGGCCAGCGTGCGCTGATGGGGATCATCGAGATACCAGGCATCGTGCTCTGTGTGTACCAGGGTAGGCACCCGGGCCAGTCGGCTGGCGAGGCCACCATAGAGCATGGGCCCCAGATGGTGGGTATGTACCGCGACGGGCTTGAGCTGGCGCAGCAATTGGGTGAGCCGCCAGAGGGTTGCCAGCGACCAGCCCGCGGGCTTTTCCAGACAGTGAATATTGCCCGCGAAGTGATGCAGAGCGGGCCATGCCCTTAGCACATCTCCTTTGCGCCCTTCGAGGGAGATGATATGCACCGGTTGCTCGGCGGGGCTCGCCTGAGTGAGGTTGAGCACCATGGTCTCCAGCCCGCCGGGCTGCAGGTGCTGCACGATTTGTACGATGGAGCTTCTGCGAGGATGGGGTCTGTGCGACGGGGTTGATGACAACATGGTTCGCGCTCCGGCAAGGGAAGGGGTGACACCCCGGATAGCGGGAGAATGCGAATCTTGTACCACTCTTGCGATCTGCCCACAGAGGCGATCAGCACCTCTGGTGGCACTGCCCTTGCATCGTGCGGGGGGAGGGCTTTTCTCAGGGAGTGATGCCATGCCTGTCCAGTTCTATTACAACCTCTATATCATTCTCTTTGCCGCCTGGCGCCGTCGCTATCTGCTGGTGATCCCGGTACTGGTGATGCCGCTGGTGGGCGTCACGGTTGGCCTGCTCACCCCCAAGGAGTATGAGAGCCGCACCACCTTTATGGTGCCGCAAGATGCCAACCAGACCCCGACCCTCAAAGACCTCATCACTCAGGAGAGCCTGAAAGACCGCTTTGCGGTGCTCGAAGCCCTGCTGCGCAGCCGTTATGTACTGGACGGGGTGGCGCGGGATCGCGGTCTGGTCAATGACGAGACCCCGCCAGCCCAGCGCGATGCCATCATGGACTGGCTCTCGAGTGCCGTCTCGCTGCGGCTGATCGGCGATGAGGTGATCGAGATAAAGGTCAAGGCGGATTCGGCGGCCAACAGCGCCGGTTTGCTCGAAGCCATTTCGCGGCGCTTTTTCTTCAACCTGCTCAGCAAGGGGCGCCAGTCGGCGGAATCGTCCGAACGTTTCCTGCAAAGCCAGCTCGACAGCCGCCGCAGCGAACTGCAAGAGGCCGAGCAGCTGCTCGCCGACTTCAAACGGGAGCATGCCAGCGCCTTGCCCCAGCAGCAGAGTACCAACGTCGCCCGTCTCTATGGTTTGCAGGAGCGCTATGCCGAGAGCCTGATCACCTTGCAGCAGGCCAAGGCCCGGGTCGATCAGCTATCACTGGGGCAGGAGAGCCAGCTGGCCCGCCAGCTGGATGAGAAGCTGCAACTGATGCGCACCGAGCTGGTGTTGCTGCGGGCCCGCTACAGCGACGAGCACAGCAAGGTGCAGAGTCTGCGCTATCAGATTGACCAGTTGCAGCAGGAGTTTGAGCAGCTCAAATCCCAGCCGGATATGGCCCGCGGGCCCGAGTGGCAGTTGGCTCAGACGCAGTTGACGGAGGCGGAGCAAAACGCCGCCGGCCTGAAGAGCCAGCTGGATGGGCTGGACAAGGTGGTCGACTCCCAGGGAGATACCGAGCGCCAGCTCGCCGAGCTGGAGCGGGATCTGGCGGTCAAACGCACCCTCTATCAGGATTTGCTGCTGCGCTATGAGAAGGCCAAGGTGACAGGCGATCTGGGCAACTTCGAGCAGGGGGAGCGGATCAAGGTGATCGACAAGCCCTTTGCACCCAGCAAGCCGAGCAACTACCCGCTCTGGCTGTTTCTGCTGGCGGGAATTGTTGGCGGGCTGGGGCTCGGCTGCGGTCTGGCGCTGGTGGCCGAACTGGCGGATGCCAGCCTGCGCCGCTCCGATCAGCTGGCCGCCCTGGTCAAGGCGCCGGTGCTAAGCCGCATTCCCTACTGCGAGCCGGTGCCGGACTATCCATCCAATAGTGATCATGCGCTGGATGGGCAGGTGTTGCCCTTGTCACCAGAACCGAGTTGATTGCCACAAAAGCTGGCTATCAGCCGGAATCTGAATATTTCTGATTAGGCCTCTTAATGAGGCCTTTTTATATCATGCAAATAGCGGAGTAAACATCGCGGCAAGCCGATAAAAGAGGAGATAGGCTTCATTTTCTGCTTACGTTTCTTGACGGTGGTTTTACCAGGTGGTACAAGTGGAACAGATTTTATATGTTGTTAATATATTTATGAATTATAGTATGGCTGTGAATTGAGGGACTTTAAAGTGAATGGTTGGTCGTGATGACGGGTGGTAGGGCATTGTTAGATGGAAGGAGCTACGAGTATATTAAAAAGTCCTTCTGTTAAATTACTTTAGGTTAATATAAAAATATGACCATATGCAGAAAGAATAAACATTTGAATCAAGATATAAAAAACTTCATGGTATATGTTGATAACGTAAAAGAGGAGTCTATAACAGACTATTTAATGTGGAAGTGGGCTGAAATGGATCCTCGTTTTCGGTATTTTCGTGCCCAAGCGCATACTAGAGTTCATGAGAGTAATGAAACAGGTTCTGATTTTGAGTTGGAGATTTGGTTGGTTACAAAAAAGGGTGGTTGGCCTATATCTGTTCAAGCCAAAAAATTCATTCCGTTGACTGATAAATACTGCGCTAAACTTCGATACCCAGATAATACGGAGAAGCAAATAAACCTATTAATAAAGCATGCGCGTGATAAAAATATGATCCCATGTTATGCTTTTTACACTATTCCTGATAGCAATTCGGTTACAAAAAACAAAGAACACAATGTAACATCGTATGGTGTTTTTATTGCGAATGCAAACTCAATTTATAAAATGTTGAAACCAGTTAAAACTAAATCTAAGACAGCAAAAAAAATAATAGGAACCCTATAATTACCCGGAATGCCTTGCTAGCTGAGTCTTATCCTCTACACACACTTTTTTGCTGTAATGCGGCAACCAAGCCGAAAAATGCTCTTTTGGGTAATGTCAAAAATTTCCATATCAATAGTAATTTACCTAAATACGTTCTGGCTTTGCTAGCACATCATGAAATTACTCAAGAGATAATTGATTCTTATGTAAATGAGATGGAACATCACTCAAAGTATGTAGCTGTAGTGGATATGAGATAGTAATTTTTTTACGTGTTATATTGTACTTTGCGTTATGTGAAGTGCTTTGCGGAAGCTTAGTTATTGTGAATAATACGCCTTAATTTTGTGTTGGCTTGTAGATTCTATTAGCGAAGATCTTGTGGTGCCATTCCCAACCAATGCTGTATGGCAAATATGCCTCTATTGTTGGCTTTGATTATGAGCTAGGAGGCTAAGAAATAGCAATGTTGGCGGATTTGGTGAGTTAAAGAGATATATTTAAGAGAATCAGCGAAAGTCCGATTATGCTTAGTTAAGCTTACCAATGGCCACATATTTACAATATTTTTTACCAGATCTATTTTCTCCTTAGACAAAAACAGGAGTATCAATTGGACTTTGTTACAACAATCACAACATCCGCTATTATTGCCGGTCTAGTAAATACGATTGGAATATTCTGGCTGAAAGAACGACTCAAACAATCAATCAAACATGAATACGATCAAGAGATTGAACATTTGAAAAAACATCTTGAGTTTGATCTAGATAAAAAGAAACGCCTGTATGAAGGTAAGCTGGAACAATATAAGAAGTATCATTCCATGATGGATACCTATTCAAATGTCTCGAGAGTGGCGCTATTCAAGTCATTTCAGGAGGGAATGATTGAGTTACTACAAGAACCATCTAATGACAATACATTGAAATACATAAAGAGTATCCTTGCCCTGCAAGGAGATATTTCTGATAAATTTCTTACTTTTAAAAATGAAATCGGTGGTCTTAGACTTGAGGCTGGGGGTGAGTTACTTGCGCTAATTGACAGATACATCATTCTTCTTGAGCAGACGCAGGAGAAAACAGTAACTTTCTTAAATTGGATGAATTCAAATGCGCCTAAATTCATAACCTCTCCAGGTGAAACAAATGAATATGTTCAGAGGTATATAGCTGAAGAGTTCTCTGTTTCAGGCAAGGAGTTGCTCGAAGTACAAGAAAAAATGTTCAGAGAAATGAGGCGTGAGCTCGGAATAGTTTAACAAGCAGCTTAGCCCCAAAAAAATCAGGGAGCCATGGCTCCCTAATCGCGACACACGGGATGATTAGCTAGCCGATAGCTGGCGTTTGTTGCCAGTTGGCTTGCTGCGGACGGCCTTGAGATCGGCGCTGATAGCGCCAGGCCAGCAGTAGCGGCATACCGAGCAGCAGCTGGGCGGCCAGCGGGATCTCCTCGATGGGGGCGGCCAGTGCCCCTTCCGGAATAATGCCCCCCTCAATTTCGGCCGCCAGTTTGAGCTCCAGCGCATTGCCAAAGTCGGCGAAGGTGGTGGCATTGATGACAAATGCATCCTGACCGCCCGCCACGTTCTCCACATACCACTCTTGCAGTACCCCATCGGCATAGTCCTGACCTATGGTGATGCCGTTGATGGTATCGATGCCGGAGGCGAGCAGTTGATCCCGCACGGTAGAGGTATCCAGCCCGTTGTTCTGGATACCGTCACCTGACACATCCATCACCTGGCGGGCGGCGGTGTAGTTGTTGGTATCAAACTGCTGGGCACCAAAGGCCATGGCCGAACCGGGGGCCGTCATCCCCGCATAGGGGCGGACCAGGGCATCAAGGGTGGCGGCGAAGTTGTTGATGGAGGTCATGTCGTAGAGGTGGAACCAGTCGGTCATCAGACTTTGCTGGTTGCTGCTGCTCCACATGATCATCTGTACGGCGATGGAGCCGAGTTTGCCGCCACTGGTGTCGAGGATGGCGCTTTGTACATCCTGACTGTAAAAGGCGTCCACATACCCCTGTAATTGCAGATTGAATTCCGATGAACTGACGCTGCCTGACACATCCATCAGCAGTTGCAGTTCGGTATCGACTTCGGTCAAGGCGTATGCGGGGGAGGTTACCAACAACATCCCCAGCAGCCCTGCCAACGGTTTGAGTTTCATTGCTCACTCCTTCTCCCTGGCGCTAGTGCCAGCAGGGGGAATGAATAAAGCGTGCCAGCTTTGGCGAATCCTCTGACTTGGCTTGGTCCGGGTGAGGCTGGGCAGGCATGGAACTTGCGAGAACTTGCGACAGAGGTCAAAAGCGCTGATAACCGGCAGGAGTTGCGATGGAGATCCGTCCCTGGCAGTGGGCACCCAACTGGCTGCTGCTTGGTTTGGCCAATCAGTGGGGCATGGTGTGGCTCAATATGGGCCACTTCAACCTGCTGGTGGTGTTGCTGATTGCTATCTGGTGGCAAATTGCATCGCGGGTTGCACCGAGCTGGCGCCCGCATCCACTGGCGCTCGCCCTCTTTATCCTGCTGATCCTGATCCCCAGTGCCAGTTGCAAGGCGCTGGCCTGTCTGCTGCTGGTGGCCTCGCTGTGGCGCCGTTGCCAGAGTGGCGATGAGCGGGCGGTGTTGCAGATTGTGCTCGCCTTTACCGTGGCGGTGTTGTGGGGGCAGCAGGTGTTTGCGTTGCTCTCCGGCCCTGTGTTGGCCCTCGATGCTTGGGGGGTGGGCCAGTGGTTGCAACTGCTGGGTTGGGAGATCCACCTTGATGGCAACCGCATCGAGCGGTTGGGGGGCCACGCTCTGATCGTACTCAAGGGGTGCTCCTCGTTTTCTCAACTCTATCTGGTGGTGCTCTCCTGGCTGGTCTCTTGCTGCTGGCTGGCGCCGGATCGGCCCCTCTACCGGCAGTGGCCCATGTTGCTGCTGGTTTGCCTGCTCTATATCGGGGCCAATCAGCTGCGGTTGGTGCTGATGAGCCTGGATCTGCGCTGGTATGGCTGGCTGCATACCGGCTCGCTGGCCCAGCTCTACCAGTGGGCCATCATGTTGTTGGTGATGACCATCCTCTTTATCCGAGGACGCCGTGATGCATCTATCTAGGGGATATCTGTTGCTGTTGCTGGTGGCGCTGCTCAGTGCTGCCGCCATGGGCTGGCGTTATCAGAACCGGGCAGTTAACGAGGGAGCCAAGCCGATGCTGCTGGAGCTGGTCCAGATGGGCTGGCGCTTGCGGGTGGCTACGCCGGTATTGGGCGGCACCTATGTCAGCTATCAGCTTGCCCATCCCCGTTGTGACGGCCTGCTGCAGGCCATGCTGGTGGCGCCGGATAGCGAGGCGATGTCAGTGACGCTGGCGGGTGAAGGGATGAGCCAAGGGGTGATGTTTTTAGGCGAGCTGTACCAGAGTCCGCCGCTGCTCTCGTACCGTCTTACCCAGGGTTGGCGCAAATTGTGGGGGCTGTCCCCATATCCCCTCTATCGGGTGGCCTTGCCGACCACCTGCCTCGGCCTTATTGCGCCGCCGCTGGGGTGACCGACCCCGATTCACCGTTTGGCAGAATGCGGATCAGCACGGTATTGGGGGCCAGCATGGGGTCATAGCGGGGCTCCAGCTCAATGGCGCGAGAGCCCAGCAAGCGGGTGAGTGCGGTTAGCCGCACGCTCGCTATCCGCGCACTCTCCAGCATGTCGGTTTGCAGCCCGGGGCCGCTTACCAGCGCAATCCGGGCCGGATCCTTGCGTCCCAAAAACTGATGCAGCAGCTGCTCCTGATCCGCTGGCAGTTGTGTCTCCGCTTGCTGGTACTGCAGTTGCAGCTGGGGCTGTTCGGCCATTTGTTGTTCCCGCAACTGGTTGAGGATCGGCAGGGTCTCATTGACCGGCTCCTGACGGGCGCAACCGGTGAGGATCAGCAGCGGCAGCATAAGGGGCAACAGGCGGGGCAGGACGCTGTCTTTGGCTGTGGAGCGGGGAGTCTGGTTGGCCATACGCAGTCACTTCAGGAGGATGAGTTGGCACCAGTTTGCAATGTTTTCAATCCCTTGGCCAGTTGTTCAATCTCGCGGCGCCACTGGATCCAGGCGGCAGAGGGCAGTTGCTCTGCCACCTGCCAGCGGGTCGGCAGCTGATCGCGCAGGCGCTCCAGCAGCAGGGCGGCCTCCACCTGATAGCGGGTCTCCTGCTCCAGCCAGGCGAGCCAGCGCAGATCCTCGATGGCTTGCTGCAACAGCAACAGATTGTGGGAGAGGCGGTGCGCCTCGCAGGCTTGCGGGCCGAGCAGCATAAAGTCGCTCTCCCGCCCATCTGTGGGGTCATAGGGCAGGGCGGTGGGCATGCGGCCATGCCACTGCAAATAGCCCTCGGCGCCGCTTTGCCACAGATAGAACCCGGCGGCTCTCGGGGTGCCCAGATTGTAAAACCAGGGGGTGACCTTGTGCTGGCGCACTCGCGCCACATCGGTTTTGTCGGCGCCAAAACCTGCGTTGATCAGGGCAATCTCCACCTCTGCCAGCAGACCAACCTGACCCGGGTGGTTGAAGTGTCCCGCGCGGATCACCGCCGGATCCCGCCGTTTCATCTCCCGTGCCAAAGTGGTGATGGCGGGTAGGGTGGCGAGATCGGGTTCATCAAACAGGCTCCATGCCAGCGGTGGCAAGCCGTTGGCGGTCAGCGCCTGTTGCCGCGCCTGCCACTGTTCGAGCTGGCGGGCAGGGTCGCCCCCCCAGCGTTTGAGCGGGGTATAGGCCAGCAGGGGCGGCACAAAGCCGAGCCCGGCCGCCTCTCCCATGATCTCCCGCATCCCCGCTTCATCCTGTGGCAGGGCGGGTGAAAGGCCGCTGATCCCGAGTTTGGCGAGCCGCAGCAGATCGCAGCGACTGGCCGCGGAGATCTGCTCTTTTAGCGCCTCGGGGTTGGGGCTCAGCCAGTTGAGATAGGGGGGCGCTTCGACATAGATGCCGACCGGCTTGCTGGCCGCGGGCAGAGTCAGCGGCAGCACCTCGATAGTCAGTGGCAACTGCACCAGTTGCTGTTGGCTCATCAGCTGAATATTGCCCAGAAAGCGCCCCGCCGGGGCATCGCGGGGGACTGTGATCTGCAGCACCAGACGCCGAGGTACGCCTGCCAGCAGGGTGAGTCCGGCGATCCCCTCGACCAGCTCCTGATCCGAGGGGGCCAGCAGGGTGCCACTCGCCTGCGGGCGAACCAGATGCCACTTGCCGTAATAGGGGGTCAGCGCCAGCGGCGATCCTGCCTGCTCGGGGGGCTGGATCACCAGCAAGGGGGCCGGATCGTCGGTGGCGGCGTGGATGGCAAACTCCAGCAACAGCTGGCTGCCACGGGCGGCCAGCACCGGTTGTGAAGCCTGCTGCAACGCATCGGCCGCAGATAGCGGGGCGATCTGCAGGGTTGGGGCGGCATCCGTAATCGGCGTGAGGCTCAGCTGCTGCACAGCTGGGGCTGGGGTTGGGGAATAGGGGGCCAGAGTCCACTTTTCCAAAAACAGCTGGCGCTGCTTGGTCAGCACGCTTGCGGTAGCGTCGGCCAATACGGCGCGATCTTTTCCACTATTCGGGAGAGCCTCTTTGCTGGTGGGGGCCGGATTGGGGGCAAACAGCAGCCCCGCCAGGTATTTGGCATCCGGTGAGTGACCCACCAATGTGATAGTGAGCGGGCCGCCGGGGTGGATCAGGGTGACATGGACCGGGCCGCCCTGTCGTGCCCCGAACAGCTGCCAGGGATCCGGATTTGGCAGTGCCTCGCGGGATTGCCCTACCAGATAGCGCTGCGTTAGCCACTCCTGCGGTTGCCACTGCTCGGCCCAGATGGGCTCGCCATTGACCAGCACGCTGCGCTCGAAGGGGTGGGGCAGGTACTCCCACTCGCCGGGGTCATCGAGCCAGAGGGTAAGCTGGTAGCGCCCTTTGGCGACCTCCAGCCGTACGCCATCCAGATTGCGCAGCCCATCGCGAACCAGGGCATCGCCGGAGGGGCGCAAGATGGGGGTGGGATGGCCAATCAGCCGGGGATCTCCCGGACTCAGGGCCTCAAAGCCGGTAAATCGGGGCGCGGCGGCCGCCCCCAGATCCAGCGCAATGGTGCCCTCAGGCAGGGTCAGACCGGGCTCCCAGTACCAGCGGTGAATGGTCAGCGAGGGGGCGTTATCGGCCATAAAGAGATAGAGCTTGGTGAGTTTGTCGAGCGCCAGCGCTCTGGGCTGGCTGGTGCGCCACTCGCTCAAGGCAAAGCGCTGGGTGAAGGGGCCGGGGGCGACAATCCGCTCCAGATTGACCCGGCTGCGGTAGTTGACCGAGGCCTCATCGTCTATACGCAGGATCAGGGTTTGCGGGCGGGCGCTGGGGTTATAGCCCTCGATCACCAGTTCATCATCGCTGCCCACCGGCCAGCTGTGGCTGCTCAGATCGAGCCGCTGGGGTGTCTGGTTGCCCGTCAGGGATAGCGGGGTCTGCCCCTCCAGCCGGGTGGTGGCGATTGCTGCATGGCAGCAGAGCAGGATAACCAGCCAGAGCCCTCTGCTCATCCGGCCAGCCCCTTTAGCCAGTTGTTCAGCTCGGCAGCCTTGTGATCCCAGCTTTGCAGGGCAACCTGCTGTTGGCGCGTGTGACGCCCTTCGCTGCGGGTGAGCCCTTCCCAGCCACTCTCCTGAAACCAGCCCTGATTGGGTTGATCAAAGGCGGCCCGGTTGATGGCTTGGGCCAGGCTCTCCCCATCGTGGGGGAGCTGGATCTGATCCCGATAGCCATCGAGGGCCGGAAAATCGGTGCTGACGATGGGGCGCCCTGCGGCCAGATACTCGCGCAATTTCAACGGATTGCAGGCTCGGATCTGGGCGTTGTCGACAAAAGGCAGCAGACTCACCTGCCAGTGCTGGGCATAGGCCGCCAGCGTGTGATGGGGACGGGGCCCCAGCAGATGGATATTGGGGAGCCCCTTGAGGGGGGTGATATCGGTCTGGACCGGGCCAATCAGCACCAGATCCCAATGGGGCAGGGCGGCCGCCGTCTCTGCCAGCAGGGGGATATCAATCCAGTCGCTCAGGCTGCCGTAAAATCCGGCAATGGGACGGCCGGAAGGGAGATCCGCCGGGCGTTCTCTGGGGGGCATAAACAGCTCGAGATCCACGCCGTGGCTGAGGAGCCGGGTTTTATGGGGGGGAAAGCGGCTGGCCAGCGCGGGGCTGGCGGCCAGAATGAGATCCGCTTTTTCCACCAGTCGGGCTTCGCAGTGGGCAATGGCTTGATGATCCACCCCCGCCAGCGCCGAGAAGTCATCGCCGCAGTAGTAGATCACCGCCCGCTCTTCGAGCTTGCCAATCAGATCGACGGCGCTGGGCAGGGAGATCCAGAGCAAGGGGCGATCCAGCTCGGGCAACTGGCGCCGGATCTGCGCCGCCAGCCAGTGGCCATTGATCTTGCCCGCCAGACGACTGCCCGGCAGTGGCAAGGCGAGCGGCGGCAGAACCCGGGGGCTGCTGGCTTCGGATGGCGCAACCAACTGGCCGCCAGCATGGCGCGCGCCGCGCAGCACGGCCCCCAGTTTGCGGACGATGCGGGTGAGATCATGAAGGGTAAAACGGGGGCAGCGCATGCCGATGGAGTTGACCCAGAGCACCTGATAATCGGGCAACAGACGCTTGATCAGGTGCTGGGTGCTGGAGGGGTGCTGGCCCCAATCCTCGCCCAGCACCACCAGTTGCGGCAGTGAGTGTGGTTTCATGCAAGGGTCTCCGAGGCGTGTGCGAGGTCGCTGTGATCCTGTGGTTGCAAGGGGCGCAGTACGGTGGCCGGTACACCCGCTGCCAGCACACCTGCGGGCAGATCCCGAGTGACGACGCTGCCTGCGGCGACAATGGTACCGGCGCCTATGGTGACACCGGCCATCACCATCACCCCGGTGCCGAGCCAGACATCCTGCTCCAGCACGATGGCCCCCACCTGTTCATCGCGATCCGGTTTGCCAAGAGCGCGGTCGCGGGCGTTGACCGGGTGCCCTGGGTAGCCCGCCAGAAAGGCACGCCCTGCAATCCGGACGTTATCCCCCAGCACTATCTTGCTGCCCACCGCCAGGGTGGTCTGCCAGCCAATCCCGACATTGCGGCCAATGACCAGCCGTGGTGTCTGGCTCGATGCCCGGCCGCTGATGGTCATGGCGGCGCTGAGGCGGCAGTCGGCACCAATTTCGATGGTGACCGGACCGCTGATATAGGGGATGCCGCCATAGAGATAGAGGCGCGGGGCGGGGGCCGTGAGGCGAGATTGAAACAAGGGGGTCCACCAGAGGGTGCGGGTCAGGGTCGCCAGCGCGTTGCTGCCGAGCAGATAGAGCCGATAAAGCAGCCGATGCAGGGGAGGGATCACGGGGAATGACCAGTGACGGGCACTTTTGGCCAGTCGCCATATCCGGCGAGCCAGTGGCGTCTCCCCCTGTTTGGCCCAGCTTTTCATCCGGTGCAGGTTGATGGTGTTCATGGCGACCTCTCCCTTTGGTGCAGTCCGTTGCTCGCTAAGCAGAAAGCAGGGATCGGGCCAACAGGACAGCCCCAGCTAGATCGGGCCAAATGGGGCTAAGAGGAGGGGCAGATTGCGCCGGTCGGTGCAATTTGCAGCCAGCGTTGTGCAAAACGCAAATGCCAGTCTCATTCTGGGCTTGTTCAGGCCGGTTAAGCCGTGCAGAGAAGCTATCGTCTCTGGGCGGGAGTGAGTGGCGTGGGCTTTGCATTAGCGGTAGCTGACCCGGAGCAGGATGCTTCGGGTGGCTGGGAGGCCCTATGAAACTTGGTGTGAACCAGATTGCCATGCTCTATTACGCCGGCGGCTTGCTCCTGATGAAGGGGATCTCCCTGCTGATGCTGCCAGTGTTGACCCATCAGCTGCTGCCTCGCGAATACGGCCAGCTGGAGGTGCTGCTGACCCTCATCAATCTGGGTTCCCTTATTTTGGGCTTCGGGCTGGTGGATGCCCTCTACCGCTTTGCCGGATTGGCGAAAGATGAGCAGGAGCGCCAGCAGGTGGTGGCCCGCATGTTTGGTCTGGTCTGGCTGATCGCCCTGGGCAGTCTGGTGCTGCTCTGGCTGCTGGCGCCTTTGGTGCAAGCCTGGCTGCCGGTGGAAACCCGCCTTGCGGATGTGCGCTGGGTGCTCTGCGCCCTGCCGTTTGAAGGGGTGATCGGCGTGCCGCTGGCATGGCTGCGGATGCGCAATCAGGCGCGGTTCTTTTTCGTGGCGACCGCAGGCAAGGCGGTGATCCAGTCGGTGCTGACCGGCTGGTGGCTCTGGCTCGGTTGGGGCGTGAGCGGGGTACTGGCCTCCGGCACCCTGACCTGCGTTGCACTGGCGCTGCTGCTGAGCCTCTGGCAGTGGCGAGATAGCGGGATCCGCTTTGACTGGCAGCACTATCGGCCGCTGCTGCGCTATGGATTGCCCCTGGTGGTGAGCGGGCTGGCAGGCTTTGCCCTGAGCGGACTGGATCGCTGGTTGCTGGCCGATGTGGTGGGGGAGGCGCTGCTTGCCTACTACGCCGTTGCGGGCAAGCTCGCGCTGGCGGTGGGGTTGTTGCTGCAACCCTTTGCTCTCTGGTGGTATCCCCGCCGTTTCATGCTGCTGCGCGAGCCGGATGGACTGCGACTCAATGCCCACTACAGCGTGATGGGGTCGGTGTTGGGGTTTGTTACCGCGGGGATTGTCGGGCTCACCGCCCCCTTGCTTATTCGCTGGCTGACCCCGGAGAGCTATCACGGGGCGATCGCCTATATTCCGCTGCTGGTGCTGGGCATGGCGGTGCGCAATGTCTCGGACTTGCTCAATGTCGGCTGCTTTAGCGGCGAGAAGAGCAATGCCCAGATGGTGATCAATCTGGGCTGCAGCGCCCTTGGGGTGGCAGGCTTTCTGCTCGCCATCCCCCCCTTCGGGGTCGCCGGGGTGATCTGGACCCTGCTGCTGGTCTATCTGGTACGGGCGCTGGCCTTTTATCTGGTGAGCCAGCGGTTGCTGCCGCTGCCGTATCGCCTCTCGACCCTCTGGGCCAGTTCCCTCGGGGCGCTGGCGATGGTCTGGCTCGGCCAATGGTGGGCAGGATCATGGCTCGTCTAACGCCAGCCATCTGGGCAAGCGCCATCTGTCTGGTGCTGGCTCTACTCTGGTGGCGGCTGCCCCATCCCTTGCTGCTGCCGGTGCTCGGCCTTGCCATTCCCGCCATCTGGTTTGCCCTGCGCTGGCCCTTCTTGATGGTGCTGGGATTTGTCACCTTCTCCTTCTTTCGGCTGCATGAGGTGTTCCCCCAGCTCTATCCCCTCAAGATCCCGCTGCTCTTCTCGCTGGCCGCCATCGGCGCGCTGGTCTGGCACATTTTGCTGACCGGCCGGATCAAGCCCTACTGGAGTCCAGCGCTGAGCTGGCTGACGGCTTTCTTTGTGATGGTCTCCATCGGTGTGCTGTTTGCCAGTAATCGGGGTGAGGCGATCGCCACCTGGACCGGCAGCTACAGCAAGATCTATCTGATGACCCTGGCCACCGCCTGGCTGGTGCGCACACCGGGGGATTTTGCGCTGGCGGTGCGCACCTTCGTGGTAGCGGGCTGTCTGGTGGCGCTGGTGGCCCTCTACAACAAGGCGAGCGGGATTGGGCTGGTGGAGGGGACCCGGGTGACCATAGGGCGCGAGCTGGGCTCTGTGCTGGGGGATCCCAACGATCTGGCGCTGGTGCTGCTCTTTCCTGCCGGCTTTTCGCTGAGTTTGCTGCTCAATCAGGGCAATGGGGTGGGGGGGCGTTTACTGGGGGGGCTCGGCTTTGCGCTGACTGCGGCCGCCATTATCGCCACTCAGAGCCGCGGCGGCTTGCTTGGCGTGTGTGCGGTCAGCGGCCTGTTTGCCTGGCAGCGGGTGAAGTCGAAAACCCTGTTGATCTCGATGGGGATGGTCGCGCTGGTGGTGCTGTTTGCCGCTGCCGGGATCAGCGATCGGGCATCTGGCGGCGCCGCCGAGAGCGGGGTCGATGCCTCGGCCATGGGGCGGATCTACGCCTGGCAAGCAGCTTGGGGGATGGCACTGGGCCATCCGCTGGTAGGGGTGGGCTTGTCCAATTTTTATTACAACTACTTCTTCTACAGCCCCCATTGGGATGGACTCAATCATGCGGTGCACTCCACCTGGTTCGGGGTGCTGGCTGAAACCGGCTTTGTCGGGTTGGCGCTGTTTATCGGCATGGTGACGGTGACCCTGCGCAGTTGCTGGCGTTGCCAGCTCGCTGGCATGCCTCCTGCAGTGATCACGGCGATGCAGGGGGTGATGGCCAGCATGGTTGGGTTTGTGATTTCGGGATCCTTCCTGACCCAGGGCTTTACCTGGCCCATCTATCTGGAATTGGCGCTGGCCGTCGCCGCCATCAAGTACGTGCAGCAGGCAGCCACAGAGGTGAAGGCCACCGCTGAGGATCATCAGGAGGCAACCCGGTTGCCGGCAGTGCCACCAAAGGGAGCAAGAGGATGAACGCAACCCCTGTTTTGCTGGTTCACTACGGAGAGGACTGGATCCGCGGCAGCGAACGCTGCCTGCTGGATCTGCTGGCCCACCTCGATCGCAGCCGGTTTACGCCGTTGCTCTGGTGCAATAGCCCGACGCTGGCGGCAGAGGCGGCCACCCTCGGGGTCGAAACCATGGTCGAGCCGTTCAGCCTGCTGCTGGGATGGCAGGCGCCCCGCTTTGATCTTGCTGCCCATCGGCGCCTCTCCCGGCAAGCCAGAGAGCTCATCACCGAGCGGCAGATTGGGCTGGTGCATGCCAACAGCGCGGCCCCTTGTCAGTGGCTGGTGGGGGTCTGTCGAGTGTTGCAGGTACCGCTGGTGTGCCACCTCCATGCCCGTTACCAGCCCAGAGACAGATTCAGCCTGCGGGTTCATCAGGCAAGCGTGCTGATCGGGGTGAGCGAGCCGGTGTTGACCGGCTGGCGCCAGGATGGCTGCGCGGCCGATCGGTTGATCCGGGTGCCCAACGGGGTGGATGCCGCTCGCCTGAATGGCGGTGCTCACTGGCCGGTCTTCGGCATGCTGGGCTTGCCACCGGGGGATATGATCATCGCAACCGTCGGCTCATTGATCAAACGCAAGGGGATTGATCTGCTGATCCGCTCGCTGGCTGCCCTGATGGCATCGGGAGAGGAAGCCCAGTTGCTGATCATTGGCAGCGGCCCGGAGCGGGAAGCATTGATGGCGTTGGCTGTCGAGCTCGGGGTGGCCGAGCGGGTCCACTTTCTCGGCGAGCGGCCGGACAGCGCGGCTATCTTGCGGGGCGGGGTGGATCTGCTGGTCTCCGGCGCCCGTGAGGAGGTGTTTGGTCTGACGTTGGCGGAGGCGGGCATGTTGGGACTTCCGGTCAGTGCCTACCGAGTGGGCGGCATCCCCGAAGTGGTGGAGGAGGGGGTGACCGGCTTGTTGGCAACCCCGGGGGAGTGGGCCGAGATGGCTGATCACTGGCGGCAATTGAGCAATCCGCAGCGCCGATGTGAAATGGGGCGGGCCGCTCAGCTGCGTGCCGCGCAGTTGTTCACGGTGGCGCGCTACGTTGACGGGGTCACGGCGGTGTGGGACGCCGCGCTGGCTGGTCGTTGGCACGCAACGGCCCCCACACCCTTCCGACCACTCATTCATTGGGCGGGGCAACGACTCCTTGCCAGAGGTCGCAATATGCTGGCGAGTGGGATGGCAAAAGTGGCGCAAAAAGTGCAGTTGGGGTTTGGCCGCCGCAAGGTACCAGAGTAAGGGAGCAGCAAGATGAGCATGCAAACTGAGCCGGTGTTTGGAAAGGTCATCGTCGTGGATCCCATCCCGTTTCGCGGTGGCTCCAAGGTTGCGACCGAAGTGCTGCTCGATGAGTTGGCCAAACGGATGCCCGGGCTCACATGCCATGTGCTGACCCTAGATCCCGACTCCTGGTCCCGTTGTCAGCATCATCCTCTTTGGCTGCCCCACATATTGAAGGGGCGGGAGTCCGGCATCGGCTATCTGCTCAAACAGGGGTGGCAGACCTTGCTGATCCTCTGGCTGGTGTTGCGATTGGGGGAGGTGAAGTGCCTGGTGGCGGCGTCCGGGCCGGGGGTGGATCTCTGCTGTTACTGGGCTGCCCGCTGGTTGCGGTGCCGGGTGGTTCAGCTGATCCATGGCCCTGTGGGGTGCTCGGGGCTCTCTGCCAGGGCCTTGCAACGGGCGAGTTTTGTCTTTTATCTGGAATCGACGCGCAGCTCCCTGGCGGCATTGCTGGCCCGGCTTGGCGAGACCGAGTTCCCGTCACACTGGCAGCCATTTACCAATGGTTTGAGCGAGATTGATTGGCCCAAAGCGACCCTGGGGGGGCCTCGTATTTTGTGGGCGGCCTCGTTGCTGCGCTGGAAGGGGCTGGAGACCATGCTGGCCGCCCATCAACTGATCCCTGATGCTCGCCCCGAGCTGATGGTGTGCTATCTGCAACCCAAGGGCACGCTGCAACCCTGCAGCCAGCCTCAACCACAACTGCCAGACACGCACTGGTATGCCAACCCCGCCAATCTTGACGAGATCCGATCTCAATGCGGCATTTTTGTCTCCACGAGTCACCAGGAACCCTTTGGTCTCTCCATTCTGGAGGCCATGGCGGCGGGATTATGCGTAGTGATCCCGGCCGATGGCGCCTGGTGGGATCGACACCTCACCGATGACGTGAATTGCCGTAAATATCAGCCAAACGATCCCGGCGATCTGGCGCGGGTGCTGGCCAGCCTCAATGCCATGCCCGACGTGGTCAAGCGACTTGGCCATCATGCCCGCCTGCATGCCATGGTCCATTACAACGCGGCGGATACCTATCAAAGCACACTGGATCAGTGGGAAGGTATGTTGCGATGGGATGCGTTGAGCCTTGCCGTGAGTGGTTAGCGCTTGCTTGGCCAGCAGGCGTGGCGGTTGCCGGTGCCACTGCTCAACTGAAGGTCCACGGATTTTTCTTGGTTGGCCCGTTTATCCCTCTCTCATTATTGCTGACTATTACTGAATGAGAATAATTATCATCGTTGCTGATGAAGAGGGATATTTACGCTTTGGTTAATTAGTCAAGGTGACGTTAAGGTAAATAGTATGAGTGTGAGCGGTAACATCTGTAACCTGATAAACAAGTTCGCCGCCAATTAAATATTATCACTTTGTTGCAGATGGTCTGATGATGAACTGTTTATCTTACCGTCAAATTGAATGTGAATTCATGATGATGCGTAAACATATCCACCGTCGCGATATTTTACTCGTCTCGACATCGGATGATAAAGCGTATCTGGATACCCTCCGATATGAATACATCATCTGCATCTTCTTACTGCTCAGGTTCAACAGACGGGGATGCAACCAGGGGCGCTGCCGCTAGTGCTTTCCGGCAGAGTCCATCTGCGCGAATTTACGGGAAATGCTGCCATGAAGGCCCTGGCAGCAAGGGTTGAGCGGGTCTCTTGTTCCTGCCATGATTTGGTGTTGCAAACCGTGCTGAGTCAGATATAAAGCCAGTAAAATATGCAATTCAGTGAGTAAAGGTATATTTTATTGAACATTTATTTTCGGGTATCAATATTGTGAAATAAGCGGCATGGCACAGTCATTCCGCATGTTAATTTAACTGGGAACAAAAGGGTATTTGGTCCGGTGATTAATTATTTGCTGTCCAATTAAGTTCATAAAATTTATTTTATCGCCAAATATCTCTTTGGGGGTAATTAATTCTGTTTGTGATGTGGCTCGCTATGTAAATAGGGGGAAGCCGGTCGAAGTTGATAGAGATCAATACTGTGATGTGGGTGAGTCCTTAGCATTTCTCCTATTAAGCATTTACCAAACAAGTGCTCACTACGGGAATAACTAGAATGGTCGAGGATAATTTTTTATCGGCTCATGGGATTAATCGCCGTGATTTTATGAAATTGTGTGCCGGGATGGCCGCAACCCTGGGATTAAGTCAGCATGCCGTCGCCAAGATGGCCACTGCGCTCACTAGCCCCGAGCGGCCGCCGGTGATCTGGATTGGGGCGCAGGAGTGCACCGGTTGTACCGAATCGCTGCTGCGCGCCACGCACCCCACCATCGAGAACCTGATCCTCAACACCATTTCGCTGGAGTACCACGAGGTGCTCTCGGCGGCCTTTGGTCATCAGGCTGAAGAGAACAAGCACAACGCCATGACCCGCTACAAGGGCAAGTATGTGCTGGTGGTGGATGGCTCCATTCCGCTCAAGGATGGCGGCGTCTACTGCATGGTGGCCGGTGAACCCATCGTCGACCATATTCGCCGTGCCGCCGCCGATGCGGCTGCCGTCATCGCCATCGGCTCCTGCGCTGCCTGGGGCGGTGTGCCTGCCAGCGGTGGCAACCCGACCGGCGCGGTCAGCCTGGAAGAGGCGCTGGGCAATATCGGCACACCGATCATCAATATCCCGGGCTGTCCGCCCAATCCCCACAACTTCCTCACCACGGTTGCCTACTACATCACCTACGGCAAGCTGCCGGCGCTGGATAGCAAGAAGCGTCCGCTGTTTGCCTATGAGCGGCTGATCCACGAGAACTGCGAGCGTCGTCCGCACTTCGACGCAGGGCGTTTTGCCAAGGAGTTTGGTGATGAGGGCCACCGGCAGGGCTGGTGTCTCTACCATCTGGGCTGCAAAGGGCCGGAGACCTATGGCAACTGCTCGACCCTTGAGTTCTGCGATGTGGGCGGCGGCATCTGGCCGGTCGGCATCGGTCACCCCTGTTATGGCTGCAACGAGCAGGGGGTCGGTTTTAGCAAGGGGATCTTCCAGCTCGCCAAGGTCGAGAACCCGACCCCGCGGGTGGATAAACCCGATGTGAAGATCCAGGAGGGGGGCTATACCTCGCCCACCGCGACCGGCCTTATCGGTGGCGCCCTCGGGGTGCTGGTAGGGGTGAGTCTGATGACGGTGCGTGAACTCGGTCGCCAGCAGAAACGCCACGAAGCCGGGCAGCACCCATCACGGGAGGAGTAACCGTGAACAGACGAAACTTCCTCAAATTTGCCTCCGTCGGTGCACTGGCGGCGGGCACAGCCGTCTCCGGCAGCGCATTGGCGGCGGCCGAGAACAAGCCGCCCATTCCCGGCGCGCTCGGCATGCTCTACGACTCTACCCTCTGCGTCGGCTGTCAGGCCTGTGTGGCGGAGTGTCAGCGCCTCAATGGCAATCCTGTCAACCCGGCAGGGGCGCAGACCTGGTCCAACAACGACAAGCTGACCCCCTACACCAACAACATCATTCAGGTGTGGAAAAGCGGCACTGGCGAGCACAAGGATCAGCTGGTGGATGGCTATGCCTACATCAAGAAGCAGTGCATGCACTGCGTCGATCCCAACTGCGTCTCTGTCTGTCCGGTGCAGGCTCTTAAAAAAGATCCCAAGACCGGCATCGTTCACTACGACCCGAGCGTCTGCACCGGTTGCCGCTACTGCATGGTGGGTTGCCCGTTCGATGTACCCAAATATGACTATGACAATCCGCTGGGGGCGATCCACAAGTGCGAGCTCTGCAACCAGAAGGGGCTTGAGCGAATTGATCAGGGCAAGTTGCCTGGGTGTGTCGAGGTGTGCCCCACCGGCGCCGTGATCTTCGGCACCCGCGAGGAGCTGATGGCCGAGGCCAAGCGTCGTCTGCTGGCGACTCCGGGCAGCGAATATGCCTATCCGCGCCAGACCCTCTCTGCCAACGACCCTTACCTGCACGAGGTGCCCAACTACCAGCCTTACGTCTATGGCGAGAAGGAGGGAGGCGGCACCCAGGTGCTGGTACTGGCCGGGGTGCCCTATACCAAGCTCGACATGCCCGACTTGTCGGAGCTCTCCTCCGGTGCCCGCTCCGAGCATATCCAGCACACCCTCTACAAGGGGATGGTGCTGCCCATGGTGGTACTGACCGGCCTCTCGGTGCTCATTCGCCGCAACACCAAGAATGGTCACGAACACCATCATGACGATGGCCATGATCAGGGGAGTGCGCAGATCAAGGATCAGGGCACCACAAAGGGAGGCAAGGATCATGAGTAATCACAAGGCACATCCCCTTGGCGGCAAGCTGGTGAGCTGGCCGGTGCTGGTGCTGGCACCCTTTGCGGTGCTGTGCGGCATGCTTATCCTCAAGCGCCTCATCTTCGGGTTGGGCTCGGTGACCGATCTGAACGGGGGTTATCCCTGGGGTCTCTGGATCTCCTTTGACCTCTTGATCGGCACCGGTTTCGCCTGCGGTGGCTGGGCGCTGGCCTGGGCGGTTTACGTCTTCAACCGGGGCGAGTATCACCCGCTGGTGCGACCGGCCCTGCTGGCGAGCCTGTTCGGTTATTCGCTGGGCGGCCTCTCCATCACCATTGACGTCGGTCGTTACTGGAACCTGCCGTACTTCTACCTGCCCGGTCACTTCAACACCTCCTCGGTGCTGTTCGAGACGGCGGTCTGCATGACCATCTATATCGGGGTGATGGCGCTAGAGTTTGCGCCGGTATTGCTGGAGAAGTTCGGCTGGAAGGCGTCACTCATTCGCCTAAACAAGATCATGTTCTTCGTGCTGGCGCTGGGGGCTCTGCTGCCCACCATGCACCAATCCTCGATGGGCTCGTTGATGATAGTGGCGGGGGAGAAGATCCATCCGCTCTGGCAAAGCTACGAGCTGCTGCCGGTCTTTTCGCTTCTGACCGCTTTCATCATGGGTTTTTCCATCGTGGTATTTGAGGGCTCTTTGGTGCAGGCGGGACTGGCGGGGCGGGGCCCCAACGAGAAGTCGCTCTTCTACAAGCTGACCCAGGTGATCGACATCTTCCTGATCCTGTTTGTGGCGCTGCGCTTTGCCGAGATCGTCATCCACGACAAGTCGGAGTATCTCTCCGAGTTCAATCGCTTCTCCATCATGTTCTGGAGCGAGATTGCGCTGATGATCTTCCCGCTGCTGGTGTTCCACTGGGACAAGAGCCGCCGGGATTCGCGCATGTTGTTCCTGGGGGCCCTCAGCATGCTGCTGGGCGCCGCCCTTTGGCGGCTGGATTACTCCCTGCTCGCCTTCAACCCCGGCAATGGCTACCACTACTTCCCCTCCGCGGAGGAGGTGCTGATCTCTCTGGGCTTTGTTGCCATCGAGGTGTGTGCCTATTTGCTGTTGATCCGGCTGCTGCCGGTACTGCCATCACTTGAACGTGTTCACCAAGATTATCAGGCCCGAGGGAAAGCCAACGTATGAGCCAACGTATCACCATAGACCCCATCACCCGCATTGAGGGGCACCTGCGTATCGACTGCGAAATCGAAGGCGGAAAAGTGACCAAAGCCTGGTCGTCCGGCACCATGTGGCGCGGGATGGAGGAGATCGTCAAGGGCAACGACCCGCGCGATGCCTGGATGATAGTGCAGCGCATCTGCGGGGTGTGCACCTCCATTCACGCCATCGCCTCGGTGCGGGCGGTGGAGAACGCCATCGGCGCCAAGGTGCCGGTCAACGCCCAGTTTATCCGCAACCTCATCATCGCGGCCCACAACATCCACGATCACATCGTCCACTTCTACCAGCTCTCCGCGCTGGACTGGGTGGACATCACCGCAGCCCTTGAGGCCAATCCGCAAAAAGCAGCGGACATGCTCAAGGGGGTATCAACCTGGTCTCTCAACAGTGCCGATGAACTGACCAAGGTGCAGGACAAGATCCGCGCCCTGGTGGCGAGCGGCCAGCTCGGCATCTTCGCCAACGGCTATTGGGGCCACAAGGCGATGAAGCTGAGCCCGGAGGTAAACCTCATCGCCGTGGCCCACTACCTGCAGGCACTGGAGTGCCAGCGCGATGCCAACCGCATTGTCGCCATCCTCGGTGGCAAGAGCCCGCACATCCAGAATCTGGCGGTGGGCGGCGTGGCCAACCCCATCAATCTGGATGCACCGAGCGTGCTCAACCTGGAGCGGCTGCTCTATGTGAAGAACTTTATCGACCGGCTTGGCGAGTTTATCGAGCAGGTCTACAAGGTGGATGCTGCCATCATCGCCGCGCACTACCCCGAGTGGCTGAACCTGGGGCAGGGGGCCAAGCACTACCTGAGCGTGCCGGAGCTCCCCACCGACGCCAACGGCGGCAGCTTCCTGATGCCGGGCGGCTATATCGAGAATGGCAATCTGGCGGGTTATCGCCCCATCGAGAGCCATCAGGATGGCTGGCTGATGGATGGCATCGCCGAGAGCAACAAGCACGCCTGGTACAAGGATGACGAGCCCCTCAAGCCGTGGGAGGGCAAGACCGAGCCGAACTACACCGGCTGGCAGGATGACGGCAAATACTCTTGGGTCAAATCCCCCACTTTTTACGGCAAGGTGGTGGAGGTGGGACCGCTCGCAGACTTGCTGGTGAAGCTCGCCGCCAAACACCCGGAGACGGTGGCGCATTTCGACCAGTTGAATGGCATCTACAAGGCGCTCACCGGCTCGGCCATCAAGACCGAACAGCTGCACTCCACCATGGGCCGCATCATCGGTCGCGCGGTGCGCTGCTGCGTGCTCAAAGATACCCTGTCAAATCAGTGGAAGGCGCTGGTCGACAACATCGGCAAGGGGGACACCACCGCCTATATCAAGGCGGAGATCCCGGCGGACAAGGAGTTTCGCGGAGTGGGCTTTGAAGAGGCACCGCGCGGCATGCTCTCCCACTGGATCGTCATCAAGGGCGGCAAGATCGAGAACTATCAGGCGGTGGTGCCATCGACCTGGAACTCGGGCCCGCGCAACTTCAACGATGAACCCGGCCCCTACGAGCAGGCGCTGGTGGGCACCCCGGTGGCGGATCCCGCCAAACCGCTGGAGGTGGTACGCACCATCCACTCGTTCGATCCCTGCATGTCCTGCGCGGTGCATGTGGTGGATACCCAGAATGGCGAAACAACTCAGGTGAAGGTGTTGTGATGAACATCCTGATCTTGGGCGTCGGCAACCTGCTCTTGAGCGATGAGGCGGTAGGGGTTCGCATCGTCGAGGGACTGGGGCGGGAATACCGTTTCGCCCCCGGCATCGAGCTGCTTGATGGCGGTACCGCCGGCATGGAGCTGCTCGAAGCGATGGCCAGTCGCGATCACATCATTCTGGTGGATGCGGTGCGAAGCGGTAATCCGCCGGGCACCGTAGTGACACTGAAAGATGAGGAGATCCCGACCCTGTTTGGCCGCAAGATCTCCCCTCACCAGCTGGGGCTGGCGGATGTGCTCTCGGCGCTGCACATGACAGGGGAGTCGCCCAAGCGGCTCACCTTGATCGGGGTCGAGCCCGAATCCCTCGAGCCCCGCATCGGCCTCACCCCTGTGGTGGCGGCTGCCATGGGGGAGGCGACGGATCGGATCTTGACCCTGCTGGCCAGTGTCGGTGCCCCCGCCATCCCGCTCTCTGAGCAGGAGAAAGCTAAACAAGCGCGGGAGGGCCTATGGCGCAGTCCCATTTAAGCGAGGTTGATAGAGTGCTGGAGAGAGTACCGGAGACGGCGCAGGAGTTTGCCGGTTTTGCCACCAATCCAGCACCCTTGCTGGTAGCCCAGTACGAGCGGATCGCTCGCGAAGAGATGCAGGCGTTGCCCTTCTATCACGCCAGCATGCCAATCGTTGCGGAGTGCACGTTGTTTGAAGATCAGTGGCTCGGCTGTGTGCTCACCCCCTGGATGCTGAGCGTGGTGGTGCTGCCGGGGCCGGATCAGCTTTGGCCGGTGCGCAGCAGCAGCGATCGGCTCGCCCTGCAGCTCCCCTGCGGCAACATGACCTTTATGGTGGGTGAATTGCCGGAGACGGGACAGCTGCTGGCCTGCTCCCTGATGTCGCCGCTCGATCCCCATCTCGGTGCTGATCAGGGTAGAACGCTGGTGAGCAGCACCCTCAAGATGCTGCTCTCCTTGCCGGTACAGCAAGGGGCTGGCGGCGTGGATCTGGGGCGCAGACGGTTATTCGGTGCCCGGCGCGGTCAACCGGCATAGTCGCTAGGTTTCACGCGAAATCAAGTTTAGAATAGGGGGCCATTTTGGCCCCTCACTCCCATGTTCAGACACGCATTCCGCCTCTTTTTTGAGTGATGATCCGTGAGTGGTACAAAACAAGAAGGAGCCCCATGACTGTTTCTCGCAATTCCCTTCGCCATTACGCTAGATCCAGCGCGAGCGTCCTGTTGACTCTGCTGCTGGGCACTGCCTCTCACGCGGCGCTGGCCGCAGCCCAACCTGTGCCTGCCGAGCTCAAGCTCGCCATCGGAGCTGAACCCACCGAAGGGTTTGACCCTCTGCTTGGCTGGAGTCACGGCAGCTATCTGCTGCTGCACAGTCCGTTGCTCAAACAAAACGCTGATCTCAGCTGGCAGAATGTGCTCACCCAGTCGGTGACCCCGAGCAAGGATGGCAAGGGGTGGCTCATTACCCTCAAGCCTGACCTGAAATTCTCCAATGGCGCGCCGCTCACCGCCGAAGATGTGGCCTTCACCTACAACAGCGCAGCCAAGGGCGGCGGCAAGATCGACATGGGCAACTTTGTCTCGGCCAAGGTGCTCTCGCCCACCGAGGTTGCCATCACTCTTAGCGCCCCCCAGAGCACCTTCGTCAACGTGCTGGGATCCTTGGGGATAGTGTCGAAGCAGGATTACGACGCAAAAGCATATGCCCAAAAACCGGTCGGTGCCGGCCCTTACCGGTTGGTGAGCTTCCTGCCCGGTCAGCAACTGGTGGTGGAGGCGAACCCCTATTACGCCGGTGGCAACAATGACTTCAAACGGCTGGTCTTTGTCTTTATCGATGAAGAGAGCGCCTATGCCGCGGCCCAGAGCAGCCAGCTTGATGTGGTGCGCATCGCCCCGTCGCTTGCGCCAACCGTGCCTGCTTCCCTCAAGCTCTGGGTGCGGCCGAGTGTCGAGAACCGCGGTATCGTCTTCCCCATTCCGCCTGCTGGCGGCAAGGATGCCAAGGGTTATCCCATCGGCAACGACGTGACCTCGGACGTGGCGGTGCGCCGCGCCATCAACTACGCCATTGACCGCAAGTTGCTGGCCGACCAGCTGCTGGAAGGACATGCCATCCCCGCCTACAGCGCGGTAGAAGGCCTGCCCTGGCTAAACAAGGCCACCGCCTTCAAGGATGGCGATGCGGCCCACGCCAACGCCCTGCTCGACGAGGCGGGTTGGAAGATGGGCAGTGACGGCATTCGCCACAAGGGCGACCTGCGCGCCGCCTTTACCCTCTGGTACACCAGTGGCGACAGCACCCGCCGGGATTTGGCGGAAGCGGTGCGGGCCATGCTCAAACCCATCGGTCTTGAGGTGAGCCTCAAGTCCGGCAGCTGGGAGCAGGTGGAGCGGGAGATGCACGCCAATCCGGTGCTGATGGGGTGGGGGAGTCTGGATCCCATGGAGCTCTATCACCACTACCAGAGCGGCTCCGGTGGGGTAGAGTTCTACAACCCTGGCTACTACAGCAACTCTGTGGTGGATGGCCACCTCAAGCAGGCGCTGGATGCTCCGAACTGGCAGGCGGCCGTGCCGTTCTGGCAGCAGGTGGAGTGGGATGGCAAAACCGGCGCCGGGGTACAGGGGGATGCCGCCTGGGCCTGGCTGCTCAATGTGCAGCACACCTATCTCGCCAACCGCTGCATCGACCTTGGCAAGGGGGCGCCGGAAATCCACGGTAGCTGGTCCCTGCTCAACAACCTGCAGGATTGGCGGTGGACGTGCCGTTAAGTTCGCCCTTGAGTCATTCAGGTTATCTGTTGCTAAAAGCCCTGCTGCGTCTGGCAGGGCTGCTCTGTCTGGTCTCGGTCGCCACCTTTGTGCTGCTGAGTTACTCCCCCATCGACCCCATCAAGGCCTATATCGGCAACGATCTGCTCCATGTGCCGCCGGAGCAATACGCCCGCATCGCCGCTCGCTGGGGGCTGGATCAACCGCTCTGGCTGCGCTACTGGCACTGGTTTAGCCAGGTGCTGCAGGGGGATCTCGGTTACTCCATGCTCTACAACGCGCCTGTGGGTGAGGTAATAGGCCAGCGCTTTGCTGCCTCCTTCCTGCTGCTGGCGGGTGCCTGGCTGCTCTCCGGCTTTTTCGGCATCCTGCTTGGGCTCTGCGCCGGTCGCTATCTCAACCGCTGGCCTGATCGTCTTATTTGCCGCTTTGCCTACCTGCTCGCCTCCCTGCCCACCTTCTGGGTCGGCCTGTTGCTGCTCGCCCTGTTTGCGGTGCACTGGCCGCTACTGCCGGTCTGCTGCGCCTGGACGCCGGGGCTGGCTGCCTATGAGGCGGATTGGGCCATGCGGTTGCGTCATCTGCTGCTGCCGGTCACCACGCTCGCTCTGCTCGGGCTGGGCAATATTGCGCTGCACACCCGGGCGCGGGTGGCCGAGGTGCTGGAGAGCGACTTTATCCGCTACGCCCGCGCTCAGGGGGATGGCGGCTGGCCCATGTTGCGCTTTCACGTGCTGCGCCACGCCCTGACCCCGGCGCTCTGCCTGCAGTTTGCCTCCCTTGGTGAGCTGATTGGCGGGTCGCTGTTGGCGGAGAAGGTCTTCTCCTACCCGGGGCTCGGCCAGGCCACCGTTGATGCGGGGCTCAGGGGTGATATCCCCTTGCTGATGGGAATCGTGCTTTTTTGCACCCTGCTGGTCTTTATTGGCAACACGGTGGCCAGTTTGCTGCTGGCCAGCATCAATCGAGGCTGGGAGGGTGAGCATGCTGTTTAATCCGTTTCCCTCCATACTGCGGCTGGTTTTTGCCCTGCTCGGATTGGCGCTGCTGGCCACTTACGGCTGGAGCCTCTCTCATCAGGATGTGCCGATGGATCTGCTGGCGCGCCAGCAGCCCCCCTCGCTGGCCCACTGGTTCGGCACCGATCAGATGGGGCGGGATCTCTGGTTGCGCGCCTTTCAGGGCACCCTCACCAGTCTGGAACTCGGCATCAGCACGGCTCTCTGCAGTGGCCTGCTCGCCATGGTGGCGGCAAGCGTATCGCTCATTCACCCCAGATGTGATGCGGCGGTGCGAATGGTGATCGACGCCATGCTGGCGCTGCCCCATATGCTGCTGCTGATCCTTATCTGTTTTACCGTGGGGGGCGGTATGCGCGGGGTGATCCTGGCGGTGGCGCTGACCCACTGGCCCAAGTTGGCGCTGATCCTTTGCGCAGAAGCGCGGCGGATCGCCTGCAGTGACTATGTGGTGCTGGCCCGCTGTCAGGGGATGGGGGCGCTGCGTCGCTGGCGCATCCACTTGTTGCCGGGGCTGTTGCCCCAGTGGTTTATCGGCACCTTGCTGATGTTTCCCCATGCGGTGCTGCACAGCGCGGCCTTGAGCTTTCTCGGCTTTGGTCTGGCGGCCCACGAAGCCTCGCTGGGCCTGCTGCTGGCCGATGCCCTGCGTTATCTGGCCGGTGGCGGCTGGTGGCTGGCCCTCTTCCCGGGGCTGATGTTGCTGCTGCTGGTTCTGCTGTTTGATCAGGCCACTCGCGCCTTGCAACAACTCTGGTTTGGGGGAGATACATGCTGAGCTTCGACCAGTTGACCATAGAGGCGGCCCACTACTCCTGGCTGGGGCGGCGCAGCTGGCAGCCTTTGCTGACCGATATCAGCCTGCAACTGGCGCCGGGGGAGATAGTGGCGCTGGTGGGGGGGAGCGGCGAGGGCAAGAGCCTGCTGTTGCAAAGCGCCCTGACATTGCTGCCGGACAATCTGCGCATGCGCGGCACCATTTCCCTCGATGGCGAGCCCCTGTGTGATGCCAGCCGGGCCCGTCTGCGCGGGCACACCCTCTGCTATGTGCCACAGGGGGTAAGCTCCCTCAATCCATTGCTGACGGTGGAGCGCCAGCTGGGCCGTGCGGCACGTCTCTGCGGCCAGAATTGTTCCCGCGAGCGGCTCGGCGAGCAGTTGCTGCGCTATCAGCTGCCCGCGACCACCCTAGACAGATTCCCGCGCCAGCTCTCCGGCGGCATGGCCAAGCGCATTCTGGCCTGCACTGCGGCGCTCGGCGGCGCCCGCTACATTCTGGCAGACGAGATCACCGCCTGGCTCGACGAGGGGCTGGCCTGTCTGCTGCTCGGCCAGTTGCGTGAATTGGCCAATCAGGGCAGCGGTATCCTCTGGGTGACCCACGATCTGGCGCTGGCGGCCCGCTTTGCCGATCGCATCGTGGCGCTGCATCAGGGGCAGGTGAGCGATACCTTGAGCTGCCACCATCTGCGCCAGGGGCAGGGGAGCGAGATGCTCCGTGCCCACTGGCAGGCGCTGCCGGAGTTCAATGCACTCTTCCCTGCGCCGGAGGTTTCCTGATGTTGGAAGTACGAAATCTCACTATCGCCCAGGGTGAACGTCCCCTCTGGCAGGGTTTATCGCTGACGGTGAAAGCGGGCGAACGGCTCGGCATCTCCGCCCCGAGCGGCCATGGCAAGACCACGCTGGGGCGGGTATTGGCGAGTTGGCAGCCTGTTCGGGCTGGCGGGCAGATCCTGCTGGATGGGCAGCCAGTACCTGAACAGGTAAAAGGTTATAACCCTATCCAGCTGGTGCCCCAGCATCCGGAGCTCACCTTCAATCCCTATCGCACCTCCGGGCAGGCGCTCTGGGATGTATGGCGCCCCGATGACGCCATGCTGACCCGCTTTATGGTCAAGCCTGCGTGGCTCAGTCGTAAACCCGGTCAGCTCTCCGGTGGCGAGCTGGCCCGCATCGCGCTGCTGCGCGCCCTCGATCCCCGAACCCGGTTGCTGATTGCCGATGAGGTGACTGCCCAGCTGGACCCGCAAATTCAGCGCCAGCTCTGGCGGGAGTTGATGATTGAGTGCGAGCAGCGCGGGCTTGGCATGGTCATCTTCAGCCACCAGCAGGCACTGCTGCGCCAGATCTGTCATCGGGTGCTGCGCTTTGGTGAGATGCAGCCCGTGACTGGTGTATTGGCTGAAAATGCGGCCTGAGGGTTAGTTCCCCCTCATCCCCAGCCCTTCTCCCGCAAGGGGAGAAGGGAGCAGAAGGTGCCATCTCACCCGCCCGGGGTTAGGGTTTGGAAAAATTCGGGGTTTGAAAATATGGCTGGTTGTTATGCTCGAAGCCTCCCTGAGGGGTTTGAGGGCGTCGTATAGCCGCGGCATCCACAAACCGGTTCCCTCTCCCTGGGGAGAGGGCTAGGGTGAGGGGAAGCGAGTGTGGGATGCTGGCCATTTTGGACGGATAGCATGACCGACAAGGTCTACAGATAAAAGAGAGGGAGGCATCAGCCTCCCTCTCTTGCTATCCGCTGTTGGTAACGGCATTTAACCGGTTCTGGTTCAGGCCGTGGCCAGCCAGTTCAGCCAGGCATCCATCCCTTCGCCTGTGGTGGCGCTGACCTGGATCACCTGGATATAGGGGTTGACCCGTTTGGCGTTCTCGATGCAGCGGGCCACGTCAAAGCTGACATAGGGCAGCAGATCGATCTTGTTGATCACCATCAGCTGGGCGGCGGCAAACATGTCCGGGTATTTCAGCGGCTTCTCTTCCCCCTCGGTGACGGAGAGGATCGCCACCTTGTACTTCTCGCCGAGATCGAAGCTGGCGGGGCAGACCAGATTGCCCACGTTCTCGATAAAGAGGATGCCCCCTTGATTGGCGGGCAGCTGGTGGCAGGCGTCGTGGACCATTTTGGCGTCCAGATGGCAGCCCTTGCCGGTGTTGATCTGCACGGCAGGGACGCCAGTAGCACGAATGCGATCCGCATCGGCGCTGGTCTGCTGATCCCCTTCGATCACCGCGCAGGGGCGTTTGTCGGCCAGTTGGCGCAGAGTTTCGCACAGCAAAGTGGTTTTGCCTGAACCCGGGCTAGAGACCAGGTTAAGCACCAGCTGGTCTGCGGCAGTGAAGTGTTCGCGGTTGTGGGCCGCCAGCGCGTTGTTCTTGGCCAGCACATCCATCTCGATGGCGATCAGCTGGCGCTGCCCCATACCGGGCACCGACAATCCCGCTTCCCCTTTGCCATAGTGCAGATCACCCTGCTGGTGGTCATGGTCATGGTCATGGTCATGGTCATGGTCATGGCAGTGATCATGGGGATGCGTGTGGGAATGGCCGTGCTCATGAGATTGGGCATGATCATGATGATGGTCGTGGGGGTGATCATGGTGGTGCTCATGGTGGTGCTCATGGGGGTGATCATGACCCTCTTGGCTTATGGGAGCTCGCACCCCGTGGTAGTGGTGATGGACATCCCCCTGATGGTGATAGTGGTGGTGAATGTTCAGGGTGCGCGGCGCACTCTGCTCGTGATCATGATGGTGATGGGCGTCATGACCATGATGGTGGTCGTGCTCATGGCCATGGTGATGTTCATGTTCGTGATGATGCTCATGATCCTGCTCATGGCCGGCGATCCGCGCCTGGCCGCATCCGCATACGCTACACATATCAACTTACCTCGATGTCGGTGATGCGCAGGCTATCACCCTGCGCGACTCGTAATTTGTATCCGCCACACTCGGGGCAGGCCTGCCCGCGCTCGGTGAGGGTGACCGTCTTGTTGCAGTCGTAACACCAGGCCTCTGCCGCCTGGTGCTGAAAGTGCAGTTGGGCCCCCTCGACGGCGGTGCCCTTGGCGGCGGCCTCGAAACAGAAGGCAATGGTGTCCGGGTCGACGCAGGAGAAGCTGCCGACCTCGAGCCAGAGGGCGGTCACCCTGGTAAAGCCCCGCTGGGTGGCCTGTTCAGCCGCCAGATCGATGGCGGCCATGGCCAGAGACATTTCGTGCATGGTGGCTCCTTAACCGATATGGGGAGGAGCAGTGACTCCTCCCTGTAAATGACGGAACGGCATGGCTGCTCAACAGATCCGCGGCAGCAGCTCCCCTTGCGGCAGCTCCAGATAGCGGCGGCTGCCCCAGGGGTTGTTGAGGATCACCTTGTGGCGATCGCTCGCCTGCACCACGCCGATCTGGCTGGCGGCGGGGTTGAATTGCCGCAAGATGCCCAGCGCGTCCTGCGCCTGTTCGGCAGGCAGGGCCAGCACCATGGTTCCCTCGTTGGCGAGATCATGGGGCTCGAAACCGTAGAGCTCACACAGGCCGCGCACCGGATCGCACACCGGAATGGCTGACTCCTCCAGCTCGATGGCAACACCGGAGGCGCTGCTCCACTCGTTGAGCACGGCGGCAAGGCCACCGCGGGTGGCATCGCGCAGGGCGTGAGGGGTAATCCCCGCTTTTAGCAGCGCTTCTACCTGCGGCCATAGGGTGGTGCAGTCGCTCTTGAGATCGGAGCCCAGTTGCAGGGCGTCACGGGCCATCAGGATGCAGGCGCCGTGGCTGCCGATATCCCGCGACACAAGAATGGCGTCACCGGCTTTGAGGTTGCGTACCGAGATGCCCCGGCTCTGCTCAGGCCGCGGAAAGGTGCCGACCCCGCTGGTGTTGATGAAGATCTTGTCGGCCGCCCCCTTGGGCACCACCTTGGTGTCGCCGCAGACGATGCGGGCACCGCTCTTGGCAAGCTCGGCCGCCATCGACTCGACGATGCGGGCAAGATCGGCGTAGGGGAAGCCTTCCTCGATGATAAAGCTGCAGCTCAGATACTCGGGCTTGGCCCCCATCATGGCGAGATCGTTGACCGTACCGGCGATGGCCAGCTTGCCGATATCGCCCCCCTCGAAGAAGAGCGGCGAGACGGTAAAGCTGTCGGTGGTGAAGGCAACGGGGCCGTTTACCGGCAGCAGGGCGGCATCTTCACCGCGCAGCAGGATCTCGTTGCCAAAGTGGCGAAAGAAGAGCTGATTGATCAGCTGGTTCATCTCCACACCGCCGCCGCCGTGGCTTAACTGAATTTCTCTCATTGGATCCCCATATATCGGTAGTAGGCATTGCAGGCCCCTTCGGAGCTGACCATGCAGCTGCCCATGGGCTGGGTCGGGGTGCAGCCCCGGCCAAAGACTTTGCACTGGTTCGGTTTGGCCAGGCCGCGCAGGATATCGGCGCACTGGCACGCCTTGTGGTCATCGATGGGAGTCTGATTGAGCGCGAAGTGGCGCTCCGCATCGCGTTTGGCAAAGGTATCGCGCAGGCGCAGGGCGGAGGCGTTGATATCCCCCAGACCTCGCCAGCGAAAGTGCTCGCGGGTCTCGAAAAAGCGCTCGACCAGCCGCTGGGCGGCTTTATTGCCGCTGGCGGTGACGGCGCGGCTGTATTGCACCTCCAGCGCGTAGCGACCCTCCACCTTCTGGCGCACCATCATCAAGAGCGCCTCCATCACATCCACCGGCTCGAAACCGCTCACCACCACAGGCACCTGATAACGATCGACGATGGGCAGGTAGATATCGGCGCCGGTGATGACGCTGACGTGGGAGGGGCCGATAAAAGCGTTCACCTTGGCGACCCCGTCGGCCATCACCGCATGAATGGCGGGCGGCACCAGCACATGGTTGATATGAAACAGCAGATTCTCGACCTCTTGCTCTTCAGCGGCAGCCAACAAGGCGGCCGTCATCGGGGTGGAGGTCTCGAAACCGATGGCGAAGAAGACCACGGTTTTCTCCGGATTCTCACGGGCGATACGCAGGGCATCGAGGGGGTCATAGACCGGGCGGATATCGCTCCCCTTGGCCCGTTGCTGGGCCAGCGTGCCCCTGGATCCCGGCACCCGGATCATGTCCCCCAGGGTGACCAGAATGACGTTCGGTTGGCAAGCCAGCTCGATGGCCTGATCGATGCGCTCTTTGGGCATGATGCAGACCGGGCAGCCGGGGCCGTGAACGAACTCGATGCTGGCCGGCAGCAGCTGGTGCAGGCCGTACTTCATGATGGTGTGGGTATGGCCGCCACACACCTCCATCACCCGCAGCGGTTCGGGCAGATCTTTGGCCAGTTCGGTGATCTGGGCGGCGAGGGCGCGGATCACCTCGGGTTGGCGAAAGCCCTGGAACAGGTCATTCAAGGTCAGCATGGCAAGATATCCTGTTTGGGCATCAGGGCCACCATCTGGCGGAAGCTCTCGAGGCTGGCCTGCGCCTCCGCTTCGTCAATCTTGCTCATCACAAAGCCGATATGGAGCAGCACATAGTCGCCCACCTGGAGGGGCTCTTCGAGCAGCATGCAGCTGACGCGCCGTTGCACCCCCAGGGTGTCGACGGTGACGCAGTTATCTTCGGGGTGCAGTTGCACCACCTGAGAGGGGATGGATAGACACATGAATTTCAGGACTCCGACAAGGTGGCACAACCGGCTGTGGCAGGCTGGTGCATGGCAAGATGGTGGATGGCAAACCAGAGCTGACCGGCGGCGATGCCACCGTCATTGAGCGGCAGGGTTTCGCTGGTCAATACCTGCCGACCGGCCGCTTCGAGAGCGGGCACCAGCTGGTCCATCAGCACCCGGTTTTGAAAAACGCCGCCCCCCAGCGCCACCGGATAGCCGGGGAAGCGCTCGGCAAGGGCGATGACCAGATTGCTGATGGCGCGGATAAAACCGGCAGCCAGGCTGGCGGTTGAGGTGCCTTGGCGCCGCTCGCTGACAAGGGTATGGATCAGCTTGGCCCACTGGATCTGCAGTGGCCCCTCTGTTGATTGGCTGAGATCAAAGGCGAGGGGGAAGGGCGCTTCATCGGGGGCCTGCTGCAAGGCGGCAGCCTCCAGCAAGAGTCCCGTTTCGCCCTCGTAATCGGGGGTGCCGATTACCCCCAAGAGCGCTGCCACCGCATCGAACAGCCGGCCGATGGAACTGGTGTAAGGGGCGTTGCGACCCAGCTGCCAGAGCTGGTGCAGGTTGCAGATCCGTTCAGCTGGCAACTTGTTGATCAGCGGAATATCGAGGGCGCTGATCTGCTCAGGAGTGTGCGATTCAAACAGCAGCCCCAGTAGCTGGCGCACCGGCTCGCGGATGGCTGCCTCGCCGCCGATCAGCTTGAAGGGGGCAAGGTGGGCAACCCGCTCAAATCCCTTAACGTCTGCGATCAGCAGCTCGCCGCCCCAGAGGGTGCCGTCATCGCCAAGGCCGGTGCCATCGAAGGCCACCCCCAGCACCGGGCCCGTGATGTCGTGCTCGGCCATCACCCCCAGCAGGTGGGCGTGATGGTGCTGTACCTCGAGATGGGTGGCATTCTGATCGCGGCAATAGCTTTTGGCCCACTGGTGGCTGAGGTAGCCGGGGTGGCGATCCGAGACCAGAACTTCGGGCTTGAGATCGTAAAGATCGCGAAAGGTCGCCAGGGTCTGCTCGAAGTGGCTCTGCATCGGCAGGCTGTGCAGATCGCCGATATAGGGGCTGTAGATGCGCTGGCGGCCGAAGGCCAGTGCCAGCTGGTTCTTCTGTTGCGCCCCGACAGCCAAGAGCGGCACCCTGACCGCCTCTTGCAGGCTGGGGGTGCAGGGGGCATAGCCCCGGGCGAGGCGCAACGTCTGGCGTCGCCCGCCTGCCCACTGCACCAGACTGTCGTCGCAGGGGTGCAGGATGGGGCGGTTGTGATCCAGGATGCCGTCAATCTCGCTGCCGAGCTCCCTGACCACCACCTCGGATTCGATAAGGATTGGGCTGCCGCGACCATTGGCGCTGGTGGCCACCAGCGGCATGGCGCAGGCGTCCAGCAGCAGCTGATGAAGCGGGGTATAGGGGAGCATGACCCCAAGGTAGGGGATGCCGGGGGCGATCCCCTCGGCCAGCGGTGCGGTTGCAAGTAGGGATTCTGAGAGCCGATCATCATTTTTGCGCTTGCGCAGCAAGGTGATGGGTCTGGCTTGGGAGGTGAGCAACTTCCACTCTTCTTCGCTTCCGGTGACATGCAATTTGGCCTCGGCAAGGGAGCCCATCATCACCGCCAGTGGCTTGCGCGCGCGCCGCTTGAGCGTTCGCAATCTGGCAACACTCTGTTCATTGCGGGCATCACACATCAGGTGATAACCCCCCATCCCCTTGACCGCGATAAGCTTGCCTGCTTGCAGGGCGCTTGCAGCTGCTTGCAGGGCATCCTCGCGCTCAGCCAGCGCATCGCCATAGCCGCTGCGCCAGCTGAGATGGGGCCCGCACTCGGGGCAGCTCACCGGCTGGGCGTGGTAGCGTCTGTCCAGCGGGTTTTCATAGGCCGCCGCGCAGTGCGGGCACATGGCAAAGCCTGCCATGGCGGTATGGGGGCGGTCGTAGGGGAGGCGGCGGATGATGGTGTAGCGCGGGCCGCAGTGGGTGCAGTTGGTAAAGGGGTAGTGGTGGTGGCGATCGTTGGGATTGGCCACGTCCCGGGCGCACGCCTCGCACATCCCCTGATCCGGCGAGATGGCGACCGTTGCAGAGCTCTGCTGCTGGCTCGCTTTAATTCGAAACTGGCCATGAAATTGGCCATCGAAGTCGGGATCATGAGCAAGGGGCAGCTCCCGCTCGCTGAAATGATCGATGCGGCTTAAGGGCGGCGCCAGTTCCCGCAGTTCGCGGGCAAAGCTGGCGAGCTGCTCGGGCGATCCTTCGGCGCCAATGGTGACGCCGTTGGCATCGTTCAACACATAGCCGGCAAGGCCGTGGCGCAGTGCTAGCCCATAGACGAAGGGGCGAAAGCCGACCCCCTGCACGATACCGTCGATATGAAATTCGCGGCGCAGCCGGTTGGCCACAGGATTAGCAGAGCCAGAGGGGGCGATGGTGGCGCTCATGCCGGCTCCATCTCATCTTGAGTCTGCGGCAAACGCAGTACTCGGCGCTCGTTCTCCTCGCGCCGCACCCAGCCATCCATCTCCATGCGCAGGCAGAACGGAATGGCGTATTTACGGGACAAGCCGGTGATCTCCTTGAGGGATGCCATGTCGATCAGATCTCCCACCTGCTGGCCCGCCAGCACGGCGGCGACCATCTGGTTGTAAAGCTCGGCGTCGTAGTAGATGGGGCCATCGAGCTGCACCAGATACTTGAGTCGTGCCAGATTGCGCAGCTGCTTTTGCAACGCGCCTTTTTGCAGCAAGCCCTGCTGCAGGGCGGCGGGCAGCTGGCGGGTGATAAAGGGGTCCAGCTCCACGCCGCCGGGGCCCAGTTTACCGGGCTCATAACCCTCCTTGCCTTGATCTCGCACCACCTTGAGCACCAGCTGCGCCTCTTCCCCCAAATCATCTTCCGACTCGCCGCTGCCCTGCTGCCACTTGTCATGGTGCAGGCGAACAAGCTGCTCGCTCTTGAGCTGCTGGAGCAGGGCCTGAGTGACTGGCAGGGCGATGCCAAAGCGGGTCGCCAGCTCGGCGGCGCTAAGCGGTTCGCTGGCCAGCGTAGCCAGCAGCTGGTCGCGGCTCTGGGCCAGCCAGCAGCTATCTAGCAGCCAGTCACCGAGGGGGGTGATCTGCTCTGGCTGCTGGTCAAAGCGGCTGGCAAGCACATAGCCATTGAGCCCCAGTTGCAGGGTGGCCGGGTTGTAGTGCTCCAAGTCATCAGGCAGTTCGCCCAGCAGGGCGTGCAGCGCCTTGCGTCTGGCGGGGTGGATGTCGCCGCACCAGACGATGCGGGCGCCGTGCAGCAGTTCGCTGCTGCCGTGGCGAATGATGGCGAGCGGCTGGCCAAAGAAGCAGGGGATGGGGCTGGTAAAGATCAGCCGTACCAGCCGGGTATCCTTGATGGGCAGCCCTTTTATAGGTGCCTCTTTTATCGGCACACAACGGGCTCGGCCATGCCAGCTGCCAAGGGCCACCTCGACCTCCTTGTTGTGCAGAGAGGGGCGCAGCGCCTTGCCGCTCAGGCTCTCGGCGTTGAGTCGCACGATAAGGTGGGTTGCCGCCTCGCACTGGCCAGCGGCGCTGGTAAGGCAGTGGCCGCGTGCCACCTCCTTGTGAGGCACTTTTTTAAGGCCCACCGCCACCCGACAGACGGCG
Source organism: Aeromonas sp. 602658 (assembly GCF_049173005.1). NCBI lineage: Bacteria > Pseudomonadati > Pseudomonadota > Gammaproteobacteria > Aeromonadales > Aeromonadaceae > Aeromonas > Aeromonas sp. 602658. The sequence continues at coordinate 45,809 of NZ_JAAKRF010000001.1, read as the reverse complement.
CCAATCTCGTCGACGCTCTGGTGATAGGCCTGCAGGGAGCGCACCTGCACCTCCCGATCGGCGGGGTAGAGGCGCAGCTTGTCCCCCACCTTGAGGCAGCCCTGTTGCAAGGTGCCGGTGAGCACTGTGCCGGTGCCATTGGCGGTAAAGACTCTGTCTACATACAGTCGCGGGGCGCTCTGCTCGCGGGTAGCGTGTGAGGCTGGCAGATCGGCAAGCTGGCGCACGATGGCGGCGTGCAGGGCAGTCATATTCTCGCCGGTTTTGGCGCTGACGCTGACGATATCGGGCACCATGCCGCTCTCGTCCATCACCCGTTCCAGCAGGCTCTCTTCCAACAGCAAAAGCTCGTCGGGGGAGACCAGATCGCACTTGTTGATGCAGACCAGCAGGCGTGGCACCCCCATCGCCTTGAGCAGGCGCAGGTGATCGCCGGTCATCGGCATCCACCCCTCGTCGGCGGCGATGACCAGCAGCACCAGATCCAGACTCCAGAGCCCCGCCACCATATTGCGGATATAGCGCTCGTGACCGGGTACATCGATGACGCCGATGGTGTTGCCCTGACCGTCGTCGAAGTGGGCAAAGCCGAGATCCTGGGTCATGCCGATGGCCTGCTCGTGGGCGCGGGCCGTGGTGATGCCGGTGAGGGCCTTGATAAGCAAGGTCTTGCCATGATCCACGTGGCCGGCAAGGCCGATAACGGCGCGATAGGGGGTCATGGGATCAGGGCTCCTCGGTCGCATTTGTTGCATTGAACGGGGCGAGGAGCAGCAACTCCTTGAGTTGGGCGATCAGCAGTTCCATCTCGGTCGGCAGCAGGGTGGCCATATTGAGCAGCACCTTCTGCTGGCGCACCGTGGCGATGACAGGGACGGGGAGTTCGCGCAGGGCGTCGAGCAACTGCTGGGCCGGGCGCGGGTCGGTGCATTCGAGCGCAGGGGCCGGGTAGAACTCGTCCGGCAATGTGCCGCCGCCCACCACCAGCTGGGCGGGAACCGGCACAAAGGAGCCGGGCAGGGCGGCCATCAGCTGATCTGCGCGGGCCTGCATGGCGGCCGGATTGCTCAGGGTGCGCTGGGCGATACCCTCGCCGACGGGAGATTTGTTGAGCTTGTGGATGAGCAGGCGTTCGAGCAGGGAGTAGACGATGCGGCTCGGGCGGAAGGTGCGCATCATGGGGTGTTTTTCCAGCCGCTTGATAAGGTCGCTGCGGCCACTGATGATGCCCGCTTGCGGGCCCCCCAAGAGCTTGTCGCCGGAGTAGCAGACCAGATCTGCCCCCGCCTTGATGTACTGCCGTACCGAGGTTTCATCCGGTGCAAACTCTTCGGTGGTCAAGCCCGACCCCTGATCCACCGCCAGCACTACATGTTCGGGCAGGGCGCGGGCCACCTCGCCGATATCGGGGGATTCAGTAAAGCCGCGAATGGCGAAATTGGATCTGTGCACCATTAGTACCAGCGCGGTCTGATCGGTGATGGCATCGAGGTAATCTTTGGCGGTAGTGATATTGGTAGTGCCCACCTCCACCAGTTTGGCACCGGAGAGCGCCAGAATATCGGGAATGCGAAAGCCGCCACCAATCTGGATCTGCTCGCCGCGCGAGACGATCACCTCGCGCCCCTTGGCCACCTCCTGCAGCAGCAAAAAGAGCGAAGCGGCGTTGTTGTTGACCACCAGCGAATCCTCGGCCAGGGTGAGGCAACGGAGCAGGGGGGCGATCAGCCCCTTGCGCCCGCCGCGCTTGCCGGTGGCGAGATCCAGCTCCAGATTGTTGTAGCCGGTGTTGAGATCCCGCACCTCGTCCCACAGATCGGCACTTAACGGCGAACGCCCCAAATTGGTATGCACCAGGGTGCCGGTGGCGTTGATCACCCGGGTTTGACGCTGGCGCAACTGCTGTTGGCAGCGTTTGGCAATCAGCGCCTCGATCTGCTCGGGGGCGACGCCGTGCTGGCGAAAATCTTCGCTCTGGCGCAGCTCGCTCAGGGTGTCGCGCACCGCCTGAGTCACCAGCGGGCGGCTCAGCGCTTCGATAAACCCGGCGAGAAAGGGTTGCTGCAGCAGCTGTTCCACTTGCGGCAAACGGCGCGTTGGTTGCTGGCTGGGCTGTTGCTGTGAATCTGGCAGTGAATCGTCGGCAGCCGTACCTGATGCGGGCTGGCGGTGGGGGATGGCTGACGCGTGAGACGAGTTCGGCATGGGATTACCAGTGCAGTGCGTGGGTTCGGGATGCGCACCGGTTTGCCGATAGAGAGGCCGAGCTGACGGGTTATGGCACTGCTGGCGATTTGCGGATGAGTGCAAACTGGGTGCATTAATGAGCGGGTATAAATTAATGCTGCATCGATGCTGATAAATTAATTTTTGGCCAGCGAGATAACCTGAGTTCGGATTATATTGGCAAGCGGCAAGCACCTTTTTAAAGGTATTACTTCAAACATATTGAACAAACAATGGAAATAACATCCAGGCCGAAAAATTCAGCGGGAGAGTATTTGTTCAATAGATAAATTTGGCGGAAGAGGCAGGAATCGAACCTGCCAAAGCCTTCTCGGCTCACATCGGTTTTGAAGACCGAGGAGGCCACCAGACCCCATCAACTTCCGTAATGGTCGCCATTTTGTGGCAAATTTCTGTGACTGGCAACGCTTTTTTTGTCATAAAAAAGCGAGAGTTAGCGATTTTTTGAAAAAATCAAAGAACCTTGTTTTATATCAAGTCCAGCACAATTAGCCCGATGTTTTTAATTTAACATCGGGCCTCGATCACATTGCCGTAACCGTCGGTCAATAACGGTCGTTAACAACTCGATAAATAATCACCGCTTGGCGTTGGCAATATTCCACTGATCCAGTTTATCTATTAACAGACTGGTGTCACTGGCGGCATCAAGATGCTGATAAAGATAATCCATCGCCTCGCTCACCATCTCGGTCATCGGGAAGGAGAACGCCACGATGGCCGGTTGTACCCCGACAAAGATCACCTCGGGGACAAAGGTCTTGAGCTCGTCGATCAGGAAATTGAGCGGCATATTGTGGGTCGAGAAGATAAACATCTCGGCGATGGTCTCGGGGGGGATCACCTGCAGGGTCCCCGCCTTCTCGCCGATCTCGGCGGCATCCACCAGCACCACCCGCTCCGGTTGCAGTTCCCGCACCTTATAGACCACATTTTCCGGCGCGATGCCGCCGTCGATATGGATCCAGCCGGGTAGGGGGGCGGCTTGCAGTTTGTCGGCAAGATAGGGGCCGGCACCGTCGTCCCCCATCATGGCATTGCCCACGGTCAACACGAGATTGCAGCCCATCAGCGGCTCCTTACCATCAGGTACATATGGGGGTCGTTAAAGAGGGCGGTGAGCTGATCCATAAAGGTATTGGTCCAGCCCAGCTCCTGCTCATCGAGCAGATTGTCGGCTTTGCGCAGTCGGTCGAAGGCGCAGGCCAGCATATGGCAGTGCTCGCGATAGATGGTGATCTCGCCAAAGGTGAGAAACCCCTCCATCTTGCGGCGCGCTTCGCTCCCCTCTGGCAGCTTGGCTACCCAGTCGCGATAACCGGTCAGCGAGCAGACCAGGTCTGCTCGCAGGCAATCGACAATGCCGAGGTGGTGGCCGATGGCGAGGCTGTAGTACATCACCTCCCTGGCCTCTTCCGGCACGTCGAACTGCTCGTCGACGAACTTGCGCGAGAGGCGATAGAAAAAAACCTCGTCAGCCATGCACCGCCTCTCCCTTGCCGGCTGCCCGGTTGAGGCAGGCGTTTGCGAGGTTGTTGACGATCTCCGAGAGGCGCGGATCGTCGTGCTGATCGAGGTAGCTCTGGATGCGCAGATCCACATCCTGCTGGGTCGCCCCTTCGAGAAGGGCCATAAACTCGTCGGCGATGATCCGCCCCTGCCGGTAACCGGCCATGCGGCGCGCTTCGCGTTCGATCATCACCCGGATTTCGTTGGGGATGCCGGTGTGGCGCAGTTCGACCCGCTCACCCGGTTGCACCTCGTGGCTGGTGGCTTTGAGTTTCTGCTCAAGCAGACCGAGCGCCACGGCAAAGCCGTAGATGGTGGCCGCCGGTGTCGGAGGGCAGCCGGGAATATAGACATCCACCGGTACGATTTTGTCGGTGCCGCCCCAGACGCAGTAGAGGTCGTGGAAGATACCGCCGTCACAGCCGCAGGCGCCGTAGGCGATGCAGATCTTGGGATCGGGCGCCGCCTCGTAGGCGCGCAGGGCCGGTACCCGCATCGCCCGGGTCACCGCGCCGGTAAAGAGCAAGATGTCGGCGTGACGGGGAGAGGCGACCACCTTGATGCCGAAACGCTCGGCATCAAACAGCGGGGTGATGGTGGCGAAGATCTCGATTTCGCAGGCGTTGCAGCCGCCGCAATCGACCCGGTAGACATAGGCCGAGCGGCGAATGTCCTTGAGCAGGGTCTTCTTGAGTTTGGTGATCTCGGGATCCTGTGCCAGCGGCACGGCGCGGGTATGGGCATGGCCGACAGCCGGTTCTATGCCTTTGATCTTGCTCATCACATCTACTCCTTTTGTGCGGCCATCGGTGTGGCTATCGGTGTGATCAGGGCCGAGTCAGGCTGGCTCAGCATGCTCTGTTTTCGTTTGCAGTCGGGGCAGTGGTGCAGCCTTTCCGGGGTCGCGAGCGGCGTGCCCGCCTGCTTGAGGGTGTCCTCCACCAGCGCCACCAGCTTGCTCGGGGCAAAGTAGGTGCCGCACAGGGTGCAGGGGGCCAGCGCAAAGCGGGCCTCCTCATAAAGGTCGGCCTTGTTGGTCACCGCCAGCTCGAACTCGGGGGAGAGGGCGATGGCGCGGGTCGGGCAGACCTCCTCGCAGCGGCCGCAGAAGATGCAGCGCGCCATGGAGATCTCCCAGCGCCGTTCGCCGGTCTCCATGTCCACTTCCATCACCAGCGCATTGGCCGGGCAGGCCTTGGTGCAGGCGGCGCAGGCGATGCACTGATCCGCCTGATATTTCGGTTTGCCGCGAAAATCCCGGTTCACATCAATAGGGGCGAAGGGGTACTTGGCGGTCGGGGTGCCAGCCTTGAGGATGGTCTTGAACAGCTTGATCATGATGACCCCTTATTTCAGCGGAGAGTTTTTGCGATCGATGCCGTAGCGCTCGATCTCCTTGTAGGAGACCACGGTGGATTTGCCCTTCTTGGGGTCGACCAGGGTGACCCGGTCGGTACAGGAGTAGCAGGGATCCAGACTGCCGATGATGAGCGGCGCATCCGCCACGGTATTGCCGCGCAGCATGTAACGCAGGGCAGGCCAGTTGGCGTAGGTGGCGGCGCGGCAGCGCCAGCGGAACAGCTTCTGGTTGTCCCCGGTCATGCTCCAGTGGACGTTCTCGCCGCGGGGCGCCTCGGTAAAGCCCAGCGCAAACTTGCCCGGCTGGTAGGTGAACCCTTCGGTCAAAAGTGGCCCTTCCGGCAGGTGCTCAAGACCAAACTCAATCATGTCGAGGGAGTCGTAGAGCTCGTGGATGCGCACCAGCACCCGGGATTGCACGTCGCAACCCGCCTTGGTCTGGATCTCCATCGGCAGCTCGCGGTAGCCGGCAAAGTCGTGGACCCGGCGCACGTCACGCTTGAAGCCGCTCGCCCGCACCATGGGACCGACGCAGCTGAAATCGCGGGCAATTTGCGGCTCGAGCTTGCCGATACCGATGAGGCGGGAAGAGATGTTGGCGGTATCCAGCAGCATGGCCACCAGGGGTTTGAGCTCATCACGCAGCTCCCGTACCAGCTGGGCACCCTTGATGCGATCTTCCTTGAAGATGTCGCGGCGCACCCCGCCAATCAGGTTGAGGCCGTAGGTCTTGCGTGCGCCGGTCAGCAGCTCGGCCAGGGTCATGGATTTCTCCCGCACCCGGAAGAACTGCATGAAGCCGGTGTCAAAACCGGTGAAGTGGCTCGACAGGCCGATGTTGAGGATATGGCTGTGCAGGCGCTCCACCTCCAGCAGCACGGCGCGGATCATCTTGGCCCGCTCGGGTACCGGAATACCCATGGCGTTCTCCACCGAGGTGGTGTAGGCGACGCTGTGGGTAAAGCCGCAGATGCCGCAGACCCGGTCGGTCAGAAACGCCACTTCGTTATAGCCCATCCGGGTTTCCGCCAGCTTCTCCATGCCGCGATGGACATAGAAGAGGCGGTAGTCGGCATCGATGATGTCTTCGCCATCGACGAACAGACGAAAGTGGCCCGGTTCGTCCGAGGTGATGTGCAGCGGGCCGACCGGCACGATGCGGTTGGCATCACTGCCCAGCTCGTTGACGAAGGGGTAGATCTCGGTGTCGGTGGTGGGCATCGGGCGCTGGCGGTAATCCATGGCGTCTTTGCGCAGGGGATGGATATCCTCCGGCCAGTCGTCCGGCAGTACCAGACGGCGTTCGTCCGGCAGACCGATGGCGCGCAGGCCGTACATGTCGCGGATCTCCCGCTCGCCCCACACCGCCGCCGGAATGGTCGGGGTGATGGAGGGGTACTCCTGGGTATCGGCATCCACCAGCACCTTGACGGTGATCCAGCACTTGGTGTCGCCCTCCATGGAGAAGACGTGGTAGACGGCGAAGTGGCCGTTGAGGCTGCGCTCGTCATTGGCAAAGGAGAGCGGAAGCCAGCCCCCCAGCTGGTGGAAGATCAGGCTGGCGGTTTCGACCAGACTGGTGGGCTTGACGGTGATGGTGGCCTGATCGGCGGTTTGCCACTCCTCGTCGACGATGGCGTGGGGCAGTTGTGCTCGCACCTGCTGGATGTAGTCGCAGCCGATGCGATCCGAAATGGCGATGGTCATGCAGTTCTCACTTTAATGTTCGGGAATGAGCATTCACAAATGATGAAATCGGAAAAAGTTGCTGTGCTGGCGGGCATGATTCAGATCCCGACCAGATAGGCGAGCAGCGCCAGCAGGGCTAGCCCCAACCCGTAGCGGGTGAGCTTGTGGGTGCGCACGAACTGGGTACGGGCCATGGCGTTTTCGATGATGCCAGCCAGTAAAAAGGCCACCAGCAGCTTGCAGGCGAGGATCAGTGCCGCGCCGATGAGCGCAGGCAGACTCCAGTTGGCCGCCTTGCCGAAGGGGAGGAAAATCACCAGAAAGAGCTGCACCACTACCAGCTGCTTGAGGCCGATGGAGAGCTTGAGCAGGGCGAGGCCCGCACCGGAATACTCGGTGAGCGGCCCCTCTTGCAGCTCCTGCTCGGCTTCGGCGCAGTCAAAGGGCAGCTTGCCCATCTCGACAAACACCGCGAAGGCGCAGGCGGCACCCGCCAAGAGGGTGGCGATGGGCGCGGCCAGCGGCTGGGTCGCTACATAGCTGCTGATATTGCCCAGATCCGAGCTGCCCACCATCATCGCCATGATGAAGCAGGCGAGCACCAGAATGGGCTCCACCAGAATGCCGAGGGTCAGTTCGCGGCGGGCGCCGATCCCTGCAAACATGCTGCCGCTGTCGAGCCCCGCCAGCGAAAAGAAGAAGCGGAAGATGGCGAACAGATAGATGTCGGTGATGAGATCCCCGGCGATGGGGAAGGGAGACTCGTGAGTCAGGGTCGGCAGCGCCATCCCCACCAGCAAGAGGGCGGCGATGAGCAGCGCAGGCATCAGGTTGAAGATGATGCCGGCAGGCTCGGGGGTCACCTCCTGACGGCGCAGGAGCTTGGCGATATCCCGGTAATCCTGCAGCAGGCCCGGCCCCTGACGGGAGTGCATCTTGGCTCGCAGCACCCGGTTGAAACCGGTGGCGAGCGGCGCCAGCGCCAGCATGGCGATGGCCTGGGTCAGGGCGAGGGCAACCATGCCCCAGCTCGGCATTTCAAGAACAGGCATATCAGACTCCTACTGCCATCAGGATAAAGAGCGCCAGCACAACGCCATGCAGCAACCAGCCGGTCGTCCCGCTGGTATCGCTCACCCCGTGCAGGGCGCTGGCCAGATCGAGCTGCGGCTGCTTGCGATAGAGCGGCGCGCAGAGTTGGCGCAAGGTGTGGGTGACACCGCCAGAGGTGAGGCTCATGCGCTCCTCGTAGGCGTAACCACAAGCCCACGGGGTGCCAGCGTGACGACGACCTAGCTTGGGCCCCTTGAAGATGGCCAGTACCAGCAGCGGGATGAGGAACAGCCCCAGCAAGGTGATGGCGATAACGGGTGGGGAGAGGATCGCCTGGCTGCTATCCAGCGGCAGCAGGGTGGCGCCGGTGGCCACGTTCATTTGGTCGCTTACCAAGGCTTGGCCATAGCTGGCGATATGGGGGGCAATCCAGGGGGCGCCCAGACCCAGCACCAGACAGACCGCAGCCAGCAGCAGGGTGCCTGCCACCATGGCGCCCGGCACTTCGCGGGCGTGGCTCGCTTTCTCGCTGCGCGGTGCGCCGCAGAAGCAGATGCCGTAGACCTTGACGAAACACATCACCGCCATGGCGCCGGTCACCGCCAGCATCACTACCGCGAGCGGGGCGACGACAGAGGTGCCGAGTTTGGTCATGGAGAGCAGGGATTGGTAGATAAACCACTCGCTGACAAAGCCGTTCAGCGGCGGCAGCGCCGAGATGGCCATGGCACCGATGAGGAACGCCAGCGCGGTCCAGGGCATCAGTTTGGCCAGCCCCCCCATCTTGTCCATGTCGCGGGTGTGCAGGCGGAACATCACAGAGCCGGTACCCATAAAGAGCAGGCTCTTGAAGATGGCGTGGTTGAGCAGGTGATAAAGCGCACCGAGCAGCCCCAGCACCACCAGCGCCGGTTGCTGGTTGGCGATGCCGATCATGCCGATCCCCATCCCCATCAGGATGATGCCGATGTTCTCCACCGTGTGGTAGGCGAGCAGCCGCTTGAGATCGTGCTCGGCCAGCGCAAACAGCACCCCGAGCACTGCCGAGCAGGCGCCGAAGATCAGCACTACATAGCCCCACCAGAGCTGGCTGGCGCCGAGAAAATCGATGCTGACCCGCAAGATGCCAAAGAGACCCAGTTTTACCATGACGCCAGACATCAGCGCAGAAATATGGGACGGCGCAACGGGCTCGGCCACCGGCAGCCAGCCGTGCAGCGGCACGAAACCGGCGCGCAGGCCAAAGCCGCAGAAGCTGAGCAGGAACACCAGGGAGGCCAATCCGCCCGCCAGATGGTGCTCGCGCAGCGCGGCGAACTCCAGCGAGCCGCTTTCGCGGCAGAGCAGCCAGAAGGCGATCAGCACCAGTGCCATGCCGATATGGTTCATCACCAGATAGAGACGGCTCTGTTTGGCGGCCTCGGGGTTGGTCTTGACCAGCCAGTAGGTGGTGAGGGTCACCAGCTCGTAGCAGAGCAAGAAACCGAGCGCATTGTCGGCCAGTACCATGCCCACCATGGCAAAGAGGAAGAGGTTCATCAGCGCGCCGATGGCCACATCCCCCTTGCCCTGATATTCGCGGATATAGGCAAAGGAGTAGAGGGCGACGGCAACGCCGACGGTGCTAATCACCAGCAGCATCAGCGCGGAGAGCATATCCAGATGCACTGAGCCCAGCAGCCAGAGTTGGCCGTCGACGGGGGCGCCTTGAGCAAAGATCTGGATGGCGGCGACCAGACCCGCGAGTGACCCCAGCAGGGCAAAGCCGCTATTGAGGCGGTTGGCCAGTGCGGGCAGCTTTTGCAGGAGCAAACCGGCGGCAGCGCCCAGCAAAAAGAGCAGGAGCGTGGCCATAACAAGGGGGGACAACATCAGCGAACTCCCTCTGTGGTGGATAAATCGGATGCAGGGAGCGCCGTGGCGGGCGCCGAAAAGGCGGAGGCCCCTTGCGGGTTGGTGTCGGCCGCTTGCTGGCGACGGATACGGGCGGCGCGTTCGGTGTCGCCGTCATTGACCAGCCTCAGTGCTTGGGAGGGGCAGGCACCGACACAGGCCGGGCCGTCGGCGCGAAACTCGCACAGGTCGCACTTGACCGCGATGCTGCGCACCCCCGGCTCCCAGCTCAGCAGATCCTCGCCAAAGCAGCGCAGGCCGGCAGAGGTGGAGGGGTTGCTGGAGCGGATGGAGCAGGGGATATAGGTGTCGTAACTGGTGGCCATGGCCACCGGACGGCTGCCGCCGCTCTGGATGGCGCCAAAGGGGCAGGCCACGGCGCAGAGATTGCAGCCGATGCAGAGCGACTCGTTGAGTTGCACGCAATCGCCGGTCTGGCGAATTGCCTCGACTGGGCACACCTTGATGCAGGGGGCATCGTCACAGTGACGGCACTGAACCGGCATGGTCGCCTGCTCGTGTCGCATAACGGTTAAACGGGGGGCTTGCTGCAAACCTTGCGCCTTGTGTACTTCACTGCAGGCCGCCATACAGGTGCCACAGCCGATACAAAGCTTGGGGTCAGCGATAACGAAGCGGTTCATAGCCTACCTTGTCGTGTCGCGAACGGAGAAAGTAGGGGCAGGTTGGCAAGATACGGGCCAGAATGGTTTTTGCAGCGAAATTGGTTTTAAGTGGCTGTTTTTAAATAAATAAAAATCCTCGCGTAGTTGAGTGAACGCGCTGATGTGGCTGTCGAACTGTGACGTTCGTCACTTGTGACGAAGCCGCCGGGAGGGTTCGTCACCTTGGAAAACGCAGCATAAGTAGGGTGCAAAGAACGCAGTGAATTGCACCGTTGGCAACATATGGTCGCCGTGGTTTGCTCCCTTCTCCCCTCGCGGGAGAAGGGCTGGGGATGAGGGGGGAGGTCAGCCATATGGTCGCGGTGCACGGCGCTGCGCTTGTTGCCCCCTACGGCGGAGGTCTGTTCGGATAGAGGCCGCCTGTTTTGAGACCGTAGGTTCGATTAGCGAAGCGTAATCGGACGCACGAGAACGCAAATATATCGGCAGCATGCAGGGAGCAGGGTGCAAAGAACGAAGCGACTTGCACCGTTGGCAGCATATGGTCGCCGTGGTGTTCTCCCTTCTCCCCTTGCGGGAGAAGGGCTGGGGATGAGGGGGGAGGTAATCGGGTGTAACGGAAACAACAGAGGGAGGCCAATGCCTCCCTCTCTATTTGCTGACGTTTTCAATGCCATTAAGAGGCCATCAGATATCCACCTGCGAACCCAGCTCGATAACCCGGTTGGGCGGTATCTCGAACTGATCCGGGGCGCGCAGGGCGTTGCGCTGCAGCAGCATAAAGAGCTTGCCGCGCAGATAGAGATACCAGGGGCGGTCTTTCATGATGAGCGACTCGTGGGCCATAAAGAACGAGGTCTCCATCATCCGGCAACTGAGCCCCTCGGCGTTACAGCGGTGGAAGATCTCCTCCACGTTCGGGGTCTCGCGCCAGCCGTAGCTTGCCACCACCCGCCAGAAGGTGGGGGAGAGCTGCTCGATGCAGACCCGGCGCACATTGTGGACGTAGGGCACATCCTCCACCCGCAGGGTGAGCAGGATGATCCGCTCGTGCAGCACCTTGTTGTGCTTGAGGTTGTGCAGCAGCGCATGGGGGATCACATTGACCACCCGCGACATATAGACCGCAGTGCCGGCCACCCGGGTCGGCGGGGATTTCTCCAGCGAGGCGATCATCGGCTCAAGGGAGTTGCCGTGCTCGTTCAGGCGGCGAATAAGCTGGAAACGCTCGCTCTTCCAGCTGGTCATCACGGTGAACATCACCGCGCCCAGGGTGAGCGGCAGCCAGCCGCCGGAGAAGATCTTGGCGAGGTTGGCGGCAAACAGCGGCACGTCGATACAGAGCAGCGCGGCAAACAGGATGGCCACCAGATACTTGTTCCAGTGCCAGCTGTTCTTGGCCACCGAGCAGGAGAGGATGGAGGTGAGCACCATGGTGCCGGTCACCGCGATGCCGTAGGCCGCCGCCAGATTGCTGGAGTGCTCGAAGCTCATGATGACGATTACCACCGAGATATAGAGCATCCAGTTGATGACCGGAATATAGATCTGGCCGGACTCCTGCTCGGAGGTGTGAACGATGCGAATGGGGGAGAGATAACCGAGGCGCACCGCTTGCCGGGTCAGCGAAAAGACCCCGGAGATCACCGCTTGCGAGGCGATCACCGTCGCCATGGTTGCCAAGAGCAGCAGCGGCACCAGCGCCCACTTCGGCGCGAGCAGGAAGAAGGGGTTGGCAATGGCGGCGGGGTTACTCAGCAGCAGCGCCCCCTGACCGAAGTAGTTGAGCACCAGCGAGGGCAGCACCACGATAAACCAGGCGAGGCGAATTGGATTTTTGCCAAAGTGGCCCATATCCGCGTAGAGCGCCTCCACCCCGGTGATGGCCAGCACCACGGCGCCGAGGGCAAAGAAGGAGGTGGTCTGGTACTGGATAAAGAAGCGCACCGCCCAGATGGGGTTGAGCGCACCCAGCACCTCGGGGTTGTGGATGATGCCGCGCAGCCCCAGCACCGCCAGCGTCATAAACCAGATCAGCATGATGGGGGCAAACAGCTTGCCCACCATGGCTGTGCCATGTTTCTGGATGGCGAACAGCAGGGTCAGCACCAGCACCGAGAGGGTGACGATATAGGGGTCGAGGGCGGGGGTGAGAATGCTCAGACCCTCGATGGCCGACATCACCGACATCGCCGGGGTGATCACCACCTCGCCATAGAAGAAGCTGCCGCCAATCAGGCCGAGGATGATCAGCAGCGGCGTCCAGCGGGTGGAGGCGTTGCGGGTCGCCAGCGACATCAGGGTGAGAATGCCACCCTCGCCGGCGTTGTCGGCCCGCATCACAAAGGAGAGGTACTTGACCGACACCACCAGGATCAGCAGCCAGAAGATCAGCGAGAGAAAGCCGAGAATGGAGGCCGGCTCGACGCCGAACCCGAATTGACCTGACAGGCACTCGCGCAAGGTATAGAGCGGGCTGGTGCCGATATCGCCATAGACTACGCCAATCGCCGCCAGCATAACGCCGGGAGTGGCTTGTTGTTTATCACAGTTCATGAGTTCATCTTGTCAGTTTGATGTTTACACGTTTGCCAACGCACAGTTGCCCGACCTACCAGGAAAGTCGTGATATTTAATCGGGAGAGAATTAATGGATTGCGATGGGAAAGGGCGCTAACGGAATAGTGATCTGCTTGTCATGGAACACAGTCTGTTCATCTGTCATTAAGCTTATAATGACACACACTCTGCGGGTTCATGCTTAGGTATAAATAATCAAAACGTCCTTTTGAGTAAGGTTGTTAATTGGCCATTGATTGAAATATTCATGCGCTCTGCGGGCAACCGTTTGTTTTATCTGGGGAAGTGGTTTGGCCACTATTTTTTACCGGGTTGAGTGAAAAAAAGAAGATAAAATGGTGACTAATTAATTGCTGTCAGTATGACAAGGGGGAGGGGGTTGGGTAGCAATGGAGTCTGTATTTGTCAAGAAACAGCAAGCAAGTAGCAAGTAGGGTGCAATGAACGAAGTGAATTGCACCATTAATTAAAATGCAAGAGGCACAATTAGCTGTGCTTATTGCACTCTACGGTGCTGATTCCTTATTGAGGTTTTCACGATATCTTTAATAGGTACTCAGTTGAGGGGCAGAAGGCTTAGTATAAAGTAGCCCTCGTGATAAATCGCGAGGGCTACTGGAACTCAATAGGATGTTCTCTATATGCTAAGGTTGTGTTATCTCGCTATTAATAAATATATATTTATCATAGGCAGACCTACCCTTTAAATAACTATTAGACTATTGCTTTAACTTTTCCTTAAATGCTTTTGCAACATCTTCCCCAGTCAGCTTTTTGTCCGGGTCATTTTTTAAAAGTGTATACAGGGTCGCAATATAGGCTTCACCAAATGTTGTTGTGACCGTTGCAGCTACGGTGGCTGAAATCGCAGCGCCGGCAGTACTTCCTAGTCCTGGGAAAAACTTTAACAATGCACCTACAGCGGCCCTGCCGCCGAGACTACCAGCAACCGCAGTAAATGTACCACTTACTAATGAACCTAAAAATGCCTTGTTTGTATCTAATCCAAAAGCGAGGCTGATACCTGCGAGCATTCCTATTTGAATCGGAACAATGCCAACAGCATCGGAAAATGGAATAGGAATAGCTGCAATGCCCGCTGCAGATGTTGCGGCAGCTGCAACAATTTTATGAGATTGATTGAGCTTATGTTCCAGTTTAATTTGCTGGGATGCTGCAAAAGCTTTTTTTTGGCCTTCTGGTATCACCTCCATCGTTATATCTATAAGATCTTCAAGTCCATGAACAGGTATTGTATATCCTCCATCAAGAGTCAATGCAACCGAGTTTACTCTGACTACATTTTTCGCAAATGGGAATAAATCTTCAACAATGCTTTTAAAACCTTGATCCGATGATGCTGTTGTTATTACTATAATAACAGGCATTAACTCCGAAAGATTTCTTGCTAAAGATATTTCTGCCTCTTCAATGCGTCGCGCACCTTCGGCGATACAAATCCATGCAGCATGAATATGTTGCTGATGATCGGTATGTCCGTTGTTTATTTTTATAAACCCCATTAATTCGTCAAGAATTGGTTTATAGTCTTTGACTTCTAACCCTTTTGTATCATAAATGGATATTGGTACACCCTCTTTTGTTATTTTCTTAGTTGATTGTGTAATGGGCTTTCCTTGTCCAGTCGATGCTAGTCGACCTTGAAAAACAGTATTTATAAGAGTGCTTTTACCTACGCCAGTTTTTCCTGCAATCAATATGTTTGCAATTCCTCTTTTCTTCAGTGCATCATCATAAGCATCTGATATTATCTTGTTTAGTTCTAAGTTCTCATTCATGGTCTAATCTCTGTACTAGTCATGTTGTTCAATGTGACTAATTTCTGTATATCAATACATATTATTATAAAATTAGTCAGGCCTAGATAAAATAACCCATAATTATTAACACGATTTTATTGGAAAAGTCGCTATTCCTAAACTCCTACCCTCCAGTCTGCTTTTATTTATCTGCATTGTTTAAACTACCCGTTTCATAGGAACGACTCTAAACGGAGCTGGTTGCCATCTGGGACATGCTATCTGGTCGATTAAAAAACAGAAGAGGGAGGCATTAGAAACCCGATCTTGCTCAATAAAATTGTTAGTAGAAGGGCTTTTCTGCTCCCTTTGCTTTGCGTACCTTCCACAGCCGAGAGCCGGGTTAAACAAGGGGTTGCCGCTTTATCTCCTGTTGCGGAATGTACTATGTTGCACGGTTTGGTTCCCTCTGACCGATAGCGACTTATTTCCCCATGATTTCCCGTTTATCCATTGGGCAGGGCCCCGTCACCCAGTGTCGAGCTCGTCACTTTTGTCATGTCGATCACACTTCCCACCCCGTCGTCACCCTCGTCAGGGGTGGCAAATAGCACGTTTTTCTTTCTAATTACTTCTTTATTTTCAGTTGCTTGTGAATTTTTATCGCACCTTTGGCCCGTTTTGGTCTGATAAATGCTTTGTGGGGGGCTGGCCGCCTCTTTGCCTGTCGGCGGGCGGCCCGGTGTAACGAACCATTTAGGATCCCTCTCTATGAACAGCTTCGTGATTGCAGATCCCAGTCTCTGTATTGGGTGTCGTACCTGTGAGGTGGCCTGCGCCGTTTCACACCAGTCAGGGTCTTGCAGCGGGACCCTTGAGCGGGAGGGCGGCCTGCATCTTGCCATCGAGGATGGACATCTGGTCTCCAGGGACAGCTACTTTCAGCCGCGCCTGAAGGTGATCGTGGGCAGCAAGGTGACCACGCCGGTGCTCTGCCGCCAGTGTGAAGACAAGCCGTGCGCCATGGCCTGCCCGAACAATGCCATCGTCAGCGAGGATGGTTGCGTCAAGGTGTTGCAGGCGCGCTGCATCGGCTGCAAGTCCTGCGTGGTGGCCTGTCCTTACGGCGCCATGGCGGTGGTGCTCAAAGAGGTGCCCCCGGCTGCAGATTCGCTCTTCAAGCGTCCGCAGACCAAGGCGCAGGCGCTCAAGTGCGATCTCTGCCGTCACCGCGAGGCGGGCCCGGCCTGTGTCGAGGTGTGTCCGACCCAGGCGCTGCGGCTGGTCACGCCGGAGCATCTTGAAAACCTGAACCGGCAGAAACAGCTGGCCAGTGCCGAAGCACTGCTGGCGATGCCGGCGCGGGTGTGAGCGGGCTTGCCGAGCCGTTTTTCGTTAACAAACAAGAGTGTGAGTCATGAAAAAAGTCATTACCGTGTGCCCCTATTGCGGCACCGGTTGCAAAATCAACCTGCTGGTTGAAAACGACAAGGTGGTGGGGGCCGAAGGCGCCAACGGCCGGACCAACGAGGGGCAACTCTGCCTCAAGGGCTATTACGGTTGGGATTTTTTGAACGACACCAACCTGCTGACCCCCCGTCTCAAGAGCCCGATGATCCGCCGCGAGCGCGGTGGCAAGTTCGAGGCCGTCTCCTGGGACGAAGCGATCGAGTTCGCCAGCAGCCGTCTCTCTGCCATCAAGGCGAAATATGGCCCGGACGCCATCATGACCACCGGCTCTGCCCGTGGCCCCGGCAATGAAGCCAACTATGTGATGCAGAAATTTGCCCGTGCGGTGATTGGGACGAACAACGTCGACCACTGCGCGAGGGTGTGACACGCACCCTCAGTCTCCGGTCTGGAGACAACTGTAGGCAACGGCGCCATGAGCAACGCCATTCCCGAAATTCAAGAGACCAAGTGCCTGCTGGTGTTTGGTTACAACGCTGCTGACTCTCACCCCATCGTCGCCCGCCATATCCTCAAGGCGAAGGCAAACGGGGCCAAGGTGATTGTGTGTGATCCCCGTATGGTGGAGACCGCCCGCATCGCCGATCAGTGGCTGCCGCTCAAAAACGGTTCCAACATGGCGCTGGTTAACGCCTTCGCCAACGTGTTGATTAACGAAGGGCTCTACAACAAGGCCTTTGTCGCCAACTACACCGAAGGGTTCGAGACCTTCAAGGCGACGGTGGCCAAGTACACCCCGGAATATGTCGAGGGGATCACTGGCCTCAAAGCCGCGGATATCCGCGCCGCCATTCGCACCTATGCCGAGTCGCCTGCTTCCATGATCCTGTGGGGCATGGGGGTGACCCAGTACGGTCAGGCGGTGGACGTGGTCAAGGGGCTCGCGGGTCTGGCGCTGCTGACCGGCAACTTCGGTCGTCGTGGCACCGGTTGCGGGCCGGTACGTGGTCAGAACAACGTGCAGGGCACCTGTGATATGGGGATGCTGCCGCATCAGTTCCCGGGTTATCAGTCGGTGGCCGATCCCGAGATCAGCGCCAAGTTCGCCAAGGCGTGGGGCGTGGCGTCGCTCTCCCAAAAGCCCGGCTATCGCCTGACCGAGCTTGGCCACAAGGTGGAGGAGGGCAAGTGCAAGGCCTTCTACATCTTCGGTGAAGATCCGGCCCAGACCGAAGCAGATCTCGGTCAGTTCCGCCGCACTCTGGCGGGGATGGAGCTGGTGATCGTGCAGGATATCTTCATGACCCAGACCGCCGAGATGGCCGACGTTATTCTGCCCGCCACCAGCTGGGGCGAGCACGAAGGGGTCTACAGCTCGGCAGATCGCGGCTTCCAGCGTTTCTACAAGGCGGTAACGCCCCCTGAGAACGTGAAACCGGACTGGGCAATCTTCTCGCTGATGGCCACCGCCATGGGGTATCCCATGGAGTACCAGAATACCCAGGAGATCTGGGACGAGATGCGCGCCCTTTGCCCGCTCTATGCCGGGGTCAGCTACGACAAGATGGCCGATCTCAAGAGTGTGCAGTGGCCTTGCCCGACCGAGGATCACCCGGGCACCAGCACTCTGTTCGAGGGGAACGTGTTCACCACCCCGAGCGGCAAGGGTCAGCTGATCGCCTCCGAGTGGCGGCCGCCGCTGGAGCAGCCCTGTGCCGAGTACCCGCTGGTGCTCTCCACCGTGCGCGAGGTGGGTCACTACTCCTGCCGCTCCATGACCGGCAACTGCTCGGCGCTGCAGACCCTGGCCGATGAGCCGGGCTATGTGCAGATCCACCCGAGCGATGCCAAAAAGCTCGGGGTGAAGGATCAGGCGCTGGTCTGGATCTCGTCGCGCCGTGGCAAGGTAATTACCCGGGCCAACTACAACGACCGGGTCAACGCCGGGGTGGTCTACATGACCTACCAGTGGTGGATCGGGGCCTGCAACGAGCTCACCATCGAGCACGTCGATCCCGTCTCCCATACGCCGGAGTACAAGTACTGCGCGGTGAAGATCGAGCGCATCGACAATCAGCCTGAGGCGGAAGTGTACGTCCAGACTGAATACAGCGCGCTCAAGGCGAAATTGCGCAGCGCAGCCAAAGGCTGATCGCCCTAAAAAGAGGTTCTGCACAAATAAGGGAACCCGACTCGGATTTATCGAGTCGGGCACCCTTTTATTACCCAAAAAAAGGGGAGTAAATGATGCAACATGAAATTGGTCGCTTATTCGGACTTTTCTATATTGGCACCTATCTGGCGGCGATATTGCTGGGAATAGGTTGCTATATTTGGCGCGACGAGATGATATTTCTGCTCGGCTTCGGTTTTTTCGGCTGTTTTATGGCAGCGCGGCTCGCCATGGGCAGCGTATTTTCTGCCTTGAGTATTTCCAGTGCCTGGCTGATCGGGTTTATCTCCACCACCTTGATCAACGGCCTGCTGCTGGGGGTGATCACCCTGCTGATCTACCTCACTCACCAGAGCGTCACCACCGAGCTTGCCGACAACGCCAGCTGGCTGCTGATGGCCTTCCAGAGCTTGTCGGCCCTCTTTATCTTCGGTGGCCTGAAGTGCTGCCACAGCCGGATCATCACCTCATAAATTGCCGATGGATGGGCAGCAAACGCCATCTCGAAACCCGCAGCCAGCGAAGAGGAGAGGCAGATCTGACAGTTGACGGCGGCCCACTTTTCGGGCGCCTTAATTGAGATCAAGAACTGATGAAATATCCGGTTAAATATGGCCATCAGATATATTAAATCGGATTGTAATGAAATTTGAGCTCATCTATGATGAGTCGCCATTCCAATATATCTCCCGATAACGATGTTACTTTTTGTTGTCGTTCGTTAATAACAACTCTGGAATTGCAACATGCGACAATTTTCGTCACCGCTTTTCTTATTGGCAGCCGCTATTACGGGCTGCGGCTATTTATTTTGGTGACGGGTGCTTGTCGTGATGCGATGGCATGGACAGCCTGACTGGTGACTAAATCGATATAACGTGAGGCCGCAATGCTAAATGTGAGTGCCATCCCCCTGGACGAGATCTCTCCCATCTGGGACGACGGTTTCCTCCTGCTCTCCAAATCTCTCCTGTCGGCCGTGACGCTCGATGATTTTATCCACAAACTCAACAAGATAGATGCCAGCTTCGGCGGCGTAACCCGGGTCAACCTGATCCTCAACATGGGTGCGGACGAGGAGGCCATCTTCTACTTCATGGGACATTCCGGCCCAAAGCATCTGGTCTGCCCCAAGGCAGAGCTGCACCTCTCCCCCCGTCCTACCAAAGAGACCCCGGAACAGGCCATCATTCTCGCTGCCGCCCGCTTTGAGAATCGCTGCCCGGATCTGGATCGCGAAGGGGTCTACGGGGGGCTGCGCTCCTACTGCCAGCTCCCCATCACCACAGCCCGCAGCCACCTGGGTGGGGTCGAGTTTATCAACACCCAGCTCGACAGCTTCACCATGGAGACCCTGGCCAAACTGACCCAGCTGGCGGCCATTATCGCCATTGCGCTGGAGAACGTGCTCGACAAAGAGCGCACTCTGGAGCAGGCCAACTCCCTGCGCCTTGAGCGCGACAGCTGCAAAATTCTGGTGGATGTGACCAACGCGGTGATCAAACTGGTGCGCATCGCCGAGCTGCCCAAGAGCCTGTTTGCCATTCTGCACCACCACTTTGGCATCAGCAGCTTGTGTCTGGCGGAGTACAACGCCACCTCCGACAGCTTCAAGAGCTATCTGGTCAATCAGCACCAGAGCGATCAGCCGGGCATCATCGATCACTCCTGTTTTGAAAAGAAGTGCCTGCAGGGGGTCCTTGGTCATAGCGAGCCGTTTTTTGTCTATCGCGAACACGGCCACGGCTGCAGCAATCGCTGCCGCTTTACCTCCCAGATCCTGCCGCCCGAGGCCGACAGCTCCTGCATTTTGCCGCTGCGTTATCGGGGCAACCTGCTGGGGGTGTTGATCCTCTCGCATCCCAACGCCGACTTTTTTGCCGATATCGATATCTCTCTGCTGGAGCAGGTGGCGGCGCGCACCGCCATTGCCATGAACAACGTGCAGGCGCAGCAGGAGATCTCCAACACCAACGGCGCCAAAGAGAAGACCATTCGCATCAACGAGCCGCAGATGCAGGGGGAGTTCCCCAACATCATCTACCAGAGCGCGGTGATGGAGAGCGTGCTGGAGAAGGTGCGGCTGGTGGCCGAGAGCGACAGCACGGTGCTGATCCTCGGCGAGACCGGCACTGGCAAGGAGCTGATCGCCCAGGCCATTCACGCCCTGAGTGCCCGCCACGACCACGAGATGGTGAAGGTGAACTGCGCCGCCATTCCCACCGGCCTTATCGAGAGCGATCTCTTTGGCCACGAGAAGGGGGCCTTTACCGGCGCCCTGACCCAGCGGATCGGCCGTTTCGAGCGGGCCCACAAGGGCACCCTGTTCCTCGACGAAGTGGGGGATATGCCGTTGGACTTGCAGCCCAAACTGTTGCGGGTATTGCAGGAGCACGAGCTGGAGCGGGTGGGCAACAGCAACCCCATCGCAGTGGATGTGCGGCTGGTGGCCGCCACCAACTGTGATCTGCTCTCCATGGTCAAGAACAAGCGCTTTCGAAGCGATCTCTACTACCGCCTCAATGTCTTTCCCATCGAGCTGCCGCCGCTGCGGGAGCGGCGCGAGGATATTCCGCTCTTGGTCAATTTCTTTATCAAGAAGATTGCCAAGCGGATGCGCCGCACCATCACCTCGATCCCCGCCGATGCCATGAAGATGCTGGTGTCGCTGCCGTGGTACGGCAATATCCGCGAGCTGGAGAACGTCATCGAGCGCGCCGTGGTGATGACCCGCGGTCACGTGCTCAACCTCTCGCCGGAGGAGCTGATGCCCCTCAAGGGCTATCACAAGATTGAGACCCTGGTTTATGACGAGCCCGCTACACCGCTCTTTGCCGAGGGGCCGGAGGATGAGCGTGAAGCGATCATCGCCGCCCTGCGCGACTGCAACGGCATAGTCGCTGGCGAGCGGGGGGCGGCCAACCGCCTCGGCATGAAGCGCACCACCTTGCTCTCCAAAATGAAGCGGCTCGGCATCTCTGCCCGGGATCCCGAGATCATTGATGGGGTCGCACCATGAGAGAGCTACTTGAGCTGGAGGCGCAGAACGAACTGGCTCGCTGCGCCATCCATCGCGAGGTGGTGCACTACCGCGCCGATGCGCTGACCTGCGACAGCGAGATGGCGCTCCCCTCCGAGACGCCGGTGGCGCTGGTCTATAACGGCATAGCCCACAGCGTGATGATGTGCTCGGCCTCCGATCTGGAGGATTTTGCCATCGGTTTTTCGCTATCCGAGGGGATCATCGACAGCCTGCTCGATATCCACGATATCGAACAGATCGACGGCTGTCAGGGGATTGAGCTGCATATCACCCTGGCCAATCGCTGCGTTCACCGCCTCAAAGAGAAGCGGCGCACCATGGCGGGGCGCACCGGTTGCGGCATCTGCGGCAGCGAGAGTCTGGAGCAGGTGATCCGCACCCAGCCAAGCTTGCCCGACAGTCAGCGTCTGGCGGTAGGGCATATCGACAAGGTACTGAGCGCGCTGCGCCCGCTCCAGCTGCTGGGCCAGCGCACCGGCGCCACCCATGCGGCAGTGCATCTGGATGGAGAGGGAAACATTCTCGCCATTCGCGAAGATGTGGGACGCCATATTGCGTTGGACAAGCTGGTGGGCCACTTGTGCCGCAGCGGTCGCCGTGACGGTGCCATTCTGGTGACCAGCCGCGCCAGCTTCGAGATGGTGCAAAAGTGCGCCAGCGCCGGGGTGGAGATCCTGCTCGCCATCTCCGCCGCCACCGAGCTTGCGGTCGAGCGGGCCGAGCAGACAGGGCTGACGCTGGTGGGTTTTTGCCGCCCTGGGAGGGCCGAGATCTACAGCGGCTGTCAGCGTATCCTGCTCAAGTAATGGCAAGGCCGCAAACCCGCTAAACGGCTCATAAAAACTGGCAATGAAAAAGGGCGGGGAGTGTGACTCCCCGCCCTTTTTATATCTGCTTCTGTAGCGGATTAGCGCGCCAGCAGGATACGCAGCATGCGGCGCAGCGGCTCGGCGGCGCCCCACAGCAGCTGGTCACCCACGGTAAAGGCGGCCAGATACTCAGGGCCCATATTGAGTTTGCGCAGACGACCGACCGGAATGCTGAGGGTGCCGGTAACGGCCGCTGGAGTCAGCTCGCGGGCTGTGATATCGCGATCGTTGGGGATCACTTTCACCCAGTCGTTGTGGGCGGCCAGCAGGGATTCGATCTCCGCCAGCGGCACATCTTTTTTCAGCTTGATGGTGAACGCCTGGCTGTGGCAGCGCAGGGCGCCGATCCGCACGCACAGACCATCCACCGGAATAACGGCGTTTTCGATACCCAAAATCTTGTTGGTCTCGGCCTGACCCTTCCACTCTTCACGGCTCTGGCCGTTGTCGAGCTTGGTGTCGATCCAGGGGATAAGGCCACCGGCCAGCGGCACGCCGAAGTTGTCCACCGGCAGGGTGCCGGAGCGGGTCTTCTCGGTGATCTTGCGCTCGATGTCGAGGATGGCGGAGGCGGGGTCAGCCAGCTCGACCGCCACTTCATCCCGCAGCATCCCCATCTGGGTAACCAGCTCGCGCATATGGCGGGCACCGCCACCGGAGGCAGCTTGATAGGTGGCAACGCTGACCCACTCCACCAGATCGGCCTTGAACAGGCCACCGAGGGCCAGCAGCATCAGACTGACGGTGCAGTTGCCGCCAACGAAGGTCTTGATGCCATCGTTCAGGGCCTGCTCGATGACATCGCCATTGACCGGATCCAGAATGATGACGGCGTCTTTCTCCATCCGCAGGGAGGAGGCGGCGTCAATCCAGTAACCCTGCCAGCCAGCGGCTTTCAGGCGCGGATAGACATCCTTGGTGTAGTCGCCGCCTTGCGCTGTGATGATGATATCCTGCTTGGCCAGCGCCTCGATATCGAAGGCGTCTTGCAGAGTACCGGCATCGACGCCGAAGTTGGGAGCGGCCTCACCGGCCTGGGAGGTGGTGAAGAATGTGGGTTGAATATGGGCGAAATCCTGCTCTTCCTGCATCCGGCTCATCAGAACCGATCCCACCATGCCACGCCAACCGACCAAACCTACTTTTTTCATATTGTCCTACCCTGGATTGCTGCTAAAGAAACTCGTGGTGACACCCGTAACCCTTTGTCTGGCGACGCCTGTTTACAAGCGGTTTACAGGCCATTTAAAAAATATGCGCTGCGAAAAATGCGTCTATCCACATTACGGATTGTGGCGGCTTGCGCAAGTCGAATTGCGCAATATTCTGTGCCGTTTGCTGCATTAACCGGCAGCCAGAGCACCGCTCAGGTAGACGGGGAGGGAGAAGGTCAACATCAGATGAAAAGGCCACCGTTTATGGCGGTGGCCTGTCAATAAAGCGGTTGAGAACGTCCTCTGCTGCTGTCTGGGGGGCGCAGTTGGCGTGTGAAACAGCCCGACAGCTTAGGTGCTTAGCCGTAACGAGCCAGAGTGAGCCCCTCATCGCTGATGGCGGGCTCGCTGCCGCTGATGAGATCGCACAGAAGCTGACCCGAACCGGCCGCCATGGTCCAGCCCAGGGTGCCGTGGCCGGTATTGAGCCAGAGGCCGGGAATGGGGCTCGGCCCCACCAGCGGGGTGCCGTCCGGCGTCATGGGGCGTAGGCCGGTCCAGAATTCAGCCTTGCTGATATCGCCCCCTTCGGGAAAGAGATCCCCCACCACCATCGCCAGAGTGTCGTGGCGTCTGGGGTTGAGAGCGAGGTTGTAGCCCGACAGCTCCGCCATGCCGCCGACCCGGATCCGCTCGTCAAAGCGGGTGATGGCCACCTTGTAGGTCTCGTCGAGTACGGTACTGCGCGGCGCGGCGTCTGCGTTGATCATCGGCAGGGTGAGGGAGTAGCCCTTGACCGGATAGACAGGCAGCTCCAGCCCGAGCGGGCGCAGCAGCGGCCGCAAAAAACCGGTGGCATAACTGCCGAGCGCACAGACGATGGCATCGGCGCGATAGCGCTGCTCGCCCGCCCGCACCGCCACGGCTCGGCCACGGGCTTGCTCAATCTCGTCGATGTCGCAGCTGAAGACAAACTTGACCCCGAGCTTCTCGGCTTCAAGGGCAAGGGCCTTGGTGAAGCGGAAGCAGTCGCCGGTCTCGTCGCCGGGCAGACGCAAGCCGCCGACGATTTTGCCGCGCACCCGCGCCAGCGCAGGCTCTGCCGCTTCGCAGCCGCTGGCATCCAGCGACTGGTAAGGGACGCCATACTCCTCCAGCACCTCGATATCGCGCTGGCTGGCATCGAGCTGGGACTGGCTGCGAAACAGCTGCAGGGTGCCGAGCTGGCGCCCTTCGTAATCGATATTCAGCTCGTCGCGCAGCAGCTTCATGCAGTCGCGGCTGTATTCGGCCAGACGCACCATGCGCCCCTTGTTGGTGGCATAGGCGGTCGGAGTGCAGTTGGCGAGCATTCTGAGCATCCAGCGAAGCTGGAAGGGGTCGGCGGTGGGGCGCACGGTGAAGGGGGCATGCTTTTGCAGCATCCACTTGGCGGCTTTGAGGGGAATGCCGGGGGCCGCCCAGGGGGCTGCATAACCCGGGGATATCTGCCCGGCGTTGGCATGGCTGGTTTCAAGGGCAACGCCCCCTTGTCGCTCCAGCAGGGTCACCTTGTGACCCGCTTTGGCCAGATACCAGGCGCTGGTTACCCCAATCACGCCGCCACCGAGAACCACTATCTCCATATCGTCTTTCCTTAGACTCGTTTTTCTGATGTTTGGTTGATGGAAACCTTGATGTGGCCACCACCATAATCAGCCGCCACAGGATATTCAACCGCTCTGCGCAGGATTGGGATCTCCGTCTGCTTGCCTGTCACAAGCTGGTGTTTGGTGCGATGGTGAGCCTGATTGCCAGCGCAAAGCGCTGCGCTGTTGTGAGGGACATGGCCCGCTTACAACTGCTCCAGCTTGATCAGGTAGTGCTCCGCCGTGGCCAGAATGGCCTGCTGTTGTTCTGCGGCTTGGCCATCCCAGTTGGCATAGGGGAGGGCGAGGCGGGGATTGCCGCCCAGTTTGTCCCGATTGCGCCAGAGAAAGTGCCAGTAGAGGCTGTTGAAGGGGCAACTCCCGTCGCCGTGGCGGGCTTTGACCTGATAGTGGCACCCCTTGCAGTAGTGGCCCATCCGCTCGAGATAGGCGCCGCTGCTGGCGTAGGGCTTGCTGCCCATCAGGCCGCCATCGGCAAACTGGCTCATGCCGCGGGTGTTGGGCAGCTCCACCCACTCGATGGCATCCACATAGATGCCGAGATACCACTGATCCACCTCGTCAGGATCGATCCCCGCCAGCAGGGCAAAGTTGCCGGTCACCATCAGCCGTTGGATATGGTGGGCGTAACCGTGTTCCAGAGACTGACGAATGGCGTGGCGCACGCAGGCCATTCTGGTTTCGCCGCTCCAGAAGAAACCCGGCAGCGGCCGGTTGGCCTCGAGAAAATTGGTCTGCTGGTAGTCAGGCATCTTCTCCCAGTAGAGGGCGCGGACAAACTCGCGCCAGCCGAGGATCTGGCGAATAAACCCCTCTACCTGCGCCAACGTGATGGTGCCCTGATTGGCCTGCCAGTGGGATTCGGCGGCCCGGATCACCTCAAGCGGATGAAGCATCTTGCTGTTTAGGGAAAACGACAGGCGGCTGTGAAACAGGCTCCAGCCCCGCTCGCTCAGGGCATCCTGATAGCGGCCAAAATGAGGCAGGCAATGGGCCAGAAAATGGGCCAGCAGCTCGCGACTCTGGCGCCTTGTGATGGGCCACGGCAGTTGGCTGGCATCCGCCTCGCCGATGGTGCTGACCCCCTGGCGGGTCAGCATGGCGTCAATCTCGCTCACCTCGTTGACAAAGGTGAGAGGGGCCGGGAGCGGCTGGCTCGCCGGCAGTTTGGCGCGGTTCTCGTCATCAAAATTCCAGCGCCCGCCAAGGGGTTGGCCGCGATCATCAAGCAGCACCCGGTATTGCTTTCGCAGGGCGCGGTAGAAGAACTCCATCCGGCTGTGGGGGTAGCGCTGCCAGCCATCGCGGGGGGTGAGAAAATGCTCGCTCTCCACCTCGGTGGCAGTGATGACAAGACCCGCCGCCCAGCTTTTCAACTGGCTGGCGAGGCGCCACTCGTCCGGGCTCTGCCAGGCAAAGCTGTCGGCCTGATGTGCTACGAGCTGAGCCTCCAGCAAGCCGGGCAAGTCGGGCCAGCGGGCGCTCTCATCCAGGGTCAGGTAACAGACGCGGTGGCCCGCTTGGGTGAGTGCTGCTGCGAAGGCGCGCATGGCGGCAAAGAAGGCCAGCACCTTTTGGCGATGGTGGCGGCAGTAGTCGGTCTCCTGGCGCAGCTCCGCCATCAGGTAGCAGATTGCCGGATCCGGGGTGCGAAACCAGCTGTGACCGGCGTTCAGCTGATCGCCGAGAATCAGGCGCAGCTCCATCAGACTGGCTCCCCGTTATGTTGGCAGCTGCAGTGACGAGCGTGGCGACAGCGCTCGCTGCAGTAGCGAACCTCCTCCCAGCTGCGTGCCCACTTGCGCCGCCAGCTGAAGGGGCGTTGGCAGACGGGGCAGATCTTCTCGGGGAGATGGGGTTTGCGATGCATGATGGCTTCCGGCCTTGGCTGATGGGGGATGTGGCGTGTGGCTAGGGAGAATAACGAACCGGGGGGGGGGGCGGATCAACCTCACTGCCTGTTTGCCGCGCAGATGCCCACTTTGTGAGCGGGCGCACAGCCCGTCGGTGCGCCCCTTGTTTGCAAATTAACCAGCCGTTAACGTGGCGAGGCTGCCTGTTGGCAGCACCCATCAATGGATCTTGTTGGCCACCGACTGTCTACAACCGATATGGAGGGGAGTGATGCCAATCATGACAGCTACGCCCCGGGCAGCTTGCCTGCTCGCCCACTGGTATACCCGGGATCCCATTCTCACCTTCGACTTTCCTCACCGCTGATTGGCGGCTCCCGCCGTTTGAATTTGTCAGCCGGACGAACCTGATCGCCCCGGCCTCTTTTCCAATCCTGATTTCAAACACACTGGCCCAGCGCCGGTGAGGAGTCTTTTATGCGTCGTATACCCGAGCCGTTTCGTATCAAGATGGTCGAGCCCATCAAACAGACCACTGGCGCTGAGCGTCGCGCCGCCCTAGAGGCCGCTGGCTGGAACCCCTTCCTGCTGCTGGCTGAAGATGTCTATATCGATCTGCTGACCGACAGTGGCACAGGTGCCATGTCTGACCGTCAGTGGGCTGGCATCATGATGGGGGATGAGGCCTATGCGGGCAGCCGCAACTTCGTCGAGCTGGAGCGCGCGGTGCGCGAGATCTTCGGCTATCAGCATGTAATGCCCACCCACCAGGGGCGCGGGGCCGAGCAGATCCTCTTCCCCGAGCTGGTCAAGCGCTGCAAGGGCAAGGCGCCGGTCTTTATCTCCAACTACCACTTCGATACCACCAAGGCCCATGTGGAGTTGGCTGGCGCGCGGGCCATCAACCTGCTCACCCCGAAAGCCCTCGACACCACGGCTCCTTATGCCTGGAAGGGGGACTTTGATCTCCCTCGCCTGACCGACACCATCGAGACCCTGGGGGCCGACAACGTGGCCGGCATCATCATCACGGTCACCTGCAACAGCGCGGGTGGCCAGCCGGTCTCCATGGCCAATATGCAGGCGGTCTCGGCGCTGGCCCGTCGTCACCATATTCCGGTGGTGATCGACGCCGCCCGTTTCGCCGAGAACGCCTGGTTTATCAAGGCGCGTGACCCGGCCTATGCCAAACACAGCATCAAGGAGATAGTGCGCCAGATGTTTGCACTGGGGGACATCTTCACCATGTCGGCCAAGAAGGACGGGCTGGTCAATATCGGCGGGCTCTGCTGCTTCAAGGAGGATCTCGACCTGTTCCGCGCGGTGCAGGTGCGCTGCGTGGCGATGGAGGGGTTTGTCACCTATGGCGGCCTTGCGGGGCGGGACATGGCTGCGCTCGCCATTGGCCTGCGCGAGGGGATGGATGAGGAGTATCTCACCTATCGCATCAGTCAGGTGGCTTATCTGGGTGAGCGGCTGGCCGAGGCGGGGATCCCGATCCAGACCCCCACCGGCGGCCATGCGGTCTTTGTGGATGCCAAGAAGCTGCTGCCCCATATTCCGGCCGAGCAGTTCCCCGCCCATGCGCTCGCTTGCGAGCTCTATCTGGAAGGGGGTGTGCGCGGGGTGGAGATTGGCTCCCTGTTGCTCGGGCGCGATCCCGCCACCGGCAAGCAGGAGGCGGCGGACTTCGAGCTGTTGCGTCTGACCATTCCGCGCCGGGTCTACACCCGGGATCACATGGACTATGTGGCCGACTGCCTGATCGCGGTGAAAGCGCGGGCCAGCGACATTCGCGGGCTTACCTTCGACTATGAACCGCCGTTGCTGCGTCACTTCACTGCGCGGCTGAAACCGGTCTGATCAGCAACCGGTCAGACGGGGTGATCAACCGCGCCAAGCCGTGAAGATCAAGGGCCGCTCCCGGTTAAACGGCACAGTAAAAAAGCCCCCGCACCAAGGTGCGGGGGCTTTCGTTTATCGAAGCGAAGCGGGGGGTCAGACCGCCTGATACTCCAGCTCGACGGAGCCCAGCGCCTTGAGGGTGGACTGGGCGGAGTCACGCTGGCTGATCTGGCCGTTCTTGTTCTCCAGCAGCACGGCGCGGCGGATGGTGGCGAGATCTTCGCCGTTAAGCACCGCATGGGCGCAGGCCATCTGCATCGGTGGCAGGCTGGGGTTGAAGGCGGCGTTCTCGGCGTAGCGACCAGAGAAGATGCGGCCATCGGCAAACTGCAGCGCCACCGCGGCATAGCCCTGACTATAGGGGGCGTAGCTTTGACGGGCGGCGGCCAGTGCGGCTTGCCACAGCGGGTCTTCGCTTTGAAGCTCAAGCTCTGCGTGATCCTGCGGGCTCATCAGCGCATCCGTGATGTCGAGATCTGCCGGCCCAAACGAGTGGGGCAGGAAGGATTGCAGGGCGCTCAGGTCATCGGGCAGAGAGACTTTCAGGATCTTGGCGGTGCTCAGCTCGTTCATAAACTGACGGCAGTGGCCACAGGGGGTGTAGTTGACGGTGATTTCAGAGATCCCGGTCTCGCCACCCAGCCAGGCGTTGGAGATGGCGGACTGCTCGGCGTGGACCGAGTGGAACAGACCTTGCCCCGCGAACTCCATGTTGGCGCCGAAGTACCAGCTGCCACTGAGGCCGCAGGCGATGGCACCGACATAAAACTTGGAGATGGGCGCCACCGAGCAGGCGGCTGCCAGCGGCAACAGGGCGAGGCGCAGGGCGCGATCATCGAGACCTGTGGCGGCTTTCAGGGTGGCGACTTGCTCCGGCGTGAAGCGGGCGTGGAAGTCGGCACTATCCAGCATAGGCTGCACGGCTGCTTTGAGCGGGGCAGAGAGGGTATCGAATGGCTTGGCAAAACGGGGATGCATAGTGTGTCCTCAAAGGCCAATTGGGCGGCCATTGTAGGGAGCAAGCTCGGGTAAATGTGTGAGCAGGCTCACGCCCTGACGGGCAAACGGAGGGGGATGGTAATGGAAACGTTTGTCTTGTGCAAATTGTGCGGCAGGTCGCACCCCGAGAGGCCAGCAGGCCCCTCGGAATGGTCAACAGGTGGTCAATGGGGTCATCAGAGCAGCCAGTGATAGATAGCAAACAGCAGCGGGGCGACGGCAGCGGTGAGGATCCCGCACACCACCATGGCGAGCGATGCAAAGGCCCCCTGGGTGATCCCCTTCTCGGCGGAGGTGGCGGTGCCGATGGCGTGGGCACAGGCCCCCATGGCGAGCCCTTGCGCTTCCGGATCGGTCACTTTGAGCAGTTTGAGCAGCGGGTAGCCGATCAGGGCACCGACAATCCCCACCACCACCACCACGGCGGCCGCGATGGCGGGAATGCCGCCGATGGACTGGCTGACGCTCATGGCGAGCGGGGTGGTGATGGATTTGGTGGCAAGGGAGGCGAGCAGCGCCGGATCTGTGCCCATAAAATGACCGATCAGCAGGGTTGTGCACACCGAGATCAAGACGGAGGCGAGGGTACAGATTAGGATGGGCTTGAGCTTGGCCTGGATCTGGCGCGCCTGTTGATAGAGCGGCAGCGCCAGCGCCACCACTGCGGGCTCCAGTAGCATTGTAATGGGGCTGCTGCCGCGCTCGTACTGCTCAAGGGGCAGATCGAGCCAGAGCAGCAGGCCAATGATCACCGCGGTCGGCACCAGCACCGGATTGATGATGGGCCAGGGCAGGCGTCGATAGAGGGCGCGGGTGGCGAAATAGAGCGCCAGGGTCAGGGGAATTGCGAGCCAGAAGATCATTTGTTCATCCTCTGGTAGAGCCGACCGACGGTGGCGAGGATCAGCACAATCCCGAGCACGATGCAGAGCATGATGACGCCGAAGGATTGGCGCAGGGGCTCAAGCCAGGCCACCAGTCCGACTGCAACCGGCACGAACAAAACGCCCATGTGGCGCAGCAGCAAACCTGCGCCCAGCTCGACCCAGTGCAGCTTGATCAGTTGCAGGGAGAGCAGGACGAACAGCAGCAGCATGCCGATGATGCTGCCGGGAAAGGCAAACGGCAGGATGGCTGCCACGGATTTGCCTGCCAGCAGGCAGGCGACAATGACCATAAAGTCACGAAAGTACAGCAAGGCGCGTTGCGCGATCACGTGAACCTCATCGACTGGGAAGAAAAATCGCAGTTTACCAGAGAGGCCGGGTCGCGGCATTAAAACAATAACAACTGAAATCAGTTCGTTTGAAGCTGATTTGTATGCAGATTATCTGTTGAACATCGTCTGATAGAACCCTTTTTCGAACTACAAGGAGTAGTGATGACATCCCTCTTGTCCCGAGTTCGCCAGCTGGCGAACGATAACGCGTTGCCACCCCATCTGCTGCAAACCCGTCAGTGGGAAGGGCCCCTGTGCCGGGTGCGACTCGACAACACCGGCGCTGATGCCACCCCGGTTGAGCGCTGGGTGCTGTTTGACGGCAAGCTTGGCCTGCCGGTAGAGAGCGCCATCTATGGCGAAGGATTCCAGATGCTGGCCCAGACCATGGGTAGCTGGCAATCACCGCAACATGTCGGCCGTTGCCCCGATGCCAGCGTTTATCGCATCACCGATGACAATGGCTATCACACCATTCACAACCTGTTGCTGGTAGAGCATGGCAAGGGGTGGCTGCTGCTCGCCTTTGCCAGCTGCCACCGTTTTGGCGGGGAGTTTCGCCTCTATCCCGATGGTCGCTTGCAGATCCTGATGAACTGCGAAGGGCGAAAACTTGCCGCCGGTGAGCACTGGCAGAGCGAGGCGCTGATCTGCCTCGAAGGGGCGGAGCGCGAGGATCTGCTGGCCGAGCTGGCACGGCTGATCGAGGTCGAGCACGGCTCGCTGATCGGCAAGGTAAGTGAGCGCCCGAGCGGCTGGTGCTCCTGGTATCACTACTACGCCGAGGTGAGCGCTGCCGATATTCGCGAGAACCTGCAGGTGCGTGCCGAGCGTTTCCCGGCCCTGCGCTACGTGCAGATCGACGACGGCTATCAGGCTAAAATGGGCGACTGGCTCACTCCGTCGGCCAAGTTCGAGCAAGGTGTAGCCTCACTGGCTGCCGAGATCAAACAGGCTGGCTGCGAGCCCGCCCTCTGGGTCGCTCCCTTTATTGCCGAACCCGGTTCACAGGTGTTTCAGGAGCACCCCGACTGGTTTGTGAAGGGGGATGACGGCCTGCCGCTCCCCTCCGAGCGTGTCACCTATGGCGGTTGGCGCTGCACCCCCTGGTATGTGCTGGATGGTACCCACCCTGAGGTGCAGGCGCACCTTGAGCAGGTGTTCCGTACTTTGCGTGAGCAGTGGGGCATCCACTACTTCAAGCTGGATGCCAATTTCTGGGGCGCTATCCACGGTGGTCGTTTCCACGATCCGGCCGCCACCCGGGTTGAAGCCTATCGACGCGGTATGGCGGCCATTCTGCATGGTGCTGGTGAAGGCGCTTTCCTGCTCGGTTGCAACGCCCCCATCTGGCCGAGCCTTGGGCTGGTGCATGGCATGCGGGTGAGCGATGACGTGGAGCGCAATGGCCACCGCTATCGCCAGATCGCCCGCGAGGCCTTCTGCCGCGCCTGGCAGAACGACAAGCTCTGGGCCCTCGACCCCGACTGCATTTGCCTGCGGGATCTGCCAAGCCAGCAGGCAAGCAAGACGGATTACAGCTTCCATCTGGCAGCGCTGGTGGCAAGCGGTGGCATGATGCTAGCTGGTGATCGACTGCAAGATCTCGATGAGGAGCTGGCGGCGCAGCTCAACAAACTGCTCGCGCTCTGCGCGGTACGTGCGCCCTCTGCCCGTTTCGAGTCGATGGACTTTGCCTGGGGCGAAGTAAGCCTGCCCGAGGGCGGCACTCTGCTCTGCCTCTTCAATTGGGAGGGGCAACCACAGGAGTTTCTGCTGCCGGAAGGGGGAACCGATTTTTGGCAGGGGCAGGCAGTCGGCACAACCGTGACCCTGCAAGGGGGCGAGGGGCGGGTGATCCACTACACCTGATCACAGCGTCACCATAAACAATTCAGGCTCCATCACGGAGCCTGAATTGTTTCAATCAGCGGTTATCAGCGACGTTTTTCAGTAACGCCACTCAAAACCGACGGCGTATTTGGCGGAACCATAGCCCGGGATATCACTGCCGGAGGCGATCGCCTTGAGGGTCAGCAACGGGGTGATGGGCACCCCCAGACCAAAACCGATGGCCAGCTGATCATTGGGGTTCCCCATCAGATCGACCCGCATCACTCGATAAAGGGACATGTCCTCGCTCAGGTGCATATAGGCTTGCGAAGCGCGGTTATAGACCTGACCAAACACCTCCAGCTGGAAACCTGACTGGGCGCTGATGGCCAGCGGTACCCCGACAAACTTGTAGAGTTGGGAGCCGTTGAAGTAGCTGTTGGTGATCAGGGGTGTGAAATCAGTCTGCTGATAAAGGGTGTTGAAGTTCTGTTCTACGATGCGATAGGTCTGCTCGGGCAGGCGAGCAAGATAGTCCGGCACATCGAACCGGTATGCGGCGTTGGCTGCCAGCGGCAGCAGGGCCAGTAATCCGAGCAGTGCGTGGTGACGAGGCATCAGCAAATGGCTTCCGTTCGGCCAAAGAGATCTCTTGCTTGGGAGACATCCGCTCAGAATGTCGCAAGATATTGGTTTTTGGGGAAATCCCCTTCGTCATTATGACCTGAAGAAGGGGACGAGCGGGAAGGATTTATTGTGAAACTACTCACAACTCATAAATCTTCCAGATAGTGGTAGAGACTCTTTAGAATCGCAAAGTTCCGTTCGTTACTCTGGTTCTGCTCTGCCAGCGCCTCGAGTCGGGGCACGTAGTCCGGCAGACGACGGCTGAAGTAGTCGCTGCAGTGCAGGCGCCAGCGTTTCTGCTCTGCTTCGCTCAAGGTGTGTGGCCAGTTGCGGGCGCGGTAGCGGAACAGCATCTCCGGCAGCCGGGCGTCGGTAAAGGCGAACTCCCGCTCACCCAGCAGATCCGCGGGGGTGGCACGCACCAGATCCATGGTGGACTTGTCGCCATGGCCAAAGAATCCGGCGTAGAGCTGGGTATCGGGGTCGCTCTCATTGCTACCGGCAAACTCCTGATGGAACACCTCCACCAGTTTTTCCCGCACCTCGGGGTGGGCGCGCAGCAGATCCAGGCTCTTGCGGCACTGCTCCCGATCGATGCCCAGCTCGTCGGCGCGCTCCGCGGTCAGGGTGGCGGCCGGCGCCAGTACCGGGCACTTGTTGATGTGCACCAGTTTGACCGGAATGCCCGCCAGATCCCCCAGCTCCTCTTTTTTGGTGTAGAGGCGCTCGCGGATCTCCTCGCTCGTGAGCTCGATAAGCGGGGTGGGATCACGGGTCAGGTCGACCATGATCACCGCGTTCTGGTTGGTGGGGTGCCAGGCGAGTGGCGAGACCCAGCTTGCGCATCCCTGCCACGGGGAGAACATGCCGGAGACGTGTACCAGTGGCTTCATGGTCACCACGTCGATCAGTGCCTTCACCTTGTTCTTGTTGCGAAGATCAAACAGGTACCCGAACAGCTTGGGCTGGGCCTTTTTCACCAGCTTGGCCATCTCGGTGGTGGCCAGCACGTCTGAGAGTGCATCGTGTGCATTGGCATGAGCGACGCCGTTGGCGACCGTCAGCTTCTCCAGCCGAAAACTCGGTTTGCCCTCATCGTCAAAGGCCCACTCGATCCCCTCTGGTCGCAGGGCATAGCAGGCCCGCAGCATATCGAGAATGTCCCAGCGGGAGTTGCCGTTTTGCCACGCGTAGCCATAGGGGTCATAGAAGTTGCGATAGAGGGTGTAGCGGGTCACTTCATCATCGAAGCGGATGCTGTTATAGCCCAGCACGCAAGTATTCGGCGTGGCGAACTGCTCGTGGATCTGGCGAATGAAATCTGCCTCGCACAGCCCGTCCTTCATCGCCTTCTGTGGCGTGATACCGGTAATGAGGCACGCCTCCGGATCTGGAAGATAATCAGCCGGCGGCTTGCAATAAATGACCAGCGGCTCGCCAATGAGATTGAAATCCGCATCGGTACGAATACCGGCAAACTGCGACGGCCTGTCCTTGGCGGGGCTGATGCCGAAGGTTTCGTAATCGTGAAAGTAGAATGTGGGCTCGTTGCCGGCGTGTGCTGTTTTGCTCATGTTGCTTGGGATGGGATCCGATGACGGCGGCGGCTAGCGCCAGGGTGGGCGGTGCCATGCACCACAATTGCCTGCATGGTAAACCATAGCGCAGGCAGAACGAAGGGCGAGCCGCACAGGTGGTGGTTTATTGGGCGGAAAATACGGCGTGATGGTGGGTGACGGTCTGGTTTGCGCAGACTTCTGCCTGAAAATGTGACATGTGAATTTATACACCCTTAAAAGGGGCGGATATCCTCTGTATGATGGTTCCACTAGGCGCTTATTGTTGTTTCTTCAATAAGTAAGCGTGAAAAGTAGCTATCTGTAGAATATGAGGATTCTATGCTCCACGAACAGGTATTTCTCAAGGAAAGTTTTCCCCGTATCGAGGTCATCTGGGCTGCACACAAGTTTCCTCTTGATGAGTTGGCCGTATTAAGCGCGGAGCTAAACCAGTTTTCGGTTCGGCTGCCCCTTATCGGCTCATTCAGTGCAGGCAAGTCGTCACTGATCAACTTCTTGCTCGATGAGAGCCTCCTCTCCGTTGCAGTCAACCCCGAAACCTGTCTGCCAACCGAGCTCCGCTTTGCTGATGATGAATTTCTTATTCTGCATCATCCCACCAAGGAAGCGGTGCCGCTGGACCGTGCTGCACTGAAGGCTCAGGATTTTGGCAATGTTGAAAGTGACAGTTGGGTTGAGGTCGCAACACCATCTCCGGCACTCGCTCGGCTGGACGGCATGACACTGGTCGACATGCCGGGTTGGGAGTCTGGCATCGAGCAACACTCGGAGGCCATTGATAATTATCTGGAACGTAGTTCTGCATACTGCATCGTTGTGAGTGTCGATGAAGGAGGGCTCAAGGATAGTCTGAAAAAGATTATTGAAGAGTTGGCCATTAACAAGAAGCCGATGATGCTGGTGCTCACCAAATGTGACAAAAAAACGCCAGAGGATGTAGCGAGTGTGCTGACTCAGGTGAAGGATGAAATTGAAGTCATCAGTGGGACACCGTTGCTCTCCGTCAGTGCGGTAAGCCGTAAAACCAAATCGAGTGGTGATACAACGGAAGGATGGGCGCGCGCATTGCAGCAATTGTTGCCGCTAAACGAAGTGTTCTTTCATCAACGTGTCGGTATGCGTGCAGCGCGGCTGATCGATACCTTGGTTCGTCATCTACAGCAATTGCTCAATAGCGAGAACCTCACGATTGAAGAACTCAAAAGCAAGCAGGCGCTGTTACGCCAGCAGCAGGATCAGCTACTTCAGGATCTGCAACGAACTGAACAGCAGTTACAGGAACAGGTAACGCCCATTGCCACCTTTATCGGTGAGCAGTTTTCAAGTCGACTGAAAGCACAACTCGAAAGCCTTGCCAGTAGCC
The DNA here is from genome assembly GCF_049173005.1 of Aeromonas sp. 602658. Lineage (NCBI taxonomy): Bacteria > Pseudomonadati > Pseudomonadota > Gammaproteobacteria > Aeromonadales > Aeromonadaceae > Aeromonas > Aeromonas sp. 602658. The sequence continues at coordinate 9,416 of NZ_JAAKRF010000001.1, read as the reverse complement.
TGCTCCATCAGAGTGATATCAATGGCATCGTTGGGGCTTCGCTGCGTATGGCGTATGCGACGGGTATGGAAGAACGACTCAAACCATTGATTAGCAGCAAGTTAAGCCAGCTTGATCGCCTTGCAGAAGTCTCTTTCAACGAGCTTAATTTTTCACATGATTTTCAGTTAGGAGGTAAGGGGAGTGGCATGTTCCAGGATGTGCTGAGTGGCCTATTGCCCCTTGCGCTGGCAGCACTGACACGCATACCCGCTTTGATGATATTTGCCCCGATACTCAAGTCCATTCTCGGCTCGTTGTTTGACAATGCCGCCGAAGAGATGGCTAAGCGCGAGCAAAGGGAAGAGGCGCGTCAATACGTGCTGGCGACCTTGATCCCCGATTGCCTTGCTCAGGTGCAGGCGCCAATTACTGCAGCTCTGAGTACGAGCATTGAGCAGGTGATGGCGCAGGTTAAGACCGAAGCAGATCGCAACATCAGTCATCTACAACTGTCGCTGCAGCAATTGGCTGAGCAGCTTTCAGCCGAGCAAGAAACTGACGCCAAAAATAAAGTTCGTTACCAAGGCGAACAGGCCGAACTAGTCGCGTTACAGACCAAATTGAAGGAGTTTGCCCGTGGCTGATCACCTGTGTACCCAATTGAGTGAGCAAACGGTGCGTGAGCGCTATGCGCTGCTTAGTCAGGCTTGTGAATCTACTGTTGCCGGTGAGGGTAATCAGCAGCTTGAGCAGCAGTTACAAGCCCTTGAGCAGATCATTGAGCAGGAGTTGCCAGCGCTGGCCCGCAAGGGGAGCCCGGATAACATTACCGATCTGTTGCAGGCTCTGCGGCTGGAGATGGCCCGTTTTCGCGAGTTCTGCGAATACCCGGCCTTGCCAAGCAAGGTGGTAGTGGGGCTGGGGGGAAGTTTTAGTGCAGGTAAATCATCGCTTATCAATGCACTAATCGGTGATCGTCAATGCCTGGTCACTGAGGTGGATCCGACCACGTCACTGCCCACTTATTTGGTGCAGGGGAAAGGTGAGCAGACCGAGGTGCATGCCATCAACCTGTTCAATCGGGTAGTTTCTTTAAGCCATGAGCAGTTTCGTACCCTGACCCATGATGAGAAATCCCGCTATGGTAGCCAGATCAGCAGCCTGCTCACATCGGTCGTGGTGGCTCATCCGGCGCTGCCTTGGGACAATCTGGCTCTGCTTGATACTCCGGGTTATAGCAAGGCGGATCAGGTAGGTAGTGAGCGCACCGATGCCAATCTGGCACGGACCCAGCTTAATAGTGCCCAGTTTATCGTCTGGCTGGTACCGGCGGATAAGGGCACCATCACCGAAGAGGATATTGCCTTCCTTGGCACACTGGATCGCGCCATTCCGAAGCTGGTGGTGATCAGCCGTGCTGACAAACATCCGGCCGAGGAGATCGAGAAAATTGTGGCACTGGTGCGTGACACTCTGGCCAAACGTGGTGTGGCTGTGCTCGATGTGATCCCCTTCTCGACCCGTCCCCGTTCCGGCTTCAATGCGGAGCCACTGATGGACTATTTTGCCCAATGGAATGAGGCTCGCCGGGAGCTGGGTTTTGCTAAGCAGTTCAAGCGTCAGTTTATGGCCTACCAGCGCTTTATCGATGAGGAGCGTCAGGAGGCTCAGCGTCAGCTCAGCAAGTTCAACCGCATTCTTGCTTTAAGCGACGATAGCGACGTGCAGGATGATATCAATAACCTGCAACGCAAGATCAAGAACGAGCTGGAGCAATGGGAACAGGTAGCCAAGACGTTGGCTGATGTGCAGATGCGCTTTTTTACTCAACTCAAGCAAATCGGGGATTGGGTCGGTATCCCACTACCGGAGCCGGATGACTTGAGTCTGCTGGATCTTAGCGCTATTCAGCTCTCGAATATGCTCGGGCAATTGGCTGAGGAGTGGTGCGTATCTGCAACAGAGTGTGATCCCGCGATCTGGCTGCCGCTGACTCGTGATCTTCCACTGACCAACTTACCGAAGTTATTGCGTCGGGATAACTCCTCTTATCCCGCGATCTGGCTGCCGCTGACTCATGATCTTCCACTGACCAACTTACCGAAGTTATTGCGTCGGGATAACCCCTCTTATCCTGTCTTGCAGACGCTGTTGGCGTGATTGGCATCAGTAAAATAAGTAAGGAATACCATCCATGAGCAAATCATCATTACTCGATATGCTAGATCAGATTCGTCCTGAATTAGAACCGATTGACCCGCACTATATGTCGCAACAGGCAGAGTTGGAGCAGAATCGCTATCTCACACTCCTCGTCACAAATCTGCTCGAAGAGGGGGCTATAAGCGAAGTCCAGAGCCGCTTGCTTGATATGTTGCTCACATCAATGGCAGTCAAAAATCCTGTTGATTTTTACCTGAAACAGGCTGCTGCCCTGAATCGTGATGAGCTTAAAGAAACTATCATTTTTTTGAAAAAAGATGAGCAAGCTAGTAATTCTTATTTGTTCGATCTAATGATATTGCTGCGTGTTAATGGTGCTTTGACTACTCAACGATTTGATGTATTGTTAAAGCAGTTTATTATCCTTGGGATCTCTGACATACGCTCTCAGAGGCTCATGTATTGGTTTGAATATCTTATGATGGGGTTGGATGATTTAAAAATAGATGATATGGCCGAAGATTTCATTGTAATGGATAAAATTGTAGACGAAATTTTTGGTGCATTTTATTTTAGAGAACAGACTTCATTTAAAGTGGGGGATTTAACTAGAAATTATATCTGTATCAGATATTCATCCACTCACTACGGATCGAGGACTAGAGAGGTTGAGGTTCCTGCAGGCCGAGTAACGCAAATATGCTCAAGCACAGTACAAAGAAGCGAGGGGGGAATACCTGCTATTCGTATAATCCCATTTCCCACTGGATTAAATGCCTGGTGGTCCATGATTGGCCAAGTTAATAACAATGGGGAATAGCCATGAATGTGATAACAGCACTGCACCAACTCGATAAATTAAGAATATTGGAGCAGCCCTATAAGGACCACTATGCAGTCGATAAGGATGAGGTGACTCGCAGCCACTATGTCGCCTTGTTGCTGATGGTCTTGCTGTGTGAGGGGGCCATCAGCGAGCAACAGCAACGACTACTGGATCTCTGGTTGCCTGCCATAGGATTGGCTGGTCAACAGACTCGTTTGTGCGAACTGGCTGAGCGTTTGGCTAAGGATAAACTGGGCGATGCGCTCGGGTTAATTAAACAAGACCCGTTACTTATCCGGGGGGTGCTGCTTGATATCATGATCTTTGCGCGGATAAATAAGCCACTGGATAAGCAAGTCACTTCTCTACTTGAGATGTTGGTCAGTTATTTAGGTCTTACGGATGACGAGCTTGGTGACATTGTTTATCTTGCAGTATTTATCCTTGGGTTATCTGTCGACTCGCTCAGTGAACCCTCCTGTGATATGGATCTCGCACCATATCAAGTGTGGTCTGAGTTTCTATATCATTATCGCCCAAATGCAGCAAAACGTTTGTTTGCATGGGCTGACGAGAATGGTATCCCATCAAGTAATTTGCCTCGAAGCTTGAATGCACTGAGTCGCGTCAAGAAATTAAGTAATCTCGACTATAAGAGGGAGGATAGTATCGTTCGTTGGTCATCGATACCCGAAGAGATCTATCTTTTGGAAAATATTGAGTTGTTAACCATAGACTCTCACCGACTGACGGATATGCCTCCTGGCATTGGCAAGCTCAAAAATCTTAAATATCTGACGCTCCTGTCCCTCAATGTTACTTCATTACCAAAAGAGTTAACCGAGTTGAGGTCACTCCAGAGGATCAAAATTGAAGTTTTTAGCCCTACTTTTTACTATTTAATGGGGCCAGTTAATAAGCTGACATTTGTACCTAGAGAGCTAGTTCAATTTATAAAGACAAACGGAATTGAGTTGGATGTATCTCCATCAATAGAGTTGCTATTTAAGTGAGCTGATTATGTTTGTAAATAAAATTGAAGATTTTTTGATTGCGCTGGATGAACATAAGTTCCCTGATGATTACGCGGACTTAAAATCAATCGCGTCTGACTTTTCAACCAAGCTACAACGTTGGCAAAAACAGGAGCAGACCCTCAATATCGGTATTATGGGGCAGGTCAAAGCGGGGAAGAGTACCTTCCTTAATGCGCTGCTGTTTGATGGTCGCCCGATCCTGCCAGAGGCGGCCACGCCCAAGACGGCCAACCTGACCAAGGTGGTATATGGTGATCGCTATAGCTTGCACGTTGAGTATTACAACCAGAATGAGTGGCGCGAGATCACCGACTTGGCCGAACGGCAAGGGGATAGCGATGAGATCAAGGTTGCCCGTGAGCTGGTAACCATGGCCAGCACCTCTGGGCTGGATCTGGCTGAGCACTGGCAACGTTTTTCAGATAACGAGGCGACCGAGATCCTGTTTGCCGAGGATGTCGCGGGTCTGCAGGGGTTGCTCAATCAATACGCCGGCAATGATGGCCGCTATACTGCCCTGGTTAAATCGACCGTTCTAACCCTGCCGAGTGAAGAACTTAAGGGTTTTGAGGTGGTGGATACCCCGGGCATGAATGATCCGGTGCAGAGCCGCTCTCAAAAAACTCGCGACTATATGGCTAACTGTGATGTGGTCTTCTTCCTTTCCCGCTGCAGCCAGTTCCTAGATGAGTCAGATGTGAGCTTGCTTAGCGAGCAGTTGCCAAACAAGGGGGTGAAACGGCTGGTGCTGGTGGCGGGGCAATTTGATTCCGCCATTCTGGACGATGGTTATGATCGCAGCTCTCTGGCCGAGACCGAAAACAATATTCGCCGCCGTCTGCTGCGAGGAGCCAGCGAGAAGGTCGCAGAACTGGTGAAGTTGCGCCGCGAGCGGGGCCAAACCCGCTTGGCTGAGGTGCTGGCACAACTGGCTGACCCGGTTTTTTCCAGTACCTTTGCTTACGGCTTTGCTCACTGGCCAGAGACGAATTGGGGGCGCAGCATGCACCACACCTATAGCCAGTTGCAAGATATGGCGGAAGAGTGCTGGGGCGAGCCGATTAACCAGCCACAGTGGCAGCAGATTGCCAACTTTGCTGCGTTAACGGGGGCTTACCAACAGGCCCGTCAGGATCGTCTGCCGCTTCTGGAGCAGCAGCGCGCTGGATTTGAGCAAGAAACCGCGGAGCGCCTCAGCCAGTGGTGCGATGGTTTGGCCGAGCGGGTGCAGCAGCGCATCACGCTGCTGAAAACTCAGGATCTGCAATCCTTGACCAAGCAGCAACAGGGCTGTGATATACGATTGTCGGCAATTGCCAATGAGCTACGAACTCTGATTGAGGGAGTGAAAACCAAAGCGCAGCAAGATAGCCGTGCCATGTTGAGGCAGCTGGATGCGGACCGTGGACGTTTCAGCCGCCTGCAAACTCGTACCGCTACCCATGAGGAGGAGCGCTACCGAACGGTCAGTGACTCCACATGGTATAAGCCTTGGACATGGGGCGATACCAGAAGGGAGTATTACACTCGCACCGTCAGTTATGACTATCTCAGTGCATCTGATGCTATTGAGCAGGTTCGTGACTATGGCCACCAGTGCGCCGAACAGATGCGTAACCATATAAACCGACTTATCTCTCCGTTGGAGTTGAAAAACAGTTTGCGCAAGGCACTGATAAAGCATCTGGATACGGGCAATGATCATTTCAACCCAGCTCTGTTCAAGGGGACGTTGGAGGGAGCGATCAATAGGTTGGCTATGCCCACCCTTGAGTTATCACTGGGAGATGCGACAGCCATTATTCCCTTCAGTGGTGAGTTAAAAGATCAGAGTGAGATGAACAGATTACGCAGCTATCTGGATCAGGCACTTGCCAATGTATTTGCACAGTTGGAATCGCGATTGAAGAAAGGGGTGACCGATGTGATCGCTCAGCTGGATTGTTTGCAAGGAAGTATCCAGAGTGAGCTGACTAAAGATATTCAAAATGAACTGGAGCAGGTTCGTCAGGGTTTGCTGCATAAAGAGCAGGATTTAGCTGATTATGATCAATTGCTGACGCGTCTTGGCACGATTTAATTTAAATTCTCTGATTGGGAAAGGCTCCCGTCATGCCGGGAGCCTTTTTTATTTCTATCTCTCTTTGCCGGATGTGCGGAGAAGCCGGACATTATGGCGCCAGGATTAACCTGGTCGCATTTGTAGATCTGCACTCTTGAGCTTGAAGGTACAGCCTTGCTTGATCAGCTCGTCCCGGTTGGCAAGCACCAGCGGGTAGAGCAGGGGATGTTGGTGGTGTTCGCCGTTATAGCTCACCTGCATCCGTTCTAATGCGTAATGCACCAAGGGGATCCGTTGGCTGATCAACAGCTGGTTCCCTGTCATGGCATAGTCTCTGGCAATGATGGCCTGTTGTCCTTCACTGAGCCCGGGATTGGGAACGACTACCGCAGTCACCTGGGTGTTCCACTCCAGATCCTGCTCCCGGCCGTGAGGAGAGGCATCCAGCAGATCCGGTTCGCCCCGAAAACGACTCATCACAAAATCCAGATATTCCCCTTTCTTCTCGCAGTAGGCCCGCACATGCCAGCGGATCCCGTCATAGACCAGGGTATGGGGCACGATATTGCGGCCACTCTGCTCCTCTGAACTGAGGGATACGTAATCGACATCGACCCGCAGCTGGCCACGGGCCGCCTGCACCAAACCGCGTACAATCCTGGGGTCGATATGGCGGTTTGGCACATCCAGGATTTCGATATGGCCGTAGCGCAGATCCATCAGCGGCAGTGTCAACAGGCCCGCTTCATGTTGTCGCTGGTGCTGCTTTTCACGGTGCAGCAACATCAGGTACTCATCTACTTTTCCCTCACTAAAGCGCGGGACAAAGTGCTCTGTGGGTTTGTATCCCTTCAGGCTTCTGTCATAGACCAGCCCCTCCGGTGAGTAGTGTGTCAGGTAGTGGTTGATATCTCGTGACGCCTGTTGGCGACCGATATTGAAGGCGGTCATCAAATGATTGGTGGTCAGCCGTCCCTCCCACTGCAATACGATCTCCAACAGACGAAAGCGCAGGGTTTGATCCCAGGTGAGCTCTTTGGGTGCCATACGTGCTCCAAAATGCGACATGTTTATGTAACCAGTATCGGCATGAGTATACAGGCTACATATAATGAGTCCATCGAAATGAGCGCCAAAGGGGAATGCCATGAACGGGAAGCTGGATCGTGCATACAGCCATCACGCCGCGTGCCGGATGCAGCAGCGCGGTATTGCTCCCGAGCTGGTAGAGCTGCTGCTGAGCATCGGACGTTCTTCTTATCACCAAGGGCGCGAACTGGTTTATCTCGATCGCAAAGGCGTGACGATGCTGCAAGCCGAGTACGGAGTGCCAGCGGAATGCTGCCAGCGGCTGCGCGTTCACTATCTGGTACTGCAAGGCGGTGAGATTGTCACCGTCGGTCATAAAACCACCCACTTCAAACGCGATCGTCACTGAGGCGCTATGAACTCAAGACTGTTATCGGATCAGGCGGCCATGCCACTGATCAGGGGGATCTATTGCCTACTACCAGCCGAGCGAGCTAGGGCTCTGACCGTTCTGCTTGCCAAAGGCGCGTATCACCAAGAGGGTGAGACTTCACCGCTGACGGTGGTGACGGCACTGGCTATCCATGTCGAGCAACATCGGCTGGATCGCACTTCACAGCCAATCTACCAAGGGCGTGAGCAACTGATGACCGGTGCAGCCGATTTGCTGGGGGAGGATGCCAGCTTTGAAGATCAGGACGCGTTTCGTCTGTTGGCGCTGCTACTCGACAAATTGCTGCGAGGAGGGCGTGGCAGCCGTCAGGCCAAGCTGGATGGACTCACGCCAAGTGTGATGGAGCAGCGGGCGCTGGCGACTATATCCCCGAATAGCGGTGCTGCGGTGCGCGGCAGCTGGCGGCGCAAGTCACGCAATCAGCTGGGCCATGTCAGCTGGCTGGATGTAGTGGAGGCAGCCCTCTGGTGCTTCTGGCATGGTGACGATTTGGCAAGCGGCGAAGTACTACTCGGTGTGCTGTTGGGCTGGGATGAGCGGGTGCGGTTGGTCTATGGTTTGTTAGCCGGGGCTTTCTATCTGTCAGATCGGACGGATTGAAGCCGCGGGGCCATCTCAGCCCGCCATCTTGCGACTGATTAACCTGCCAGCTCAACCACCGGATAACAGGCATCTCCCCACAGGGTATCGGGATGGGTCATCATCAACTCGATGATCACCGGCACCAGTTTGCCGAGCAGGTTGGCACAATCCTTCAGTTGTTTGCGATTGACCGAGCTGTTCCAGGTCGCACCGCCATGAATTAACTGGTTGCGCAAGGTATAGAGGCGGTTAAACACCACGCCCAGCAACTGTGGGGTGTTGCTGCTGGCGAGGGCCTGGTTTGCCATCTTCTTGCCTTGTGCCAGCCGCTCCTTCCACTGGGCTTCGCTTATTTTGCCGCTGTGATAATCCCAGAAGCCTTGCAGTACAAACGGGGTATCCAGCAGTATGCGGATACTGCCAGAGAACTCCTGCCAAACCAGATGCTCGATCTTTTTGTGCTCATCCAGGTCGCACAGTTTCTCCAGAAAGCCTTTGAAGGTCTCCTGTTCAGAGAGGCGACGATCGTCATCGATTTCAGTGGCATAAGCCGCATTGAACGCAATCCAGAGAAAGATAAAGCGGCCATCTTCATCCTCGGCCATTTCGGCGCGTTTCAGCCAGCTTAATGCACGATGAACTCGCAGGTTGAGGTTGCTGGGAGAGTGTTCACGCAGCTTCCGGTGACGGTTTTTCAACTGTTCAAAATTCAACGACGCTCTCCTTCTCAATCAGATGAATAGCCAGTTTTGCCAAACATACTCTCTGTCCTGCTGCTTGATCATCAGGTTGATGAAGAACAGGCTGGAATAGCAATGTGGTTATAGCAGCGGCTACTTGCGGATGACACCCTTCAGCGTTGCAATGGTCAGCTCCACCATGGTGGCCGACGATTGTTCCAGTGGGGCATGGTGGCACTCGGGACAGGCCTCAAACCAGGTATGGCCACGTACCATAACATCGCTCTTGGGAACAACCGTCTTGTGCCAGCCACATGTTGGGCAGCGATAAGTCGAAGGGGGTGGTTGTATCGGCATGATATCCCTCTGGCAAGTTCCATTTGGCCTAGAGTAACACGGCTCAAATTATTGCAGTGAGCTCCTTGTTCACACTATTTAGAGTCAAAGTTGTATCCGCCTGAAAACACGACATGTGCAAAACCCAAGTATCGAAGTGTAGTGGTCTAATCATCCCGGACACCATCTTAGGTGGTACAGTCGCCACCATGACCTGAGGTGTTCAATGACAAGATTACGTCGCTCATTTACTGCCGAATTCAAA